>NZ_JAFIBU010000001.1:4322500-4622500 GCF_017833255.1 Paenibacillus sp. PvR098
AAAACAAAAGTGATTCCGTCAGTAGCGGCGAGCGAAAGCGGATTAGCCCAAACCAGGAAGCTTGCTTTCTGGGGTTGTGGGACGTCAATGTGGGTTGAGCAGAGTAAGTGAAGCGGTCTGGAAAGGCCGGCCAAAGAAGGTAAAAGCCCTGTAGCTGAAATTCTGCGAAAACCCTAGACGGATCCCGAGTACCGCGAGACACGTGAAACCTCGTGGGAATCCGGCAGGACCATCTGCCAAGGCTAAATACTCCCTGGTGACCGATAGTGAAGCAGTACCGTGAGGGAAAGGTGAAAAGAACCGCGGGAGCGGAGTGAAAAAGAACCTGAAACCGTGTGCTTACAAGAAGTCAGAGCCCGTTAATGGGTGATGGCGTGCCTTTTGTAGAATGAACCGGCGAGTTACGTTCCCGTGCGAGGTTAAGGTGAGAAGCCGTAGCCGCAGCGAAAGCGAGTCTGAATAGGGCGCTTGAGTACGTGGACGTAGACCCGAAACCGTGTGATCTACCCCTGTCCAGGGTGAAGGTGCGGTAACACGCACTGGAGGCCCGAACCCACGAATGTTGAAAAATTCGGGGATGAGGTGGGGGTAGCGGAGAAATTCCAATCGAACTCGGAGATAGCTGGTTCTCCCCGAAATAGCTTTAGGGCTAGCCTCGGGAGATGCGTCGTGGAGGTAAAGCACTGATTGGGTGCGGGGCCCGCCAAGGGTTACCAAGTCCAGTCAAACTCTGAATGCCACAGACGTTATCCCGGGAGTCAGACAGTGAGTGCTAAGATCCATTGTCAAGAGGGAAACAGCCCAGATCATCAGCTAAGGTCCCCAAGTGTGTGTTAAGTGGGAAAGGATGTGGAGTTGCACAGACAACCAGGATGTTGGCTTAGAAGCAGCCACCATTTAAAGAGTGCGTAATAGCTCACTGGTCGAGTGACTCTGCGCCGAAAATGTAACGGGGCTAAACACACCACCGAAGCTATGACTAGACGTCTATGACGTCATGGGGTAGGGGAGCGTTGTAATCGGGTTGAAGCTAGATCGTGAGGACTGGTGGACTGGTTACAAGTGAGAATGCCGGTATGAGTAACGAAAAGATCAGTGAGAATCTGATCCGCCGAAAGCCTAAGGGTTCCTGAGGAAGGTTCGTCCACTCAGGGTTAGTCGGGACCTAAGGCGAGGCCGAAAGGCGTAGTCGAAGGACAACAGGTTGAAATTCCTGTACCACCGTGAACCGTTATGAGCAATGGGGTGACGCAGAAGGATAGTGACGCGAGCTGATGGATGCTCGTCCAAGCAGTAAGGCTGATGTGTAGGCAAATCCGCACATCATTAAGGCTAAGCTGTGATGGGGAGGGAAAATTACAGTACCGAAGGTCATGAGTTCAGGCTGCCAAGAAAAGCCTCTAGCCAGGGAGAAGGTGCCCGTACCGCAAACCGACACAGGTAGGCGAGCAGAGCATGCTAAGGCGCGCGGAAGAACTCTCGTTAAGGAACTCGGCAAAATGACCCCGTAACTTCGGGAGAAGGGGTGCCTCGGTAGGGTGAATAGCCCGAGGGGGCCGCAGTGAAAAGGCCCAAGCGACTGTTTAGCAAAAACACAGGTCTGTGCGAAGCCGCAAGGCGAAGTATACGGGCTGACGCCTGCCCGGTGCTGGAAGGTTAAGGGGAGCGGTTAGGAGCAATCCGAAGCTGTGAACCGAAGCCCCAGTAAACGGCGGCCGTAACTATAACGGTCCTAAGGTAGCGAAATTCCTTGTCAGGTAAATTCTGACCCGCACGAATGGCGTAACGACTTGGGCGCTGTCTCGACGAGAGATCCGGTGAAATTTTAATACCTGTGAAGATGCAGGTTACCCGCGACAAGACGGAAAGACCCCATGGAGCTTTACTGCAGCTTGATATTGGACTTTGGTACGATCTGTACAGGATAGGTGGGAGCCTGAGAAGCATGAGCGCCAGCTTGTGTGGAGGCGACGTTGGGATACCACCCTGATCGTATCGGAGTTCTAACCTGGTACCGTGATCCGGTATGGGGACAGTGTCAGGTGGGCAGTTTGACTGGGGCGGTCGCCTCCTAAAGAGTAACGGAGGCGCCCTAAGGTTCCCTCAGAATGGTTGGAAATCATTCGAAGAGTGCAAAGGCATAAGGGAGCTTGACTGCGAGACAAACAGGTCGAGCAGGGACGAAAGTCGGGCTTAGTGATCCGGTGGTACCGCATGGAAGGGCCATCGCTCAACGGATAAAAGCTACCCTGGGGATAACAGGCTTATCTCCCCCAAGAGTCCACATCGACGGGGAGGTTTGGCACCTCGATGTCGGCTCATCGCATCCTGGGGCTGAAGTAGGTCCCAAGGGTTGGGCTGTTCGCCCATTAAAGCGGTACGCGAGCTGGGTTCAGAACGTCGTGAGACAGTTCGGTCCCTATCTGTCGTGGGCGTAGGAAATTTGAGAGGAGCTGTCCTTAGTACGAGAGGACCGGGATGGACGTACCGCTGGTGTACCAGTTGTCTCGCCAGAGGCACGGCTGGATAGCTAAGTACGGAAGGGATAAGCGCTGAAAGCATCTAAGCGTGAAGCCCCCCTCAAGATGAGATTTCCCAATTAGTAAGACCCCTTGTAGACGACGAGGTTGATAGGTTCGGGGTGGAAGCACGGCAACGTGTGGAGCTGACGAATACTAATCGGTCGAGGGCTTATCCAAATACATGAACTTCAGCATACTTTGTTTCGATCCAGTTTTCAGGGTGCAAGCCACCTTGATAGTGAATAACCGATGTTTCTTGGCAGAAGCATCAACTCGTTTGGTGACGATGGCGGAAGGGAACCACGCGTACCCATACCGAACACGGCCGTTAAGCCTTCCAGCGTCGATGGTACTTGGACCGCAGGGTCCTGGGAGAGTAGAACGTCGCCAAGCGAAGCTTCCACAATAGTGGGAATTTTGTTACGAAGTTTTGTCTAGTTGGGCTCGGTAGCTCAGTCGGTAGAGCAGAGGACTGAAAATCCTCGTGTCGGCGGTTCGATTCCGTCCCGAGCCACCATGCTGGCCTGCACTCTTCAATTTGCGGAGGATTAGCGAAGTGGCCAAACGCAGCAGACTGTAAATCTGTTCTCTCACGAGTTCGGTGGTTCGAATCCATCATCCTCCACCACCATAATATTTATAGTATGAGCCATTAGCTCAGTTGGTAGAGCACCTGACTTTTAATCAGGGTGTCGTAGGTTCGAGTCCTACATGGCTCACTTTTACAACTTTATATGCGGTTGTGGTGGAATGGCAGACACGCTATCTTGAGGGGGTAGTGGGCGTATGCTCGTGGAGGTTCGAGTCCTCTCAACCGCACCATTATTTTAAATATGCGTTCGTGGCGGAATTGGCAGACGCGCTAGATTCAGGTTCTAGTGGGGTAACAGCCGTGGAGGTTCGAGTCCTCTCGAGCGCATAACAAAAAACAAGGATTCCTTTTTGGAAGGGTCCTTGTTTTTTTGTTTTAAAATCTCTTAATTCAAGATCAATCGGATGTTGATTGTAAGAAGTCTTATGTTAGTTAACTAAGATTAGCTAAAAATTCGTCATATGAGAAGGGTTTGCATTTTGGTTTAAAGCCTGCTATATTATTATTTGTCGCTTTAAGAGGATATTCTTGACGTGGCATTTAGCTGATGCGGAAGTGGCTCAGGGGTAGAGCATCGCCTTGCCAAGGCGAGGGTCGCGGGTTCGAATCCCGTCTTCCGCTCCATAATCATATGTGCCCTTAGCTCAGCTGGATAGAGCGTTTGACTTCGAATCAAAAGGTCGGGAGTTCGAATCTCTCAGGGCACGTAGTGAAAAAAGTGAAATGAGATAGATGAGAACGAAGTGGAGTTCGTCGGAGATTATGCTTCGTTAGGACTACACCGCAGTCGGCCTGTAAGGCCGCATCTCTCAGGGCACATAAGTAAGTGAAGTATGGCGGAATTGGAAATCGTGAAGGAACCGTGGGGGTTCAAGTCCTTTACATGGCATTGAATATATTATCGGGACGTAGCTCAGCTTGGTAGAGCACCTGGTTTGGGACCAGGGGGTCGCATGTTCAAATCGTGTCGTCCCGACCACTTTAATATTCGTGTGGCTGTAGTTTTATGGAAGTAGAGCTCCTGTTTCTCAAGTTAGTGCTTTGTTTATCCCAGAAGCCAGGGGTTAAACTGAGGTCAGAACCAGTTATTGAAATACAAATTCAAATGATTAGTGTGTCTTTATTTTTCTTAACGATATACATAAAGTACAGACTGAATTTACTTTGCAAATAAAATTTTAGGTTCTTGTTTTTTCCCGGTTTCTATGCGATAATTTTATTATATCTTCATACGGGCGGGTGTAGTTCAATGGCAGAACTCCAGCTTCCCAAGCTGGTGGCGTGGGTTCGATTCCCATCACCCGCTTACTGAGAGAACCTTGTTAATCAAGGTTTTTTTTATTCTTATGGAGTGTTACATCTGATCTGAAATGTCATTTGGGGACGGATTGGGGACGAAATTTTTCGGGTTAAACTTTTCTAGCTTGTTTGCTGTGTCCCGAGAGACCTTCTTTGTCACGTGAGCATAAAAATATGCAGTCACCTCAAACTTGGAATGACCGAGCCGCTCCTGAATCGCTTTGAGTGATGCATTTTCTTCGATTAGGAGTGTCGCGGCACTGTGTCTGAGATCATGCAATCGAATTTCTTTTAATTGATGCCTCCTGATGAAAACCTTCCAGTTGTGACTAGGTCTAGAGTAATAATACGGTCTACCATTTCCACTGTGGAATACATACTCTTTATCGCCGCCTAACCAGGAATCACCCTGAAGTTGTTTTTCTTGCAACCATTGATCTCGATAATCCCTTAATTCATTCATATACCAAGCAGGCATATCGACTTCACGAATCGAATAATCGGTTTTAGGCAATTTTTCAATGGCCTGTCCATTTAATGTCAAAGGAATGCTTTTACATATCGTAATTGAGTTATCTTCGAAATTGACATTGCTCCATTCCAGGCCTACGAGTTCCCCTCGACGAAAGCCGCCGAGCATACAACCAAGGTAGTAAAGGCGCCATCCCACCGGTCCTTTTGAAAGTGCCGCGATTAACTCCCGTGCTTCTTTCTCGTCATAATAATTCATTTTTTTCCTTTGAACTTTGGGCTGCATTATCTTATCCATTGGATTTTTTTGAAGCAATCTCCATTCTACAGCTTTAGTAATTAAATGTTTTAATACTTTGTAAATGTAAAGCACGGTAGAATCGGACAGTGGTTTAGAATTCGAAACAGATTTGCTAAGATCATTAATAAAAGTTACAACTTGTATGGTTCTTATCTGATTGATCTGCAAATGGCCAAATTTAGGGAGGATGTGTTGTCTAATATGTTCCATATACACTTTCATTGTGGAGGGGGCTAGGTTCCTTGATGCATGTTTTTCTTTCCACTCGTCAACAAAAGCTGATAATGTCATTTTCTCTGGAGAGATATACTCTCCTGCCTCGACCTCTATCTGGAATTTTGCAAGCTCTGACATAGCCTCTTTTTTCGTATTTGTACGAACTGTTTTCATCTTTTTGATCCTTTTACCGTTTGCATCATAACCGGCTTCAACAATGAGTCGGTATGAATTAGGCCCCCTTTTTTCGATGACGCCATAATACCTTTCCTTTCTAAAATTTGATTAAACTATTATCCATTTTGATCAATACTAAGAAATTGATACTTGAATATTTTGTTTTATCTAAAATTATTGGATTTTACTTAGACGATAGGTTATACATTTGTGATATATTTGTTTGGGTAAAATATCCCGTATGCATTGCCTTACATACGATGCATGTGGAGTGCTGTGTGTTGCTCATTAAGAAGTAGCCTTTAATGCCGCGTTTACCGATAATTGCCTGCCGTGAACAATGCTTCGGCTTTCTTTATGCGGTACCGTGGTCATGCCGCGATCATTGAAGGGAGGGAAACGAACATGTCAATGGAATTGTCATCTGGACAACGTGAAGAACTGCTCCGAACATTGAAAGCCCGCTTTGAGAAAAACTTGAACCGCCACAAAGGTCTTGAATGGGCCGAATTACAAGCCAGGCTAGAAGCGAATATCGCAAAACTGTGGTCGCTCAATGAAATGGAAAGAACCGGCGGCGAACCGGATGTTGTTGGTTATGATAATAAGACGGGCGAATACATTTTCTATGATTGTTCGGCGGAAAGTCCTAAAGGTCGCAGAAGCGTTTGTTACGACCGTGAAGCGTTAGAGTCAAGGAAAGAACATAAACCGGATAATAATGCAATTGATATGGCAGCTGACATGGGGATTGAGCTTTTAACAGAAGAACAATACCGGGAACTGCAGCAACATGGAAATTTCGATATGAAAACATCGAGTTGGGTTCAAACGCCTGCTCGTATTCGAAGGCTCGGCGGGGCTCTCTTTTGCGATCGCCGCTACGACACGGTCTTTGTATACCACAATGGAGCAGAATCCTACTATGCTGCTAGGGGGTTCCGTGGCTCGCTAAGGATCTAAGATCAAGGATTTCGCGGAATCCTGCATAATAATCCCGGATATCCTGTTCCCGCATACGGTGCATGTTTAACACCACCAGCTTAGGGATATGATGGGGACGAATTGGGGACGAAATTAAACATTCGTCCCCAGATTGAACCCCAATACACCAGAGAGTGGTTTGTATAACCCCAGTAAAATCAAGCTTTTTCGGACTTAATCGGAAATCATCAGACCCGCATTATCAGCTTCCCAAGCTGGTGGCGTGGGTTCGATTCCCATCACCCGCTTAAAGCCAAAAAACTTAGAGAAGTTTTTTTATTTTTCAGCTGGTCATCTCACCATAAAGTGCAAGAGAGGTGGATAGGATGGTTACGATAAATGAGATCATGAGTAAGCTCGAGGACATGGGATCGGAACAAACGAAACAGACTTTCATACGTCACGGAGCGAAAGAGCCTTTCTTTGGAGTCAAGATCGGCGATTTGAAGAAGCTGGTCAAAGACGTGAGGAAGGATCAGAGTTTTGCTCGAGCCTTGTATGATACCGGAAACAGCGATGCGATGTATTTGGCTGGACTTACCGTTAATCCGAAGACAGCTACGAAAGAAATGCTTCAAGACTGGGTGCGAGCGGCCAACTGGTATATGCTTGCTGAATATACCGTTGCCTGGGTTACCGCAGAAAGCCTATTTGCCTTGGAGCTAGCAAGGGAATGGATGAAGTCGTCTGATGAACTGATCGCTACTTGCGGGTGGAGCACTTATGCCAACTACATCTCGATTACGCCTGACGAACGATTGGATATAGAAGAAATTAAACAGCTCCTACAGCAAGTAGAATCTACAATACATGATGAGAGGAACCGAGTCCGCTATAACATGAATGCGTTCGTCATTGTTGTCGGTACTTATGTTGCAGCTTTGCACGAGGATGCGATGAGGATTGCCGAACAAATCGGTAAGGTACATGTAGATGTTGGCGCAACGGCTTGTAAAGTACCGCTTGCGTCAGAATACCTTCGTAAGGTGGAGGCAGCCGGCAAGGTTGGGAAAAAGAGAAAGACCTGTATCTGTTAATGTAAGATAACCCGATGAGCGCAAATATATCGCTTGACGGGTTATTTTATTAGGTGTCGGGGATGATGACGTCTGCTGTTCCTTAAGGCATGTACGATTAGGATCAGACAGCTACAAGTCGATTGATGTGTCAAAAAGGAATTTATTCTCCCGCGCGGGTTGAAAGTACATATTTGTTCACGGGGCGTCCTATCCCATACTGAAGATCTAAGCGAACTTGGCCGCTTTTCTCCAAGTAATCCAAATAACGACGAGCCGTGACCCGGGCGATGCCCACGCCTTCAGCGACTTCCTCTGCTGAAAGCGGATTCATTTGGAAGTTTAAAAAATGCATAATTTGTTTCAAGGTTACGGCCTGCAAACCTTTGGGCAGATCTTGAACGGCTGGTGCATCTGTAGCGTATACTTGGGAAGCTTTCTCTCGTTGAACGCCGTACAAAACCCGGTCAATCTCACTTTGAGTCGCTGCAAGCTCGCTTTGTAGCGTTTCTTTTAGGCTTCGATAATGCTCCAATGCCTGTTTCACGCGATCGAATTTAAACGGCTTCATAATGTAATCAACCGCTCCGTTCTGAAGCATCCGCTCTATGGTTCTCATATCGCTGGCAGCGCTAATCACGATGACATCAACGGAGAGCTCTTGTTTGCGAATTTGCGTTATCGTTTCGATCCCGTCCTGCACCGGCATGAAGATATCGAGAATCACGAGATCTGGCTTGAGCTCCTTAACCATATGCAGCCCCTCATCCCCGCTGGAAGCGATGCCAACAATGTGAAAGCCTTCGACTCGTTCAACAAACTGCTGGTTCACCTCCTGAACCATAGGGTCGTCTTCTACCAACACAACACGGTACTGCTTGGATTTTGAAGAATTCGTAGCATTCATAGAATTATCCCTGCCTCATCTTTATATCAACAATTAGTCCATGGGGAACGATACGAGAAACGCAGTTCCTTCCCCGGGAGTGGAATCGATCTGAATGGTACCCCCGCCTTTGTCCACCATGCCGGCTATCAAGTGGAGTCCGATGCCGCGCTCGCTGCGGCCTTTAGTAGTATAGCCGCGCTCGAAAATCCGGGCGCGGGTAGCTTCGTCCATTCCGCAGCCGTTGTCCTCTACGAGCACGGAGAGGATCTGTTCGTCCTGCTCAATGCTAACAAATATTCGTTTATCCCGTTGAACCTGCTGGAGGGCGTCAAAAGCGTTCTCCAGCAGGTTCCCGAGCAGGATAACGAAGTCGTGCTGGTCCAGCCGTTCCGGAAACCGCTCCAGCCGGCTTTGACGGTCAATCGTCACTTCAATGCCAAGCTCGCGCCCATGGCTGATTTTACCTAGTAGAAGTCCGGTCAAGCTGTCGTCTTTGATTCTCTGGGTAAGGAAACGCGTAAGCTCTTCTTTTTGCTCTGTGATTTCAAATAAGTAGTCGAGCGCTTTTTCATTATTCCCGAGCTGAATCAAACCTCCGATCGTATGAAGCTTGTTCATATATTCGTGATTTTGAACACGCAGAGCGTCTACAAACGCCTTTACGCCGGTCAGCTCTTCGGCCATTCGCGTCACTTCCGTTCGGTCTTGAAAAATCGCCACAGCGCCTACCGTACGTCCTCCTACGGTTATCGGCACACGAGTACTCATAATGATATCTCCGCCGATGGCCTGCTCCTGATTATACACGGGGTGATTCATCTTGAGAATTTCCGGCAATCGAGTATCGGGAACGACCTCATGAATCCGTTTGCCGATAACGTCACCTGAAATATTTAGCATATGCTTCGCTTTTTCGTTAAATATCGTAATCCGTTCATACTTGTCAATCGCTATTACACCTTCATGCATCGCGTGAAAGGTTGCCGTACGCTCTACCAACAGCCTGGCGATTTCGTGCGGCTCGAGCTCAAACATTTGCTGCTTGATATGCTGGGCAAGCTTCCAGGATCCCCAAAACCCGAATAAAAGGGAGAGCAGCAGCACAATATAGGCTTGGCTGGAGAGGTCGAGCAGGACCTGTCCTACTGTCGGCATGATGCGGCCTACCAAGGCGACGCCGACCTGCACGTGCTCAGCGTTCATGATCGGAACGAACGCTCGCAGCGCTGTACCGAGCTCTCCCTTCGCCTTGGAAACGTATGTATGCTCGGCGAAGGCGGAGCCCTCGTCGGCACCGCTCGAGATGGTGCCGATAAGGCTTTGAACCGGATGAGAATACCGTACCCGGTCCATATCCATCACAACGACGTAAGTCACATCGTTGATGATGCGAATGCGTTCGACGGCCGGTTGGACGCCTACGCTCAGATCGGGCTGGGTGAGACCGGCAACCACCTCCGGCATTTGGGCGACCGTCCGTGCGGTCACAAGCAGCCGCCAACCGAGATCCTCCTCTTTCATCCGAATAATACCGCCCAGAAGGACACTTCCGGCGATACAGAGCGAAAAAAGTACGATTCCGAACGATAATATGGCGATTTTCCAATTAATTTTCAAACGCTGCAGCATGGCTCTGGCAGGACGTCCCCTTTCCAGTTGGAGAATGGCTGAAGCCATTATGTACTCTAATCATACAATAAGCTTAAGCTAATGGGAATAAAACATGCCCGTCTTTCGCATCTTTGAAGATGGGAAGATGGGCACACATGGCAGGTAATCCGCCGGAGCTTTCTTATTTCTGCTGAACTTGGTTCTGCTGCTTCCCGGAAGACTTCTCTTCTTTATTCTCATCCGACCAAGGATTACCGCCTTTTCGGACTTTTTCTTGAAATTCGAGCTCCCGCTTCAGCATTTCCTCCTGCTGCTTCTGCAGCTTCTTAAGCTGCTTTTTTTCATTTTGCCGGAGTTGTTCATTTTGTTTGTATTCCTGCTGCTTGATTTCTTGATACATCTTCATTTGTTGCCGAAGCTCTGTATCGATTGGTTTGACATTTTGTTGATTGGAGCTTTGTGTCTTTTGATTGGCAGGTTGCTGCTCTTGTCCGCATCCTGCAACAAGCATCACTGCCGTTAGACAGCAAAGCAGGCGAAAGGCATAGCCTTCAAGCATGATGGGCTTCTCCTCCTCGTCTTCTTGGCCATATCAGGGCTTTTTGGGGTTAGTTTAACCGCAATGCCAAGAAAACATGTTTGTGTCTGATGCGACGAAACATTTCGTGATATACTGTGATTAAGATCGGAACCTTGATAAGGTTGGAGGTGTGCGGACGTGAGAAGGCTGCTTGGAACGCTGCTTGTTATCTTGATCGGCCTTGCTGCGGCGGTGACCATCGGTTTTTATCCCACATTAAGCTCAGCGCCTGTTGTTGATGATGATGAGCAGGAAGGGTTCGATAGGGAAATCGTCATCAAATTTAGTCATGTTGTAGCGGAGAATACGCCCAAAGGCTTGGCGGCTCAAGATTTTGCCCGTCGGGTCTATCAGAAAACGGACATGCGCGTCAAGGTTGAGGTGTTCCCGAACGCGGTGCTTTATAACGATACCGACGAAGTGGATGCGCTGATGAAGGGCAACATTCAGATGATTGCTCCGGCTTTTTCTAAAATATCCCAATATGTACCGGCTTGGCAGGCATTTGACCTTCCTTATGCGTTTTTGACCAATGAGGCGATACAAGATGCGTTTGATGGAGAGATAGGCGAAATCCTTTTCAAAAAGTTAAAGTATAAAAATATGATAGGGCTTTCATACTGGAGTAACGGGTTTAAGCAAATGACCTCTGGCCATGGGCCTCTCATCCATCCGGCTGATTTTAAAGGTCAGCAATTTCGGATCATGCCAAGCGAAGTGATTGCAGCTCAATTTAGGCTGTTTGGAGCCAAAGCAGTGGCCATACCATTCGACGAAGTGTACCGCGGCTTGGAATCGGGATTCGTGGATGGCGGAGAGAATGCAATCAGCAACATTGACTCCAAAAAATTTTATCAAGTTCAAAAATATATGACTATTAGTAATCACGGCTATTTAGGGTATGCGGTGCTGATGAACAAAGAATACTGGGATAAGCTTCCTGACGATTTGAAGGTTTTGATCCAGGAGGCATTGGAGGAGACCACGGCATGGGCGAATCAAAATGCCATTCAGATGAATGAGCGCCAGCTTCAGGAGCTTCGCGATCGTGCAATGATGCAGATTCATATGCAAACGCCCGAGGAGCGGCTGGAGTGGATGCATGCTTGGGAACCGATTTATCAGGAATTTGAGGGAGTTATCGGTAAAGATTTGATTGAGCGCATACGAGAGCTGCAGAAAAAATATGGAGGATGACTCGAAAAGGGTCAAGCTCCCGTTGTGGGAGTGGTGGAGAAAGACACGTTGTTTCAAAGAGAAAACACACAAACGTAAGTCCTTCTTAAGATTAGGTCAATCAGAGTTTCTGGTTGGTCTATTTTTGCATTTTGGGAATGTTTAGCTCTTTGAGATATATGATTACGAATCATATGAGTCCATTCTGTATAATTTTTAGGTTATTAATAGAAAATATGGGGGGAGTGCTAAGGAGGATCAAATGGATAACTTTCGTCGTTTACTCGGTATTGAGAATAAAGGAGGGAGGGGGATTGGAAACGAAAACGAAAACCAACCCGAGAAACCGGACTCAAAACATATCCTAAATGAACTTGAAAACTGCGATGATATTGTAACTAGAACGTTTCCCGAATTAAGTATAACTCTAATTTATTTTGACCATCTAGTGGACAAGAACGAGTTAAATCGCGAAGTTATTAATCCATTGAAGAATGTTACAAATGACGATTTGCCGCAATTATTCAAGCAATCTCAATTTCAAATGCCCCAAAATACACAGGAGACTATTGAAGACATTGTAAGTGGGAAAACGGTTATTTTCCATGGGGACGATGTTTATTCTGTTAATGTATACGGCCCGGAATCCAGAACGATTGCACAATCTGAAACGGAATCCGTGATTACAGGTCCGCATGACGCGTTCACAGAAAATATCGCATCGAATTTGTCCCTCATACGAAGACGAGTGAGAAGCTCCAAATTAAAAACAATGAAGCTTTCTGTCGGAGAAATTACGAAGACCACTGTTTACGTATTATATATCCAAGATATCGCGAATGACGATTTAGTTCATGAATTGTTAAAAAGAGTGAGAAGCATTGAGATCGACGGACTATTTGAAGGGAACATGATCGTTCAACTGATTGATGAGCATCCGAATTCCATCTTCCCGCAATTCATGACAACGGAACGAACCGATGTTGTCGCTTCCAAATTAGTTGCAGGAAAAATTGTGGGATTAGTGGACGGCAGCCCTTCCGCCTTCTGTGCTCCAACCAGTTTCTTTGAATTTTTTTCCTCACCGGACGATTATTATCAACGATGGCTATTGGGTACCGGATTAAGGTTACTCCGATTTATTGCCTTTCTCATCACCATTACCTTTACGGCATTCTATGTTTCAGTTACCACCTTTCATTATGAGATGATTCCGCAAGCGTTATTGTTAAACTTAGCGGAATCACGCAGCAAAGTGCCCTTTCCTCCGCTTTATGAAGCCATGCTTATGGAGGTCACCATAGAGCTTCTGCGTGAGGCTGGCGCCAGATTGCCTTCAAAAATTGGACAAACGATCGGCATTGTAGGCGGTATCGTTATTGGCCAAGCGGCTGTGCAAGCAGGATTAACCAGCAATATTCTTATTATTGCGGTTGCTTCTTCCGCGATCGCCTCTTTTGTCATCCCTAGTTATATCATGAGCGCTTCCATTCGATTAATCCGGTTCGGGCTTATTTTTTTAGCCGGCATCTTCGGGAATTTGGGGCTTTTGTTTGGAATCACATGGATCGTGATTCATTTATCTGGACTGACCAATTTGGGGACATCGTATCTTACACCTATTGCTCCGATGAATCTGAATGATTGGAAAGATACCTTCATTCGTTCACCGTTCTGGTCCCTGCGGAAAAGACCAATGCAAGCAAAAACACGGAACAAACAAAGAATGAAATAAGCATACAAGAGGGGGATAAGTATGCGTGAGAAACTGAATCCGTATCATATTGGATTGTTAATGTATTTGGTTCAGTCCGGAGTCTTAATGTTCAGTCTCCCTCGATTAACAGCTGAGCATTTTGGCACCAACGGCTGGATATCTATCGTTATCGCTTCTGCCTTGGTTTGTATGAATATTGGGCTTTTTTATATTGTATACCACATGGGACAGGGGCAATCCGTATTCGATATCATGGAATCGTCCGTATCCAAGTTCATTCTGGTTCCTATGTATGCGGTCATTGCAAGTATATGGTCTATTTCAGGTTGTCTGATCGGTAAACAATACATGTTGATGTTTCAAATGCTCTCGTTTCATACCACGCCATCTTCAATCTTAAAGATACTTTTTGATATTCTAGTTTATTTTCTATTGATTCAAGGTATTTACAATATCGTGAAAGCTTCAACCGTTTTCTTTTATTTGACCGTTTGGATGCCTCTACTATTACTGTATCACTTTAGAGACATAGAATGGGTAAGATTTACTCCCTTTCTGTTTCAAGGTAATACTACAGCCATGGCCCAAGGTATGGTGGAGATATTCGCGTCGTTATTAGGCTATGAAGTGTGTTTATACTTATTCCCATACGTGGAGCGAAACTCAAAATTTTTCCGCGCCGTACTTTTAGGTAACTTATATACGACTTTCGTTTATATTTTCATTTGTGTGGTTAGTTTCGGTTTCTTTGGTTTTGGGCTGCTTTTGAAGCTCAAGTTCCCATTACTTGATCTCTTGGCCTTTATTGAACTCCCGTTTGTTGAGCGGATCGAGAACCTGTTGTTTGTATTCTTTATTTTTAAAATGTTGATGACTACCGTTATTTGTTACTGGATCGCTCAGCTTTATCTTGAAAGAATATTTACTAAAGCACAACCAAAGATACTGGCTTTCTTGCTGGTTATAATAACCTACATCGTTTCTAATCTAACGGATGTACTCCAGGAAGTTGTTGACTGGTTGAGATATTTTGTTATGATGCAAAGCCTTTTGAACTTTGTCATTCCGATTTTTTTAATTTTTCTGCTGCTGGTGAAAAGACGCCAAGGGGTGAAATAAAATGCCGTTGCGACTACGATACTTTACATTGACAATCATTGTGATATTAACGATCAGCGGTTGTTCTACAGATAAAAAGCGTCTTGAAAAATTGGGGCTTATCAATTCCATCAGCTACGATATAAATAGGCCTGAACCTGGTGCAGAGAAAAAGCTGTTAGTATCCATTAGTGTACCGACTTCCCCAGCAGTTGGCGGAAATAAAAGAGAATTTTTAACTACAGTGTCTACATCGGGCAAAGAGGCAAGAGGAAATTTATCAAGACAAACAAGTAAAATCCTTGTAAATGGTCAGTTAAGAAATATTTTATTGGGCAAAGAATTTGCAGAACAAGGAATTTGGCCTCACTTGGATACGCTCGTTCGTGATCCATCGATTGGTCCGAGAGTCAGGATGACTGTAGTTAATGGAAATGCTTCTGAATTATTAAAAATGGATTTTCCCAGTGAGCTTGAAACCGGGCAATATATTTACAAGCTATTGGTGACAGAAGAAAGAAATAAAACCATTCCTGAGGTTAGTATTCTTCACTTTATTCGTGATTTGTTTGATGACGGTATTGACCCCGTTGCTCCAATATTAAAGCTGAACAAAGACCATCTGGTTATTGATGGCATAGGCTTGTTTGATGGCGATCGATACCGAACCAGGATTTCACCCAAAGATGCTCTCATTTTTGCCTGTTTGCGCGGAAATTTCAGACAAGGGGAAATCAATATTGGATTTAATCATAGGAACAGCACTGAGGCAGTTACGCTTAGCTCCATAATTAATCATCGTAAGGTGAAAATTAGTCAAGATCAACATGAAAAGATCCATGTTGTGTTCGATCTCCATATTAAGGGAAGCATCATTGAGTATACGGGCAAGCTGAAATTAGGCAAGAAACAGGATCAGAAGCAACTAGAAAAGCAAGTATCCGAATATTTGAAAGAAAAAGCCGAATTATTGATACATCAGATGCAAAAAAATAAAGTAGATAGCGTTGGGCTTGGCCAACATGTTAGAAACAGTATGAGTTATGACGAGTGGAAGAAGTTGAATTGGAAAAAAGTCTATAGTTCAATTCCAATCCAATGTAAATTCAAGGTGGAATTTATAAACTACGGTAAATTCCAATGAAAGAAATAGGATGAATCATATTTTCCAGAACAAAGTTTGGCGTTCTGGTACATCTATTATTAATAGATGTACCAGAGAAGTGTTTTTTATCCAAATACACTCACTGATTTCAAGAACGGTATTATGAAGCGGTTGCTTTAAACAATCATGGGGGATGTATATATATGCAGTTGGGCTGTCAGCTAGCCGTTCGTACGGCATCCTTACCCAATACATATACTTTGACGTTCTTCTTCACTCCAAATTGACGGGCTTCCCGCACATCGTCCATGAATATGTCGATACGTGAGCCGCGGATGGCAGAACCGGTATCCTCTGCTGTACGGATGCCGATCCCGTCGATAAATACGGTCGTTCCGAACGGAATGATCGATGGATCCACGGCGATCGTTCGCCCTTCTTCCGCTTTGCTGCCGCTGGATGTCACTCCGTAGGCTGGATGGGAAGGGGTTTTGCCTGTCGATTCGACCCCGGCGGTATAAGCGGACAGCGTAGAGGTGAGCACCAGGCTGACCGTATTTATTTGGCCGTCCGGAAGCTGCAGTCCCACTTCGGCAGCCGGAATCTGAAGCAGCTGTCCGATAGCGAGACGGTTCGGTTCTACGGTCGGATTAGCGGCGAGCAAGGTTTGAACGGTAATACCGAAAGACCGTGAAATGCTGTACATCGTATCTCTAGGCTGGACTTCGTAAGTTAAGGAAGGCGGAATAACAAGCTCCGCTGCTGTGTCTGGGTCCTCTTCAGGTGGAATGTAGGCTTCGGATGCGCAGCAAAATCCATAGTATCCTCCGTACATGTGGAAGGCTGCCGCGGGCGTTGCCCCAATGAGAACATGGAGCAAAAGAAGATGGACACAAAGCATGATTAAGCGATAAACGGGTTTCATTCTAGTATATCCTCCTTTAATCTGATTGAAATGAAGAGTGATAATACTAGATTTGCCCGGATTCATAGAATATAAACTGTTTATAGAATAGAGTCGGTAAGATATGTTTATGTTGTTAGACAAAAAACGAACGATACATTAATTAATATTTATAAATATTCGGTAATTTCACCTTCATAAGTACAATTTATGAATGTTATAAGCAGTTTTGTATTGAAAGTTCCTAACCCATGAGGTATATTACTATTACAAATATTATGTAAAGATAAGCTACGTTAATAGATAGGAAAATTGACATAATTTGTTTTGTAGTGTCCTTACGCTGATCTAACGAGCTGTATTGTATGTGAAATCGTTAAGCGGCAGACACTAGCGGATATGGGGGAAGAAAGACATGCGCAGACTAGAAGGAAAAAGGATCGCACTAACGGGACCAAGGAAGGCGGCCGAGTTGAGTATCATGGTGGAGAAGCTGGGAGGCATTCCGGTTGTCAGGCCAACTCAAGGTACGGTAGCTATCGAACGGGAGAAGGTAGAGAAAAAGATCACCGACCTCATCGAGAACGGAACGGATTGGATCATATTTACTACAGGCGTGGGAACGGAAATGCTGGTTCAAGCGGCGGAGTCGATGGGGGTTGCCGAAGCGTTCATCGATACGCTGAGACGTACTCAGATTGCGGCCAGAGGATATAAGACGGTGAAATACTTAAAATCTCTTGGATTGGAGCCTACGGTGAGGGATGATGACGGTACAACCGTTGGGATTCTGCGGGCGCTTAAGCCGTACGATCTTCACGGGCGCAGGGTAGCGCTGCAGTTGTATGGGGATCATGCTCCTCGTCTTGTCGGTTGGCTGGGCGAACAGCAGGCACAATACTATGAAATACTGCCGTATGTGCATGTGCCTCCGGAGATGAACGTGATTAACAAGCTCCTATCGGAGATCGTAGAAGGGGAGCTGGATGCCGTGACGTTTACGAGCACGCCTCAAGTCCGCTTTCTGATGTCTTATGCGCGCGAGAAAGGCTTGGCAGATCGACTGGCGGATGCGTTCCGCGGCACAACTGTTGCCGTAGCGGTTGGAAAGGTGACGGCGGAGGCGCTTCGAGATGAAGGGATTCAGCGCGTAGTCGCTCCTGAAGAGGAGCGGATGGGGAGCATGATCGTCAGCTTGGCCAAGTATTATGAAGAAGGCGCCTAACGGAGACGCTTGGTCATCTTCAAGAGGTATGGTATACTTTTTCCTGCTAGGAGAAGCATACCATATCTTTTTTTATTTGGAGGCCATATGAGCAGTCCTTCTGTTATTGAGCTGCAAACGCTGACGAAGAAAATCGGTTCCAAAACCATCGTTGACGGACTGACCTTTGAGGTCATGCCAGGTGAAGTGTTTGGTTTTCTCGGACCGAACGGCGCTGGAAAGACGACAACGATCCGGATGATGGTCGGGCTTATGTCGATCACCGACGGTGAAGTGAAGGTCCTAGGCCACAGCGTTAAGAACGAATTCGAGCAAGCGATGGTGCATGTAGGCGCTATCGTGGAAAATCCGGAATTTTACGGCTTTATGAGCGGCTATCAGAATCTGGTTCATTTTGCACGTATGATGCCGAATGTAGGGCATGAAAGAATAGAAGAAGTCGTGGAGCTGGTTCGCCTCGAGAACCGCATTCAGGATAAAGTGAAAACGTACTCGCTCGGCATGAGACAGAGGCTTGGTGTAGCCCAGGCGATCCTCCATCGCCCGTCGGTTCTCGTGCTGGACGAGCCGACCAATGGGCTCGACCCGGAAGGAATCCGCGAGCTTCGCGATTATTTGCGGCGTTTGGCGCGTGAGGAGGGAATCGCGGTCATCGTATCCAGCCATTTGCTCTCCGAGATGGAGCTGATGTGTGACCGGGTGGCGATTATTCAGAATGGCCGGCTGCTGGATGTCCGTTCCTTCAAAGATGCCCCAAGGGACACGGATACGGTGGAGGTGCGTTTCGAAGTGGAAGATCTCGCTAGGGCACTTGAATTGCTAAGCGATGACATACCGGCCAAAGCCGATGGTGCTGAACTGGTCGTTACTTTGCCGGGACAGCGGCAGGCCGTTGCTGAGCTGAATGCCCGTTTCGTGAAGGCGGGAATCGGAGTGTACGGCATTCGTATGCAGATCAAAACGCTGGAGGATCAATTCCTCGAAGTGACAAGGGGGAATCGGATTGTCTAGCTTTGTCCGGCTTGTCCAGAATGAACACATGAAGATCTATACCCGGCTGCGCACGTGGGTAATGCTGGCGATCTTGGCGCTCGCGGTCATCACCATGGGCGTGCTGATGAAGTATGTTCTTGAAGCGGGAATGGATCATGTACTTCAGTTTATGGTTTTTGCGTCGAGTCTGACTTCACTCGTCACGATATTCACTGTAATTGTGGCGGGGGACATCGTAGCTGCCGAGTTTACTTGGGGAACGATTAAGCTTTTGCTGATCCGGCCGTCGTCCCGGGGAAAAATTCTTTGGTCCAAATACGTGACGGTGCTGCTCTTTATCGTAACGCTTCTGCTCGTCTTACTGATCGTTTCCTATTTTACAGGCTTGCTGCTTTTCGGTGTAGGAGGCATAGTACTTCCAGATGAGACGATTTCGTCGATCCTGAAGACGTATGGATTAAAGTCGATCCAAATTGTCATGACCGCCACCTTAGCCTTCATGATCTCCACCGTGTTTCGCAGCAGTTCGCTTGCGATAGGCTTATCCATTTTCCTTATGTTAACGTCAATGCCGACCATGGCGGTATTAGTACAGCTCAGATACACATGGGTAAAATATGTATTGTTTGCCAACACCGATTTGTCTCCCTACGTACTCGGAGGGAATCCGCTGGTCCCGGGCATGACGCTTGGATTCTCGGTGACGGTGCTGCTTGCCTATTGGATTGTTTTTTACGCCGTCTCTTGGCTGCTGTTCACGAAAAGGGACGTAGCTGGAAGCTGACGAACCGACGTGATGGTAGCTGCTCTTAATGGAGTGCGCCATCACTTTTTTTATTGCTCAAAAAAAAGTTACATGAAATATGCGCAGGGAGGCGGTAAGATTTGACCGGAGAGCTGCTGCTGGTCGTACTGTTGACGTTGATGATTCATGCTGTGGAGACACTGGCTTATGCCGTCAGACTGGCTGGAATCCGTGTGGGTAAGTTGGCTGTGGCTTTATCTCTTACCGGGATCATCCTTCTGGTGTCGCGAACGTCAAATTTGGTGCAGGGGCCGCTCACCGGCGGCTTGATCGATAATGCTATCCTTCATCCGGGAACTCCGCTAGAGTGGCAGTTCCATCTGATATTGGCGGGTGCGGCTGCGGGCACCCTACTGGCCATTCTCATGTTTCCGACGATGGTCTTTATTTCTATGAGGCTGGTTTCCCGGTTGGAAGCTGCTGGTTCCATTCCCCTGCTGGTCAGGGAGTCTGTTTCGATTGCCAAGCTGAAACGGGTGAAGAACAATATGCGCTTCCCCGGCTGGGAGATGCTGCAGCGGCTCCGGGTGGGCGGAATTCCTAAACGGTTGCTATTGTTAAACACTCTCGTTACCGGCATTTATACTGTAGGGGTGCTCTCTGCGCTCTATGCATCCTATCTCGTGCCGGAGCACTCCATGGCCGCCTCTCAATCTTCGGGCTTAATTAACGGCATAGCAACGATACTGCTGACCGTATTTATCGATCCAAGGGTGGCGCTTCTAACGGATAAAGCAATGGCGGGCAGAACGAATCTGAACGAGATGAACCGGATGTTCGGCTTCCTTATGCTGTCTAGGCTTGTAGGAACACTGTTGGCGCATCTTTTTCTGGTTCCGGGGGCGCAGTTCATTGCTTGGTACGTTAGTTAATTCAATCAGCCGCATCTCCTCGTCGATGCGCAGGCGGTTCCTTTTTCATTGGAGCGGTCCGCCGCGGTCAGACTGAGTATATTTGTTTCATAGGCGTAGTGCTGGTGGTATTACTTACTATGGATAACGAAAAGGAGGTTCCACCTATGAACGATAAAAAACATTATTACGTATCCGTTTCCGGCAAATCCGTTGAAGCCGAACCTTCACGTACGGAGCAATTGCAAGTCATGGCGACAGAAAGCGAGATCAACCATTTGCAGACTCTGCTGGACCGGGAGAAGCAAAACGACGACTACACCGCCCAAAGAGCTCCTATTCCTTACAAATCGGCCGATCACGATCCGGCCACGGATCAGTTCAATGATAACTTGATGGAGGTTTATCGGGCGATTTACCAGCTCGGTACGGAGGAAACCAAACACCATATCCGCAGCCTGAACATAATACAGGAATTAAAAAATACGGATTACAATCATCCGGGTTATGAGCAAAAGTAAATTCTTTTAAATAAAACAGCCCTGCAATAAGGGCATGGTCACGACGGGAAACAGTCTGTTATTGCAGACTGTTTCTTTGGCGTTTGGAGTAAGAATTACTTCTGTCCGATGTCCTTGGAATACTCGCGAACGACGTTGAATTTCTGGTCGTTAGACTTTACATAGCCACGGTGAGAAAAGACTTCATAGATGATTTTCGAGCCCTCAGGATCCTTTCCGATATCGATGAAAGCTTGCGCGATCTGGTCCCTCCAAGCTTGATCCATATCATTGCGGACAACAATCGTATCGCTTGGGATCGGTGCAGTAAATGCGACCACGCGCGTTTGTGTGAATACGTCAGGCTTGTCCTTTTTCACTGTGTTGCGTGCGTCTTGGATTATGGCAGCTGCGTCCACTTGGCCGTTCAACACCGCAAGCACGGCTTTATCATGACCCTTGACTTCAATGCCGGTAACGTCTTTCTCCGGATCGACGGCGGCTTTTTTCAGTTCATTGGCTGGCCATACATAACCTGCAGATGAGGTAACGCTCTGCCAAGCGATTTTTTTGCCTTTCAAATCCTTCAATTCTTTGATCGGGGAGTTAGCTTTGACGATAAACATGGCTTTGTAAAAATCGACCAATTCCTTCGTTTCTGCACCCGTTGCGTCATCTATGCCGTACCGCTGAGCCTGTAAAAGCAGGTCGACGGCTTTTTTCTGATCATGAGCAAGTACGTAAGCATTCGGAGGGAGGAAGCCGATATCCACTTTTTTGGACGATATGGCTTCAATAACGGTATTATAGCTCGTAGAAACGGAAACCTTCACAGGAATGCTTAACTGATCGCCAAGGAGCTTCTCCAGCGGTTTGGCTTTGGCTTCTAGTGTTTCTGCGTTCTGTGAAGAGGCGAATTGGACCGTTAGCTCCATTGGTACATAGCTTGCAGCAGGTGTTTCTTGTTTGCTTCCGCCTGCTTCGAGTGCGTTGCCCTGCTGCATACTGCAGCCCGCTGCCATTACTGCGGTCATGACCAGAGACAAGCCGCTCGTCACTATTTTTTTAAACATTTGAATGGACCTCCTGATCAACGGTATGAGCCAATTTACTTTTCATAATATAGCATAATTTCTTCCAGATATTTTATAAATATTAAATGATGCTGGACAGCTTATGTATCATCAAGATGGTTTGTACCGCTAATAGCTCTTTGGTCGCAAATTTGATATAGTGAGTCTGAGCGACCATATATTGGAGTTGATATAAGGATGTCCACCCATTTTACCCTCACTATTTTGGAAACCAGCGACATTCATGGAAATATGTTACCTATTCAATATGCCAATAATAATCCGACCGAGTCGGGTTTCGCCAAAATCGCTGCTTTGATCAGGGAAGAACAGCGCAAGGGGGATGCTGTGCTGCTCATCGACAATGGCGATTTAATACAAGGTACGCCGCTTGCGTACCATCATGCCAAGCTGAAAAAGGAACACCCGAGTCCGATGATTCAAGGCTTGAATGAGCTTGGCTACGACGCGGGCGTTATTGGGAATCACGAATTCAACTACGGAATTGAGCCGCTGCATAAAGCTGTCTCGGAATCACGCTTTCCTTGGCTAAGCGCCAATATCGTGAAGGCTGCGACGGGTGAGCCGTATTTTGGCAAGCCGTATATCATAAAAACCTATGGGGTTGATTGCAAAGTAGCCGTGCTTGGATTGACTACTCAATATATTCCCCATTGGGAGAAAGCAGAGCATATCGCCGGCTTGCGGTTCGATGATGCTGTGGAAACGGCACGGCGCTGGGTGGGTTATTTGCGAGAAACGGAAGGAGCGGATGTCGTCATCGTCTCCTATCACGGAGGGTTCGAACGGCATCTGGATACCGGAGAAGCTGCGGAACCGCTGACGGGAGAAAATCAGGGCTATGCCCTTTGCTGCGAGGTGGAAGGTATTGATGTACTGCTTACAGGCCATCAGCACCGTATGCTGGCCGGAAAAGAAATTGGCGGCGTTCTGATTGTACAGCCGGGAAGCCAAGGTACTTGCCTTGGGAAAGTGCGGCTGACCCTGAGTAAAGCGGATGGCCGTTATCGCATTACGGCCAAAACCTCCGAGCTATTATCTCCTGCGGGTATCGAGCCGGATGCTGCGATTGTTTCACTGATGCAGCCTCACGAGCAGCAGACGCAAATCTGGCTGGACCAGCCGATCGGCCGTCTGCTCGGAGATATGCGGATCACCGATACGATGCAGGTGAGGCTTCAGGAGCATCCCTTGATCGAATTCATCAATAAAGTACAAATGGAGCTGTCCGGCGCTCCCATATCGAATACGGCGCTGTTCGATAACATTTCTCCGGGTTTTCCCGAGCATATTACGATGCGCGATATCGTGTCCAATTACATATATCCGAACACGCTGCAGGTCATCAGGGTGACGGGACAAGACATGAAGGACGCGCTGGAGCGTTCCGCCTCTTATTTTGCAAGGTACGATGGAAACGGCCCGATTAAAGTAAGCGCTGAATTTAGCGATCCAAAGCCGCAGCATTATAATTACGATATGTGGGAAGGCATCGAGTACCGGATCAACATTTCTCGTCCAGTTGGGGAGCGGGTAGTCCAGTTGAGCCATAAAGGCCATCCGGTTGATCCTAAGGCGGAGTACGACGTAGTGATGAACAATTACCGTGCCGGCGGGGGAGGAAATTACATGATGTTCCAAGAGAAGACCGTTGTAAAGGATATACCAACGGACATGGCGGAGCTGCTTGCCGGTTACATTATGGAACGTGGAACGATCAAGGCATCGCTTAACCGGAACTGGGAAGTGGTATGGGATTAGAGGAGACGCTAAGTGCGTGGGTGTGCGGTTGAGAAAAGCAAGTGTCCGGTGAACGGAATGAACTGGCGGAGTGAACTCCTCCAGTTTTTTTGTTTGCAGTTAGGCGAAGGGATGAAAGGGCCTGATGGTGCTCCGGGGAGGTTGAGAGAAGAGCTGGAGGACAAGCCAACGCTCGTTCCTTATTTGGTGAGAGTGAGAATCCCGCGGCAGCTGAAGCGTGGCAGATCGGGAACGCTGACGCCCAGAAGCGAGCCGGATGCGGTTATCCATGATGCGCAGCGGGCGGCCGCCCAAACGGTTCACCTAATCCGTGAAGGAAAGGTGAAGACGCCGCAAGGGGAAGATATCTTGCTTGTGGCGGATACCCTTTGTATTTATGGGGACGGCCCGGAAGCGCTGGAGCTGGCTTTCCTGATTAAGGACCGGCTCGAACAAGCGGGTGTCGCGGTCCGCCCCTATGGACGCTAGAAGCAGGCTGAAACAGCTTGATTCCGCTGATCAGGGTGCGTCCAGTAGGACGTCAGATCAGCTTGATTCCGCTGATCAGAATCAGGGTCGCCATCACGGTGCGCAGCGGCTTCGCGGGGACCTTCGCCGAGAGGCTGCTGCCGAGCAACACACCTGGGATAGATCCGGCCAGAAGGTTGAAAGCCAGTGGATAGTTGATGTTACCCAAACCCGCATGCATCAAACCGGCGGCTGAGACGAGCAGGAAGGCGTGCACGATGTCCGTGCCGACAAGCTCAGCGGCCTTCAAGCGGTAGAAGAACATCATGGCCAGCGCGAACAGCGAACCGGAGCCGATGGACGTCAGCCCAACGATGAAACCGAGAAGGATACCAATGCCGATGCTGAGTATTTTCTTTTCTTCCAGCGGTTTGTCTTGGAAAGTGCTGTTGCGGTCTTTAACCAGCCATTGCTTGGCAATGCTGAGCAGTGCCACGATGATAAGGACGAAACCGAGCGCGTGCTTAATAATGGCATCCTGATAAGCGTACAGAGGTGGATAAAACCGTAGAAGCATCACGGCCACAACCGCGGAAGGGACACTTCCCGCAGCCAGATAAAGGACGAGCTTGGTGTGTACAGTTCGCTGCCGGATATGCTGGATGCTGCCAAACAGCTTTGTGATCGAGTTGTAAAATAAGTCTGTGGCCACCGCAACCATTGGCTGGATCCCCAATATGACAAGGAGCGGCGTGAGCAAAGCCGCACCTCCTACCCCGGTCAAACCAACCAACAATCCGACGATCGCTCCCATCATAACTATACTCAATTCCATGAAACATCCACCTCATACATCTTTGGTTCTATTGTGAAACCATGGGTAAACGACGTACAATCCAATAAAAGGATCATGAGATTATAATTCCCACTTATACAATAGGCAATACTTGCTTATAAAGGCTGTCAGCTAAATTTACTATATGTATGCCTATGCCTAGCTGTGCGGTCTGGCAGGATAAAATGGGCCTATGCGGAGGTTCTGTCATGATCCGGTCCCCCATGCGTATGAACACAAGGACGCCGCCTCCTAAGGAAGCGGCGTCCTTTCTACTAAAACCATATGCCTTCCATCACCTTACTGTTCCGGTTGTCCGGAGGCTTTGCGCAGCTCGTTGGCGAGGCGGTTGAACTCCGCGCGGGCTTCCGCAGAATCTGTGCAAAAATAGGCGGCTGACAAAAAGCGGATGATTTTGTTGGCATCTTCGGGATTCAGCAAGGTACTCCCCCCTCTTCTATCAGGTTCATCGGCTTGTATACAGCTTATGCGGAATCTCCCATTTTGCCACGGTTTTATGGTGGTATCGGACAATCAGACTGCTTTAGCCCGCAGCGGTTTATGGTATGCTAAGGTCATTAATGAGGGGATAAAGGAGGCAGGGCCTTGATATTTGTGTTTGTTTACGGCACGCTGCTTGTCGGCGAAACGAACCATCATATCGTTTCTCCTTATGTACGATCGGTACGGCCTGGAACGTTGCGGGGCTTTTTGTACGATGCAGGCTCCTATCCAGCTTTGGTGCTTTCCGGGTATGAGGGTGGCAATCTTATTGAAGGTGAATGGATCATTGTGACACAGGAAGGATTGGAGCGTATGGATGAGCTGGAGGAATATTTCGGTCCGGGCGGACCAAACGATTATGAAAGGGTTTGGATACGGGATTTGCTGCAGGCGGAACGTGAGGGATGGGTCTATGTTTGGGCGGATTCGCGTGGTTGCCCGCTTGTAAGCGGAGGCTCTTGGAGGAAGCATATCCGAACGAAACAAAAAAGCCCAACCGATTTCGATTAAGCTTGTATATTTATGCCCGTCTGGAAAGAGGTCTCCAGTCTTCTTTTTCCGATTTTTTGATAATCTCGGTCATACGCATAAGGATGTTGTTGGAATCTTCATCACCGATAGAGGTTTTTAACTGTTCGTATGACAAATTATCCTTCAGCAGCTTTCTGGTCACATTACTCTCTCGGTACCAAGCCTCGGTAATGGCAAAATCCCCATCCTTTTTCAACCAAATTTCATGATAATAGTTCTCCTGCTCGTTCTTCGATTGTATGGTCAAGTAGTAAGCCTGCATTGGAATACGTGGATCCGAAATGCGTTGATTGACCACGGATCCGGAAGAAACCGGCTGTCCGAACGATACGTATCTGGACACTTTTTTTATAGTGTGCTCCACAGAGGTCATACGTTTCATCCTTCCCATTAGGTCATGTTACCTAATTTTTATTAATTTATTCTAAAGATATGCTATACTTGCATCATAACATAGTCCTTACATCACAAACATGATACTTTAGACCTATAAAAATCTTCGAAATTCCGAACTTTTTAATACAATTTATGTCGAACATGATATAATAGAGTTGACCTGAGAAGACACGTAAGGGGCGTTATTAACCTCATGGGAAATAAAAAAATATTGCTGGCCGACGATGAAGCAGCGCTGCGTTTTTTGCTGTCGGAGACGTTGGCGGACGAAGGATATGAGATCACGGAATCAGAGGATGGAATGGAAGCCATCAGCCATCTGAGCACCGAACGGTTTGATTTGATTATTTTGGACTATATGATGCCTGAGCATACCGGGGTAGAGGTATGCGATTGGCTGCGAGGGAATCCGAATCCGAACCGAATGGTACCGGTCATTTTGCTCACAGCCAAAGCCTTGGAAAAGGACCGTGAACGAGCTAAAGCAGCCGGGGTTACACAGTATATTGTGAAGCCGTTCAGTCCGCTGCAGCTTCTGGATACCGTCCAAGAGCTGATTTGGAACGGAGAGCAAACCTAGGTAAGCGGATTACCGAAGAACGGAAGTGAACAGAAGTGGAACGCAGCAATGCAGATCGGATAGCCAGAGAGAAGAGGCTGTTAAAGGAAGGGAAAAAAAAGTACATAGAAGAACTCGGTAAGCAGATTCAGCAGTTGATGAGATTGAGCACAGAGTTGGAAATGGAAGAGTCTCATGATCATGCAAGGCGATTTTATCGACTTGTGCACACGTTAAAAGGGAGCGCGCCGATGTTCGGTTTTACTCGCATCGGAGCTATTGCCGGCAAGCTAACCAAGCACTGGGATTGGGCAGAGCAAGAGGATGGCATGGCTTTATTACCCGGGATGCGGCAGCATTACCGGGCATGTGTTACCGCTTCCCTTCCGCTGGTGCTTGAACTCGGGCAGGAGGCCGATATTTATTCACGCGAGCTGGAGCTGGATGAGCATCAAGAGAGGCTCCAGCATATCGTTAGCCCTCCGCAAGGAGAACGGCTCCTGGTTATAGACGATGACCCTGCACTGCGGAGCTACTTGGTGCGGAGGCTGAGGCTTGACGGGTATGAAGTGGACGATGCCGCTGACTTAAATACGGCGAAGAGGCTGCTCCGGGAACGGTCCTATCATTTGGTCATGCTCGATCTGATGATGCATCCGAACAGCGGGTACGAGCTTTTTGAATTTTTGAAAGGCGATCCCAATTTAAAGTGGCTGCCTCTCATCGTTTTATCCGGCCGGAACGAAGTTCATGATAAGGTTCGATGCTTTTATCTCGGCGCCGACGATTACGTGATGAAGCCATTTGAATATGAGGAGCTTAGGGCCCGGATCTACAGTCTGCTCCAACGGACGAAATCATTCGAACAGATGGCGTTTCGAGATCCGCTCACCGGGGTTTACAACCGGCGATTTTTTGATCACCAGATCCATGTGGAGCTGCAGAGGGTAGGGCGGTATCCGGCGCCCATTTCGCTTGTATTTATCGATATTGACCGGTTTAAGTCCATAAACGATACTTTTGGGCATAGCGTGGGAGATCTAGTGCTTCAAGGCTTGGCACACCTGCTGCAGAATAATCTTCGTTCGACGGATTTGCTTTTCCGCCTCGGCGGAGAGGAATTTGTCATCGTGCTGCCGAATACCTCAGGCATCGATGCGCTGAAAACGATGGACAGCATTCTGGCACAGATCCGTTTGGAGCCCGTGGCGCAGAACGAAGGTCAGTCGTTCTATATTACCTTCTCCGCCGGTGTATGCGAGTGGGAGCCAGGCGTCTCGGTGGAAGAATGGATTGCGGCTGCAGACGAAGGGATGTATAAAGCCAAGCAGAACGGCCGTAATCAGATTGTGCTTCAATCGGGTTCCTCACAGAACGATTCGGGAGCTGTGACGCCTCTTGTACATACCCGCAAACAGATACTCATTGCCGATGACGACAAAATATTGCGTTCCATTCTGGTCGCCAAGCTGAAGCACCTGCCAGTTGAATTCACGGAAGCGGTGGATGGCGAGGAAGCCTATCAGTCCCTGTTAAACCAGCCTGTGGATTTGTGTGTTCTTGACGGGATTATGCCTCGGCTGGATGGATTCGGCATGCTTGAGAGGTTGAGGGATTGCGGGACCTGGCCGGCCCAAATGAAGGTGCTCATTCTTTCCGGACGAAACCGGGAGGAGGAAATCAGCAGAGGACTGAAGCTTGGAGCCCATGCTTATCTGCATAAGCCCTTTTCCATGGTAGAGCTGGAGCATAAGGTGAAGGAGCTTTTGGATATTCATTAAAGAACGGCAAGAGCCCGGAACGTATGTTTATCGTTTCGGGCTCTTGCCTTTGTCGTCTGTATTTACCTTACAAATCATCCCAATTGAGGTTCGACGATTTGCTGTAATTGGTAACCTTTTGCTCGAAAAAGTCGGTTTTGATACCATTCATGTTGCTGAAGTTTTCAACCCACTTCATCGGATGCTCGACAACTTCAGGATACAGAATTTCAAGTCCAAGGTTTTTCAACCGCTCATTGGAAAGGTATTTGATGTATTGATCGATAATATCGTTGCTCAGACCATGAATCTTGTTGTTGGTAATATATTGACCCCATTCGATCTCGTGCTGTACGGCGGTTCGCATCATATGGCGCAGTTCTTCGATTAATTCATCCGTAAACAGATCCGGATTTTCCTTGCGGATTTCGCGGAATATGTTTTGGAACAGCGCCAAATGGGTCAGTTCGTCACGCTGGATATATTTGATTTCCGATACGGTGCCGAGCATCTTGCCTTGACGGCCGAGCGCGTAGAAGAAGCTGAACCCGCTGTAGAAGTAGATTCCTTCAAGAATGTAGTTGGCCATAATGGTACGCATCAGATTTTCTGTCGACGGGGTTTCGATAAACCGCTCGTACAGATCCGTAATGAACCGGTTGCGGCGCAGCAGGTGCTTGTCTTCGCGCCACTGATTATAAATATCGTCGCGCGCTTCCGCGGAAGAGACGCTGTCGAGAATATAAGAATAGCTCTGGCTGTGAACGGCTTCCTGGAACGTTTGGACGGTGAGGCACAAGTTCACTTCCGGAGCCGTGATGTACTCGTTGATGTTCGGCAGATTGGCCGTCTGCAGCGAATCAAGGAAAATAAGGAAAGAAATGATTTTATCATAGCTTTGACGCTCTTCCGGAGACAGGAATTTATAATCCTTCGCGTCTTGTGCGAGCGGGATTTCCTCTGGAATCCAAAAATTGTTCATCATTGTGCGATACATCTTAGTCGCCCAGTCGTATTTCACATTGTTTAGCTCAATCAGATTGGTCGTATTGCCGCCAATGATCCGGCGCTTACCCCAATCGCGGTCTCCGTGCTCGTTAAACAACTTCTTTTTTTGAAGTTCCATTCGGTTGCCTCCTGCAGCTGAAATAAATCTGTTTATTTTGGGTACAAAAATAGAGGATCGCCAGGCATGATGAGTACCTGTCGATCCGTTATTACGCTTCAATGAGGTTTGTATTAAGCGCTGCAGCTAACGCATTCCTCAACCTCTAGGCTCTGGTTACGGACGTAATAAACGGTTTTTAACCCGTTCTTCCAAGCAGCCATGTACAGCTCGAGGAAATCACGTGCGGACAGCTCCGGTGTGATGTACAGATTGAATGATTGCGATTGATCGATGTGTCGTTGGCGGGCACCGGCTGCACGGATGCTCCAGTGCTGATCAATCCGATGTGCTTCCTTGTAGTACCACATCGTATCGGGATTCAAGTTAGGCGCCGTTTGCGGAATGACGGCGTTCTTCTTCTCCTCAATGAAAAACTTATTGAAAATCGGATCTATGCCCGCGGTCGAACCGGCGATCAAGGAGGTGGAAGCCGTCGGCGCGATGGCGAACATCCAGCCGTTGCGAACGCCGTGCTTGGCCACCTGCTCTTTAAGCTCCAGCCACTCGGGACTGCTATATCCACGCTCTTCGAAGTAAACGCCGGACTGCCATTCGCTGCCCTCGAAGACCGGATATGCGCCTTTTTCCTTAGCGATTTCCATAGAAGCTTTAATGGCATAGTAGTTCATCCACTCGTAAACTTCATCTGCTTTTTGCACATGCTCGTCGGATTCCCACTGGATATGAAGCTGAGCCATCATCTGGTGATATCCGCTGGAACCAAGGCCTACGGCACGGTACTTTTTATTGGTAATTTCCGCTTGCGGAATCGGGTAGTAGTTCAAATCAATAACGTTGTCCATCATTCGCATTTGCGTCGTTACTACACGTTCAATATCTTCCTTTGTATAGACGCGGCCAAGGTTGGTAGACGAGAGATTGCAAACGACGAAATCGCCGCTCTTCACCGTAGAGGTGATGATGCCGTCTTCGTGCTGGGTTTGGATCATTTCCGTCGGGCTCATGTTCTGGCAAATTTCAGTACATAAATTCGAACAGTAGATCATGCCTTTATGCTTATTCGGATTGGCGCGGTTGACCGTGTCGCGGAAGAACACGAACGGGGTGCCCGTCTCGAAAGCGCTGGTCAGGATACGCTTCATGATATCGATCGCCGGAATTTCATCCTTCGAGATTTTGTCGTCATTCACGCACTCCCAATAACGGCGTTCCCACTCCTCGCCATAAGAATCCTCAATGGAGTACCCTTTGACTTTGCGCACCTCATGCGGGTCGAACAAATACCAGCTGCCGCGTTCCTCTACCGTCTTCATGAACAAATCAGGAATACATACGCCAGGGAAAATATCGTGGGCCTTCATCCGGTCGTCCCCGTTATTTGTTTTCAGGTTCAGGAAGTCCAGTACATCTTTATGCCACACGTCCAGATAAACCGCCACGGCGCCGGAACGGACGCCAAGCTGGTCGACGGCAATTGCGGTATTGTTATAGTTTTTGATCCATGGGATGACGCCCCCGGCTACTCCCTTGAAGCCGCGAATGTTAGAGCCCTTGCTGCGGACTTTACCTACATAAATTCCCATGCCACCGCCGTGCTTGGACACTTGGGCGAAGCTTTGGTCTACGTTGTATATGCCCCACAGGTTATCCGGCACCGTATCGATAAAGCAGCTCGACAATTGATGCAGCGGCTTGCGGGCATTAGCCAAAGTTGGAGTCGCAACCGTCATTTCCAGATTGCTGAGCACATCGTAGAACCGCTTGGCCCAGTATAGCTTGTCCGATTCCTTCATGGCCAAATGCATCGCAACACCCATGAACAGCTCCTGCGGCAGCTCGAGTACTTCTTTATCCAGCCCTTTGATCAGGTATCGGTCCGCGAGCGTCTTCAGGCCGATGTAGTTCAGCAGGTAGTCTCTCTCCGGTTTGATGTAGGTGCCGAGCTCCCGGATCTCTTCTTTATTATAGTGCTCAAGAATATATTCGCCGTACAGGCCAGTTTGTGTTAAATAGGTAATCAGGGAATACAGATCGCCATATCCAAAATGACCGTATTTACGATTCAATTGAGCTTCTTTGTACAGATCATACGTCAAAAGCTTGGCGGCCACGTACTGCCAATTTGGCTGCTCAACGCTCGTTTTCTCTACAGCGACTTGAATCAGCAGGCGCTGTATTTCCTTGGTCGTAATTTCATTGCGGAACAAAGGCAGCAAAGCGGTTTCCAGCTCCAGCGGATCGCATTCGGGATACGTTTCGCAAGCAAAGTCGATTACTTTTTTCATTTTGGAAAACACTAGCTCTTCTTTCGTGCCGTCTCTTTTGACGATAATCATATACATCCAGCTCCTCTTGTTCATGTAAAAAGCATGCCTTCGCCCGTTCCCGACAGGCGGAGGCATGCCAATATCCGTCATAGGTGGCACCTCCCTATCTGTCGTAGGGTGAATCGTGCCGAAGAAGCGGGCGGTTTTCTGACTTTGAAGTGCTGCTCTTACCGGTCGTTGTCCGAGTCGAACGGTGGCGAATCGGGCCGATAACATCTTCGTTACAGTGGCGGGGCCGCACCGGACTTGCACCGGCTTTACTTTTCGACCTTCCACAATATATCGTAGTGGAAGGCGCCTGCTTCTACCATATGTAGTTGTTTTGTTAAAGCGATAGTATGAATTTAACTCATTTTTGCGCCGGTTGTCAATGTATGATTTCATACGAGATTCGACAAAAAAGCGAGCTTTCCATGTGCCTTGCGCTGCATTTGGTTTGTGTGAGTCATTTATGCTACATTTATTTTGGTACTTACTTGAAGGGGGATTCACCATGCATTTCATTGATTTCATACCCCGGCTGCTGAGGCGTCCGGTTTATTTCTTCTTATTATGTTCGGTGATTGTTTTCGCTTTCGGAATGGCTTCGCGGGCGGACGCCCATGCAAGCCTGGTTGAGGCTCAGCCGGCGGCAGGAAGTGAACTTGTGCAAGCGCCGGACCAGATTGTTCTTACCTTCAATGAAAGGTTGGAAAAAGAGTTATATCAATTAAGGGTGTACGACAGGAACAAACGGCTGGTAACGGAACAAAACGCCGTGCTGAATGCAAGTCAGACGGCGTTGACGCTGAACTTGCCGAGGCTTGGACAGGGGACTTATCTGGTAACGTATCATGTCATCTCGGCGGATGGTCATCCGGTGAACGGAACGTATCTGTTCGCCGTAGGCGAGAGCTTGAGCGGGCCGGCGCCGGCGTCCGGGATTGAGGCTGACATGGATCATCTTCACTATCACGACAGCGGGCCGCTGGACCGCTTCGGAGTGAAGGACGTGCTGCAGTTTGCTTCACGCATCGCTTTCTATATTACAATGCTGGGCTTTACCGGTTTGCTCTTGTGGCTCCGTTGGTTCGGTACAGGAAGTCCGATGGAGACGAAGACCCGTTTGCGGCGGAGCGCGGAGCGCTGGCAGCAGGCTTACCTTATTGTTTACATTGTGTTCATGTGGGCTCATATGGGTGATCTGATCGGTGACGGTGGAGCGGATGCGCTTCTGCGATTGTTTTCGCAGACAAACATCGGCTATGCCTGGCTTGGAGGTATCCTGCTGGCTCTGCTCTCGTTTGTTATGCTGTATCGAAACGCTCTGCTGGACTATATATGGGTTGCTGCCGTCTGGTTTGCCAAAAGCTTGCTCGGCCACGCCGCGGCCTTCCAGCCCGCTAAGGAGACGCTCACTCTGGACTTTGTGCATCTCGCCGCTTCCTCCGTTTGGATCGGGGGGCTGCTGACGCTGCTTACGCTTTGGAAAAGCGAGAGGGAGCAAGCAAGGCGGTTTTATCCGTTTTTTTCTACGGCTGCGTTGATCAGTATGTTGGTGCTGATCGTTTCGGGCGTGCTGATGACCTTCATTTTCCTGCCGGATATTCGTTATATCGTGGAAACGTCCTGGGGCAAGCTTTTGATTGTCAAAACCGTGCTGGTGCTTTTGGTAGTCGTCACCGCATCGTCGGTTCGTTATTATTATCGGAAGAACAACGAACAGCGCGTAGGGGGCTTGATTCGGACGGACGCGCTGCTGATGGCGCTTATCTTGGGAATTGTCGGCATCTTCACCTATTTACTGCCGGCTCCTGCTAATGAACCGTTGAATTGGCATGTGATGGGCGAAAAGATACACATGACGGCGCAGATCAGTCCAAACGTTCCAGGTGTGAATGATTTTACGGTGAAGGTGTGGCTGCCTGAGAAGCTCGGTAAACCAAAGCAAGTCATCATGAAGCTTCAATCGATCGACAGTCCGGAAATCGCTCCGCTGAGTGTTCCTCTGGAATATTTTGAGGATCCGAGCTTTGAGGAATCATTTGGAATGAAAAGGTACAGCTACAAGGCTCGCGGGGCCTACTTGCCATATCCCGGCCATTGGAAGCTGGAGGTTCGGGTCATGGACAGCAATGATGACGAAACGGTATATGAAAAGGAAGAAAGAGTTTTTTAATGCCTGATACGACAAAAATACACCAGCGCATAGGACTTTATGACCAAAAATTCTTCTGCGTCTATGGTTTACTTTGATAGGAACGCAAGCCGGGCTGTTCTCGATCAGGGGAGTGTTAGGTCTTCCCTATGATCAAGTGGATTGGATTGCGCTCGGGTTCATCTCGATTGCTGCCGGGCCGGTTCTTTATGTGTCTTTGAAGAAACAAGCAAATCAACTGATAACAACCTGGTATGCCATTTCGTCTTTGCTGCTGTTGGCGGAATGTACGGAGATGGCGACCCGATACTTCTATGCGGGTTGGAACGGCTGGCTTATCCACTTGGCAGATGCAGCAGGGATGACTCTGCTAACAGTCCCTTTGTTGTATTTTGCTATAGCCGATCTCCGGAATAGAGAAGATACGGAACGGCGTTTACACGATTTGGCCTTTCATGACCAGCTTACCGGACTGCCGAATCGAGAGAAATTTCAGCAGTCCCTTGAGACTTCCATTGAAGCGGCCCGATTAGCCGGAACCCAGCTGGCCGTCCTGTTTATCAATCTCGACCGGTTCAAGAATGTAAATGATACGTTCGGTCACGCCTTTGGTGATCGATTGCTCGTCGAAGCGGCGGAACGGCTGAAGAATTGATGATTTTGGCACGGGATTTTCTTCACTGAACTATTTGAAAAAATTCCCCATCGACAAGCTGAAAATCGCGCAGCAATTTGTAAGGGATATTACCGATGACCCGGATGATGCCGCGATCGTGCAGGCGATCATGGCGATGGCGCAAAGCTTGAAGCTGAATGTCATCGCGGAAGGAGTGGAGACGGAAGAACAGCTCTCGTTTCTGCTGGATGTCAAATGTAGGGAGATTCAAGGTTACATATACAGCCGACCGGTTCCGGCAGATGAGTTTCACGCTTTGCTGCAGAGGAACATGGTGGTGTAAAACAAAGCGGCCCCCGCCTTCAAGGCGATGGGGCCGTTTGGTTTGTAAAAGTTTTGGTTCGACTCAAAAACATGAATATGTATGCTTTGGATAATCGGATTACAGCTTCCAGCTTTGAGGGTGTCCGTCCCCGACGTATTCCGCCGCTCTCGCATTGGCTATAACCTGCTCTTGGCTTTTGCAGCCGGGAATGACCGCAGTAACCGCAGGGTGCTTGAGACACCACGCCAGTGCCCAAGTGGCCATGTCCATACCGGCGGGCAACTCCTTCTCCCGAATGCGCTCCACCTCTTGCAGCTTAAGGAGTGTTTGCTCAGGATCGTGCCTCTGACGGACGTCGTTCTCGGCAAACACCACACCTGGCTTGTACTTGCCGCTCAAGTATCCGCTCGCCAGAGGCACGCGCGCCAATACGCCAAGTCCCTGCCGCTCGCAAGATGGAAATACCCGATCCTCCGGCACGCGGTCCAGCCGGTTATAGACGACTTGAATGACCTCCGAGCCGACGCGTGAGGAAGCATCGGTCTGATGCAGGTTATCGTTGCTTCCGATGGACGTGCCGAGGTGGCGAATTTTACCCGCTTGCACCTGTTTGTCCAGCAGGGTCCATAAGTCGTCCTGATCAAACGCCTCATCCGTTCCCGAATGAAATTGGTATAGGTCTATGTAATCTGTTTGAAGCGCCTTCAAGGAAGCGTCCAGCTGCTCAAGCACCTCTTGAGGGGACCAGTGCTGTGTACGATCCATATGTGCGTGAAAGTGGTGTCCGAACTTGCTGGCGATCACCCAATCTTCCCGGCTTCCGCGGGAGACGTAGCTGCCGATCAGCGACTCGGACGTATGGTCTCCGTAGCATTCTGCGGTGTCGATCAGATTGATGCCGCTATCCTTCGCCTGATCAAGAATACCGTCGACTTCGGCTTGTGTGAAGGGCTTGCCCCATTCGCCTCCGAACTGCCAAGTTCCTACACCGATGACGGATACCTTCAGATTCGTTATTCCGAGCTTGCGATACTTCACCGAAATTCCTCCTTGGATGAGTGCTTTTGGATGTAATTCGAGCTGTCTAAGCTTATATCCGATTGTACAAAAATGGGTCTCGATATTCAAACCATCTATCTAGAAGGACGGTGACGATTCATTGCACGTGTAACGGTCATGTGTAATTTTCTAATTTATGACAATAATACTACTAAAACAGATTACAAAGGAGACCAGTTCATGGAATCAAGTATGAGTGTTGTTGATGTGATTTCCCGGATCCAAGACCTAAAGTCCAGCGGTCAGCCGTTAAATAAGAAAAAATTAAAGCAGTCGCATCCGGAGCTGGTGCAGAATGCGTTGTTTTACTTCCCCAGCTGGGAGCATGCTTTACAAAGCGCTGAATCAGAGTAAGCACATGTGAAATTTATCTAGACCCGCAGCAGCGTACCTGGGGTTTACAGGTATAGCCGTGGCAGAACTACGGAAAGAGCACAGCTGCTTGAATGCCCTTCGTTGTCTTATAGGGCTTCAGCCATCGGCTGTGCTTTTTTCCATTTCTTCATTTTTAGGTCGTCCTTATCAGCTTGTAAAATCTTACCCAAGACACCTCCCCTGCTACGTTGGGCATACCCTACAGAGATGGGGGAGTGGGCTGAATGTTGGCTTACTGGATTTCGAATGATTTACAAGAGAGACAGACGCTGCTTCTCGGCTTTGGAAAGCTTGCTGCAAACCAGCTGATAAGATTCCTCCAGCATATCGAATAGTTCATGGTCTTCAATCGAGCCGTCCAAAAGAACGGTATTCCAGTGGCGTTTATTCATGTGATAGCCAGGGAAGACGGAGTTCGGATGCGTTTCTCTTGTCAGCCATATGGTTTCGGGATCGGCCTTCAGGTTCACGCTGGGCTTTCCCTGATAAGAGCCGAGCAGCGCGAACATCTTATTTCCGACAAATAGTACAGGCATACCGGGATCAAACGGATATCGCAAGTCGGTGCCGGTTTTTTTTAATCCATAATCAATAAGGGTTTGATGATTCATGAGCGGTAAAACTCCTTTTTCGAGAGAGCTGCTGTTAGCATAACCTTCCCGAGGTCTCATGAAAAGTGAAAACTGATGGTGGACATTAACAGGATAACCATGCTATCATTAACTCGATTTTACCCAAAAAGCCAATAACTTCATATTTACATAGAATAGGTACCGAGTTCGTCGTGTTGACGACTCGGTTTAAAAGGGAAGTCGGTGTAAGTCCGACACGGTCCCGCCACTGTAAGCGAGAAGCTTTTCGGTTTGAACGACGCCACTGTCGGTTGTGATGGGAAGGCTGCGGAAAAGCGATGAGACGCGAGTCAGGAGACCTGCCTGTTCTGTTGCAGCCGATCCATCCGTGTTGTGATGGCAGTTGTCAACGAAGTCACCACAAGACCTACGCGGATAGGAAGGTGTACGAGAGCGGTAGAAGGCCATGCAGGCATAACGTCATTATAGAACGCAGCCGATCAGGCCATAGGAAATGCGTGATATAAGGCCGTGCTGCTGGTTCCCAATCCATTGTCGTCAAGCATCTTCCGGGAGGAGGATGCTTTTTTTGTTACCGTCAGAAATCATAGGGTTGATCCGAGGATCAGCTTTCTTATGTCCTGTTATTTTTACAAGGGGGGTTGAAGTATGAAAGGGAAATTGTCTGTGATCGGTTTCGGACCGGGCAGTTATGAGCATATGACGCAAAAAGCGAGAGACGCCATACAGGAATGCGACGTCGTGATCGGATACAACACATACGTGGATTTGGTGCGCGGTTTGTTAAACGGGCAGCAGGTGGTGCGAACGGGGATGACCGAAGAGGTGAGCAGGGCGCAGGAAGCGGTTCGTCAAGCGGAGGCTGGACACCGGGTGGCTGTCATCTCCAGTGGGGACGCCGGCGTATACGGCATGGCCGGGCTGATCTATGAGGTGCTGATGGAAAAAGGATGGCGGCGGGAACAGGGCGTAGAGGTCGAGGTTATCCCCGGCATATCGGCAATCAACTCGACGGCATCCTTATTGGGTGCGCCTATCATGCACGATGCCTGCACGATCAGTCTGAGTGACCATTTGACGCCATGGGAGCTGATTATTCGGCGTGTGGAGGCGGCAGCGCAGGCTGATTTCGTCATCGCGTTGTACAACCCGCGAAGCGGGAGACGCACAAGGCAAATCGTGGAAACGCAGCGGGTGCTGATGAAGCATCGCTCGCCGCAGACGCCGGTAGGGATCGTCAAGAGTGCTTACCGGGAGCGTGAGGACATCGTCATCACGACGCTTGAAGCGATGCTGGAGCACGATATCGGCATGCTGACGACGGTGATTATTGGCAACTCAACCACAGTCGTTTATGATGGGCTGATGGTGACGCCGCGCGGCTATCAGCGCAAGTATACACTCGGTTCGGATGTGCAGCCGCTAAAGCCGCATGAGAGGCTGCGGCAGGAGGCAGAGCCTTGGGCGCTGGAGGGACAGGAGGAGCCCGAGGAAGCGATATCGGAATATGAAGCTGAGGCGGAGTCTGAGAAACCGGTATCTGCATACGGACTGGCGCTGGAAGCTCTTCAGCTCGTCGAAGCGCACCGCTCTGGACTGGCTCAGCCTGTTACCGGCAGCTTCGACACGGTCCTATTCCGTCAAGAAGCGATCCTCGAGTTTGCTGTTAGTCCGGGTCTAGCTGAGAAGCGGTTGACCGCTCCGCAGCTTGCGCTGCTTGCGGAGATCGTGGGAGAAGAAGGGACGATGGAATATACTCCGCATCATCAGCTGATGGTACGGCTTCGAACGAATGATCCGGATACGATAACCTCTCGTCTAACGGAGGCCGGGCTGCTGCTAGCGCCGATCGGTGATGTGGCGCAGCTGAAAGCCTGCGATTTCTGCAACATGGATAAGGCCGATTCTGTGCCGTATATGACGGAGCTCCATCGCCGTTTAGGCGGCATGAGCGTGCCGAAGGAGCTGAAGATCGGCTTCAATGGCTGCGGGATGGCATGCTACGGAGCAGTGAAGGAAGACATCGGGATCGTGTATCGCAAAGAAAAGTTCGATCTGTTCCTGGGAGGCAAAACGGTCGGAAGAAATGCCCATCCGGGTCAGCCGGTCGCTGAGGGAATTGAACCGGAGCAATTGGTGGAAACGGTGGAGAGGATCGTTTCCCGTTATGCAAACGATGGACACCCGAATGAACGGTTTCATAAATTTTTTGGCCGCGTGAAGGAGCTCGAGGGCTACAGGCATCAGGATTTGCCGGTGTTTCAAATCGAGAATGCGGTTTGTGGAGATTAACTAGGCCGATAAGGCGAATAAAGAGTAAGAAAGGGGACGGAGCATGAATGCGGTATTGTTTGTAGGGCACGGCAGCAGGGATCCGGAAGGGAACGAGGAGGTCCGAGCTTTTGTAAGCTCGGTGGCGGGCACGCTTGGGGAGCCGATCGTAGAAACGTGCTTTTTGGAGTTTGAGTCGCCTACGATTGCTCAAGGCATTCAGACCTGCGTAGATCGGGGAGCGACCCGCGTTGCGGTTGTGCCGATTACGCTGTTTGCTGCGGGGCATGCGAAGCTGCATATCCCGGGTGCCATTGATGCGGCGAAGCTGAAGCATCCGGGTGTCTTGTTTGCTTACAGCCGGCCGATCGGCGTTCATGAGCTGGCGCTCGATATTTTATCTTCACGCTTGGAAGAAGCGGGGATCGATCTCGAAGAAAATGCGGAGGACACGGCGCTGCTTGTGATCGGACGGGGAAGCAGCGATGCGGATGCCAACAGCGATTTATATAAAATATCGAGGCTCCTGTGGGAGCGGCTGAAGGTGAAATGGGTGGAGACGGCCTTCATTGGTGTAACGGCTCCGCGCGCGGACGAGGGTGTGGAGCGCTGCGTGAAGCTCGGCGCGAAGCGGATTGTGATACTGCCTTATTTTCTTTTTACGGGCGTGCTAATCAAACGCTTGGAGCTAATGAAGGGTGAGTTTGCCGAGAAACATCCGGACCTGTCGTTCGTCTTGGCCGACTACTTTGGCTTCCATCCTAAGCTCAGTAAAATTTTGAAGGAGCGGGCGGACGAAGCTTTATATGGAGAAGTGCGTATGAACTGTGACATGTGCCAATTCCGGCTTGAGGCGGCAAAGCATATGGATCCCCACGATCATGACCATGACCACAACCATGACCATGATCACCATGATCACGATCATGAACATGAACGGCATGAGCACACGATCAGGACCAAAGAGGTGCATTCATGATTCTGATGCTTGCAGGAACGAGCGATGCGCGTGAGTTAGCGGTGCGCATTCACGGGGCGGGGTATAACCTGCTGTCTACTGTTGTGACGGAGAGCGCGGCCAAAAGTCTTGAGGAAGCTGGGATACCGGTGCAAATCGGGCGTCTGGATGCCGGCGGTATGGCTGAGCTGATCCGCACCCGGGGGGTTCAGGTGGTTGTGGATGCGAGCCATCCGTTTGCAGAGGAAGCGTCCCGTCAAGCGATGGCGGCTGCTCTCCAGTCGGAAGTGCCGTATATTCGTTATGAGCGGGAGCGGGGAACCTATGAAGGGCATCCGCGGCTTATATTCGTTGACGACTACGAGCAAGCGGCGGAGCTGGCGGCTGAAAGACGCGGCGTAATCATGCTGACGACGGGCAGCAAGACGCTGCATATTTTCGCGGAGCGGCTAATCGGGCTGCCGGATACTAGGCTCGTGGCCCGCATGCTGCCCCGTAAGGATAACATGGATAAGTGTGAACAGCTTGGCGTCGAGCAGAAAAACATTGTAGCGATGCAGGGGCCTTTTTCCAAGGAGCTGAATCAAGCGTTATATCGTCATTATGGGGTAACGACCGTGATTACCAAGGAAAGCGGTAAAATCGGGGCAGTCGAGGAAAAGCTGGCGGCAGCGCTGGAAATGGACATCGATACGATCGTCATCGGACGCCCGCAGCTGGATTACGGTGTTGTGTATTCGGAGTTTGAAGGTGTACTGGAAGAATTAAATAACACATTACAGGAGGTGCGGTAAATGATGGATTTTGGAACGGAGTTTAAACCGCTGACGGTACAGCCGCAGGAAATAGAGGAAAAAAGCTTCGAAATGATTACGGAGGAGCTTGGAGAGCATTCCTATACCGATGAACAGTACAAAGTGGTGCAGAGGGTCATTCATGCTTCCGCGGATTTTGAATTGGGCCGCAGTCTGGTATTTCATCCGGACGCCATCCGGGCCGGTATCGAAGCCATCCGGGCAGGCAAGCCGATCGTAGCCGACGTGCAGATGGTGCAGGTGGGCATTAGCAAGCCGAGGCTGCAAAAGTACGGCGGCGAGGTTCGGGTATACATATCGGATCCGGATGTCATGGAGGAAGCGAAGCGGCTCAATACGACACGGGCGATCATCTCGACCCGTAAAGCGGCGAGTGAGGCGGACGGCGCGATCTATGCGATCGGCAACGCGCCGACGGCATTGCTGGAGCTGATCCGACTGGTCAAGGAAGGCCAGGCGAAGCCGGGTCTTATTATCGGCGTACCTGTCGGCTTCGTATCTGCGGCAGAGTCCAAGGAGGAACTGCTGAAGCTTGACGTGCCTTTCATTACGAATATCGGCCGGAAGGGCGGCAGTCCGGTTGCTGTAGCATCCGTTAATGCTCTGTCGCTGCTCGCGGAGCGTCAAGGATAAAGGCGGTATGGATACGAAGGAGCCCAAGTCCTTGCGTCATGGATATACGACGGGATCGTGCGCTGCCGCTGCGGCACAGGCGGCCCTTGAAGCGCTCATTGTTCAGGAACCGCAGCGTGAGGCTACGATCCGGCTGCCGATAGGTGAAGTCGTAACCTTCGAAATCGTTGCGTGCGAGGTAGAGGAGCACCGGGCTTCCGCAGAGGTGATCAAGGACGGAGGCGACGACCCGGATGCGACTCATGGAGCACGGATTATATGTGAGGTTTCTTGGATGGAGACGCCCGGTATTGAGCTGGACGGGGGCGTCGGTGTAGGACGAGTGACAAAGCCGGGGCTTCCCGTGGAGGTCGGTCAGGCGGCAATTAATCCAGTTCCGAGGAAAATGATCCGCGAAGCGGTGAAGGCGGTGTTAAACCGATATGAGCTGCTGCAGCGGGGCGTCAGTGTGGTCGTCTCGGTACCGGACGGGGAAGAAATCGCCAAGAAAACGCTGAACGCCAGGCTTGGCATATTAGGCGGCATCTCGATTCTGGGGACGCGGGGAATTGTCGTCCCATTCTCGACGGCAGCGTATAAAGCAAGCGTAGCCCAGGCCATCCGCGTGGCGGTCAAGTGCGGCTGCAGCCATATTGTTCTCTCTACCGGAGGTCGTACAGAAAAGTTCGGGATGGATCTATATCCAGAGCTGCCTGAGGAAGCGTTCGTCGAGATGGGGGATTTTGTCGGGTTCGCGCTGCAGCAGTGCGCGAGACAAGGGATTTGCAAAGTGACGCTGGTTGGTATGATGGGTAAGTTTTCTAAGGTCGCGCAAGGGGTTATGATGGTGCACTCGAAGAGCGCACCCGTCGATTTTGGCTTTCTTGCCCGTATGGCAGAGGAGGCCGGTGCTCCGGAAACCGTGATCGGTGAGATTAAAGGAGCGAACACCGCCTCTCAGGTGGGAGATATGATGCATGCGCTTGGCTGCACCGCTTTTTTTGATGTGATGTGCGCGTATTGCTGTCAGTCGGGACTTCAGGAGACTGCGGGCAGCGACGCCGGCTTTGAGGTAGAAACGGTTATTATTTCGATGAAAGCCGAACTGCTGGGACGAATGCGCATGATGAAGGAAAATGGATGAATGAAACGTACGGCAGGGGAGGAATTTCATTTGTTGAAGGAAACGATTGCCGTTATAGGGATCGGCGATGACGGAGCGGCGGGCTTGCCTGAGTTGTACAATGAGCGGATCAAACGGGCTAAGGTGCTTATCGGAGGAGAACGGCAGCTGGAGTTTTTCCCGGACTTTCGGGGAGAAACTATCCCGCTTAAGGGTGGTCTGAGCCAGCTAACAGAAAAGCTCCAAGCGGAAAACCGCGCAACGGTAGTGCTGGCATCCGGCGATCCGCTATTTTACGGTATCGGCGGCTATTTGTCGGGCAAGCTGCCCGGACGGGTGGAGGTGTATCCGCAGGTCAGCTCGCTTCAGCTCGCTTTCGCGCGAATCGGCGAGAGCTGGCAGGACGCCTGCATCGCCAGCGCGCATGGCCGAAGCCTGAAGGGACTGGCGCAGCGGATCGACGGCCAGGCCAAAGCAGCGTTGTTGACAGACGAGAAGAACTATCCGGGTGCGATTGCCCGTTATTTGCTTGAATTCGGGATGACTGAATACCGCGCTTTCGTCGGCGAGAATCTCGGTGGTACGAAGGAGCGTACCGGTTGGTACGAGCTTGAGGAGCTCGCAGCATCCGATGAAACGGCCTTCTCACCGCTCAATATCATGATTCTGCGGAGGCAGTCGGGGGCAAAATCACCGGAATGGCCGCTTGGCATCGATGACGCCGAGTTTGCCCAGCGCAAGCCCGACAAAGGGCTCATCACGAAAAAAGAGGTCCGCATTCTCAGTCTGGCGGCGCTCAACCTGAAACGGGAAAGTATCGTATGGGACATTGGTACCTGCACGGGCTCGGTAGCGATTGAAGCGGCTCGTATTTGCCGTGACGGGGCCGTGTATGCAGTCGAGAAAAACGAAGGGGATTTGGCGAACTTCCAAGAGAATATTCGCAAATTTCGAACCGACATCACGGGAGTGCATGGGAAGGCTCCGGAGGGGCTCGATCAGTTCCCGGACCCGGATTCAGTGTTTATCGGGGGCACCGGAGGCGAGCTGAGAGAGCTGCTGTCCATTTGCTGTGGGCGTTTGAGGCCGGGCGGCACGATTGTGCTGAATGCGGCAACGATCGAGAATCTGGCGGCAGCAACCAAAGCTTTTGCCGAGGAAGGGTTCGCCACAGACATTACGCTGGCCCAACTTAGCCGCAGCAAGCCGATTCTGGAGATGACACGGTTTGAAAGCTTGAATCCCGTATACATCATCGCAGCAAGACGGAAGCAAAATGACAATAGGGAGACAGGAGGACAAGCGGATGAGTAAGCTTGGCACGTTATATGGTGTGGGAGTAGGTCCTGGAGATCCTGAGCTGGTTACGGTAAAAGCATTTCGTTTGCTCAAGGAATCCCCGGTAATCGCCTACCCGCGCAAAAAATCGGGCGCCAAAAGCTACGCCCTGGCCATTGTAGAAATGTATGTAGACACTCGGGAAAAGGATATGCTCGCACTAACCTTCCCGATGACCAAAGATAAAGAAGCGTTGGAAATGCAGTGGAACAAGACCGTAGATACCGTATGGAGCCATCTCGAGCAAGGGAAAAATGTCGCGTTCGTCACCGAAGGCGATCCGATGCTGTACAGTACATACATTCATCTGATGAGGTTGATGAAAGAGCGGCATCCGGAGGTGGAAGCTATTTCGGTTCCTGGAATATCCTCCGTCAACGCTGCGGCATCTAGACTCGGATTACCGCTTGCCGACGGTGACGAGCAGATGGCGGTTGTGCCTGCTACGGACGATTATGAGCAAATGCGCCGGGCTTTGGAAACGCATGATTGCGTCGTTTTCATCAAGGTGGCGAAGGTGATCGATCTGATGCTGTCGGTGCTGCGCGATTTGGGCCTGACGGACAAGGCGTCGGTGCTGACCAAGGTGACCTCGGGGGACGAGCAGATTTGGCGCAATATTGAAGAGCTGGCTGGTCGAGAGCTGGAATACTTAACGTTAATGGTGGTGAGAAAATGAAGATTTATATCATCGGCGCTGGCCCGGGAGACCCGGATTTGATTACGGTGAAGGGACTGCGCATTCTGCAGGAAGCCGATGTGGTGCTCTATACGGACTCTCTGGTGAATGAGGAGCTGATCGCACGGGCAAAGCCTGAAGCGGAAGTGCTCAAAAGCGCGGGAATGAGTCTGGACGAAATGGTGTCCGTTATGGCGGACCGTGTTAAAGCTGGCAAGCTTGTGGCCCGTGTTCATACGGGAGATCCTGCGGTCTTCGGCGCTATCATGGAACAGAAGGTGCTGCTGGCCAAGGAAGGAATTGAATGCGAAATCGTTCCGGGTGTCAGCTCCGTGTTTGCGGCTGCGGCTGCGGTGGGGGCTGAGCTTACGATTCCGGAGTTGACCCAAACGCTCATTCTGACACGGGCCGAAGGACGCACTCCGGTACCGGATCGCGAACAGCTCAAAGACTTGGCGGCCCATCATTGTACGCTGGCGTTGTTTTTGAGCGCTACGCTGACGAAAAAAGTGGTGCGCGAGTTGACGGATGCCGGATGGAGTCCGGAAACCCCGGTTGCTGTCGTTCAAAGAGCAACCTGGCCGGATCAAATCATCGTGCGGACTACGCTAGCCCGATTGGATGAGGATATGCGTGTGAACGGAATCCGTAAGCATGCGATGATTTTGGCCGGATGGGCGCTTGACCCGGAGGTCGGTGCCAATGAGGAATACCGTTCGAAGCTGTATGACAAATCGTTCACGCACGGCTACCGCAAAGGGGTGAAGGACTGATGGTCACACCGGAAGTCATCACGCTGCAGGAAGGGACGCTCCCTGACATTCGGAAGTCGGGAAATTATGCGGTGGTTGCCATAACGAAGCACGGGGTGGAGCTTGCGCGCAGACTGCAGCGTTCGTTTGACCATGCCGATGTGTATTATATGTCCAAGTTCGCCCGGGGAGACGAATCCGGCAGGAATATCCAGCTGTTTGAAGGAAGCGTGCGCATGCTGTTTCCGGCGCTGTTTCCCGTGTATGACGGAATCATTTGTATCATTTCTCTCGGCGCTGTCGTTCGCATGATTGCCCCCATCCTGAAGGATAAGAAGGAAGATCCGGGCATCGTCGTGGTCGACGATAAAGGAGAGCATGTCATCAGCGTGCTGTCCGGCCATCTGGGCGGGGCCAACGAGCTCACGCGCGAGGTCGCTGCGGTGCTGGGTGCGGTGCCGGTGATCACCACGGCGTCGGACGTACAGAAGACAATCGCGGTTGATCTGTTTGGCCGGCGTTACGGATGGACTTGGGAATCCGCAGACAAGCTTACGCCGGTCAGCGCATCTGTCGTAAATGAGGAGCGCGTAGCCGTTGTACAGGAGTCAGGAGAGCCCGATTGGTGGACTTATGCATCTCCGCTTCCGTCCCATATCCGCGTCTACTCGGATATCACGACCGCCCTCAGCGATGAACCTCAAGCGGCGCTGGTTGTGACCCATCGCCTGCTTTTGCCTGAAGAAGAGCTTATTCTGAAGAACGGTGTGCTGTACCGTCCCAAAGTGGTTGCGCTCGGCATCGGATGCAATCGGGGGACGTCCTCCGAAGAAATTGCTGCGGTCATCCGGGAGACGCTGGAGGAGCTGCAATTTTCTATCCGCAGCGTGAAGGCGGTCTGTACCATAGATTTGAAAAAAGACGAAGAAGGCTTGCTCGCCGTATGCTCCGAGCATGACTGGCCGCTTGTATGCTATACGCCTGAGGAGCTCAACGAAATGACAATCGAGGATCCGTCGGATACGGTGTATAAATTTACCGGTGCTTACGGCGTCAGCGAACCGGCCGCCAAGCGGTTCACAGGAGTGGAGCGTCTTGCGCTGGTCAAGAAGAAAAGCGGTAACGTAACGATTTCCGTAGGCATTATGGAGTATGGGAAGGGAAGCGGCAGCGCATGAGCATGGGGGAAAGCGTGCATACAGTTCACCGCAGCATCGTCATTGCGGGGACGGGCAGTGGTGCAGGCAAAACGACCGTAACCTTGGGTCTCATGGCAGCTTTGCGCCGCAGGGGCTTAACTGTGCAGGGGTTTAAGTGCGGCCCGGATTATATCGATCCGACTTATCATAAGGCGGTGACCGGCAGGCCATCACGCAATTTGGACAGCTGGATGCTTACTCCTGAGACGGTGAAAGAAATATACGGACGCGCCTCGAAGGATGCCGATGTTTCGGTTGTCGAGGGGGTCATGGGTTTATACGACGGGAAAGATCCTTTATCTAATACGGGCAGCACGGCAGAGATCAGTATGCAGCTGCAGCTGCCGGTACTACTTGTGGTGAACTGCCAAAGCATGGCGCGAAGCGCGGCCGCGATCGTGAAGGGTTTCCAGCTTCTGGAGCCGAACGTGCGGATCGCCGCGGTATTCGCCAACAAGGTCGGCAGCGACGGACACTACCGCATTGTCAAACAAGCCATCGAGCAGGAATGCGGCATACCGGTCATCGGCTTTTTGAAGAGGGAAGATCAGTTGGCTTTGCCGGAGCGTCATTTGGGACTGGTTCCTTCTATTGAAAGGGGAGAGCTCGGCGGGTTCTTTGAGGTATTGGCCGATCGTTTGGAGCAGAGCACCGATCTGGACAAGCTTCTGGAGCTTTCATCTGGAGCAGAGCCTATAGCAGTGGAGCCGCCGAAGCTGTTTGCAGCGCCTTCGCGTTTATTTGATGTCAGGATGGCCGTCGCATACGATGCGGCATTTCATTTCTACTATCCTGAAAATTTGGAGCTTCTCGAGCATTATGGGGCGGAGCTGGTTTACTTCTCCCCGCTGGCGGGAGAACCGCTGCCGGAAGGTGTGCAGGGGCTTTATATTGGAGGGGGCTTTCCCGAAGAATTCGCTGATAGGCTGAGTCGGGAGGAAGCCGTTGCTAAGTCGATACGGAATGCCGTAGAGTGCGGGCTGCCGACGCTGGCCGAATGCGGGGGCTTTATGTATTTGACGGAGGCTATCGAAGATACGCAGGGCAGAAGCTACCCTATGCTGGGGCTTATTCCGGGCAAAGTCGTCATGCAGCCGAAGCTTGCTGCGCTTGGACTTAGGGAAATAACAGGCACGCCAGGCAATTTTCTGTTTCAGGACGGAGATACCGCGCGCGGACATGAGTTTCATTACTCCACATACATAACGCAGGAAGCATCGATTGTCTCCGCCTATGAAACGAAAGGACTGCGCGGAACGAAAAAGGACGGCTGCCTGCTGTATCGGACGGTGGCAGGATATACGCATTTGCATTTCGCTTCCAACCCCGAGCTTGTCGTGCGGTGGCTCGGTCAGTGCGAAGCATACCGTTCTCCAATCGCCAGGGCTGAGAAGTGAAACATTCGGGGCATATGTAGTTTCTGATGAGCTGATGGGCCAATTAGAGCAGTAGAGAAGGGGTATCCCTTTCGCACTGCTCTTTTGTTATGGTCTTTTTCAGATAGATGAGAAGAAAAGGAATATCGGAAACCCGGGTTGTCCTTCACCGGACTGAAGGCTGCAAAATTTACTTCTTGACTGTAGATAATTCTTGTAATACTTTACTCTAAAGTAGTATATTACAGAATAATTTGGAGATGTCGTGCCGCATGGGTCAAAGAGGAAGGAAAGTAGGAGCAAACGGAGAACAAAGCCGAGCGTTATTACTTGCCATCGCCGCCGATGAGTTCGCTCATCAAGGGTATTATCAAACCAAGGTGAGTACGATCGTGGCGAGGGCCGGGTTAACACAGCCTACCTTTTATCTTTATTTTCAAAGCAAGGAAGCTATTTTTCAGGAATTAATTGATTTGTTTCGTTCCAAATTGGCTGATCTCACGATAAAGAGCCGTCTCGAACAGGGAATTGATTTGAATGATCTTCCACAGAGGATAGCTGCGGGACTAACGGCGATCTTCCGTTTCTTCGATGAGGAGCCCAATCTAACGCGGATTGGATTCTTTGTTGCACTGGAAGCAGAAGAAATTAAGAAACAATTAGCTGCTCAAATTAGAGAGAATCTGAAAGCCGAACAACAAGATGGTTATTTTCATGCGGATCTTGATATGAGTACTGTGGCTGAGAGCTTAGTGGGAACGATCGAACGTCTTACGCTTACTAAATTGCTGCAAGGCTCCATGGATCCAGAGTGTATCGCTGGCGAGATCGTCCGTCTTTTTTTGTACGGGCTAATCGCTAATAAAGATGGTCAATAATGTAAATATTATTAGACAGCACATGACCAATGGACCGCAGAATAGGTTTGATTTGATAACAAAAAAAGATGGGCAGCTGTCCCATCCTTTTTTGTTATCAATGAATGAATAACACCGTGATGTGAAAATATGTTTAAGTAATGATAACAAGGTTATTGACATTGAAAATGATAACCATTATCATTCAAATGGAAAGGAATGAAATGTACGACGGAAGGCGGACGGCATCTAATGAAAAAGATCAGATACTGCTGCAAAAACTTTAAAAATGGCACTAAGCAAGTGTATAAAAGCATTAAAGGCGACTATCCTAGAATAAAGCAGAAAAAACGGGACTGCTTGGGCAACTGCAAGCTTTGCTCCAAAGCGTGCTTTGCCGTTGTAGGAAAATCTAAGAAGCTTGTATCTGCCCCCAATGCCGAAATGTTATTTAAAAAATTGAAAAACAAGATCAGCTGATTTTACGGATTGACATCGGGAAATGACATATCATGTTCACATTTCATAATCGCATACCTTAACATGCAATGATATATTATAGGGATATATGACTAGAGATAAGGATGTGAAGATTCCATGAATGAAGCGTTGTCCAAAGCGTTGAACGACCAAATGAATTTTGAGTTTTATTCGGCACAAGTCTACTTGGCCATGGCTGCTTACTGCTCTTCTGAGAGCTTTGACGGATTCGCCAATTTCTTCATCGTACAGGCTGAGGAAGAAAGGTTTCATGCGATGAAGATTTATAAATATTTGAATGACCGAGGCGGTCGAGTCATGGTATCGGGCATGGATACGCCGAACAATACATACAAATCCATACTTGAGGCCTATGAGCATGCCTACGAGCACGAGAAAATCGTAACCAAACGATTCTACGATTTGTCCGACCTGGCCATGAACGACCGTGAGCATGCGACCATTCACTTTTTGAAATGGTTTATTGACGAGCAGGTGGAGGAAGAGGCGCTGTTTGACAGCATTGTTCAGAAGCTGAAGCGCATCGATAAAGACAGCAACGCGTTCTTTATGCTCGATACCGAGTTTCTCGCACGTACCTTCACGCCTCCGGCACAGTAACGGAGAGGCGCAGGGTACTTGCATCCGGCGCAGCGTTTGCATATAATACTTGATAAATCCATAACGATAAATGCTTTGACGGAGAAAAGTAAGCAGTGCTTCTTCACAGGGAGGATACGCCGGCGATTGAGAGCGTGTCCGAGGAATCAGGCTGCCGAAGTTCGCTCCCGAGCAGTCCTTTGAAACCGTGCAAGCGGACCAGAATTGTCCGAACCGGCAAGTAGGAGGAACCGGTCCCAAAGCCGCGAACCGCGGTGTATGAACCGTTACGTTCAATCAAGTGAGAAGGCTCTTTCTTATGCGTATGCGTCTATGAATGGCTTTCTAACAAGGGTGGTACCGCGGCTTTTTCGTCCCTTATTCGGACGGAGGAGCCTTTTTTTGCGTTCGTGGAAGCCTGCGGGCAAACAAGAAAACAGCGTTCAAGGAGGTACAATGGCGATGAAAGAACGATTGCTAGCACTTAAGGAGGAGGCGCTGAGCGAACTGGCTCGTGTGGAAAACCAGCAGCAGCTCAGCGACCTTCGCATTAAGTATTTGGGGAAAAAGGGTCCGCTTACCGAAATTTTACGTGGGATGGGTGCCTTAAGCGCAGAAGAGCGCCCGATCATCGGTCAAGTGGCCAATGAGGTACGCGGCGCGATTGAGGAATTCATTGAAGCGAAGCAGTCCGAATACAGCCAAGCGGAAACGCTGGCGCGTCTGGCAGCGGAGACGATTGACGTGACTCTTCCAGGGCGTCCTAGCGCACGGGGTGCGGCGCACCCGATCAGCAAGGTGATTCAGGAGATCGAAGATATTTTTATCGGTATGGGGTACACGGTGGCCGAAGGCCCTGAGGTAGAGCAGGATTATTATAACTTCGAAGCGCTAAATCTGCCGAAAAACCACCCGGCCCGCGACATGCAGGATTCGTTCTATGTGACGGAGGACATTCTTATGCGGACGCATACGTCTCCGGTGCAGGTACGCACCATGGAGAAAATGAAGGGCCATGTGCCGGTCAAAATCATTTGCCCGGGGCGCGTATATCGGCGTGATGACGACGACGCTACGCATTCCCATATGTTCACGCAAATTGAAGGGCTCGTTATAGACAAGGGTATCCGCATGAGCGATTTGAAGGGTACTTTGCTTCAGTTCGTGCAAGAGCTGTTCGGCAAGAAAACCCAAATTCGGATGAGGCCGAGCTTTTTCCCGTTCACGGAACCGAGCGCCGAGGTCGATGTGACCTGTGCCATGTGCGGCGGTCAAGGGTGCCGGGTGTGCAAGCACACGGGATGGCTTGAAATCCTGGGCTCAGGCATGGTGCACCCGCGCGTGCTCGAGATGGCAGGCTACGATCCGGAGGAATACAGCGGCTTCGCATTCGGGCTCGGCGTGGAGCGGGTAGCGATGCTGAAATACGACATTGAAGATATTCGCCATTTCTATACGAACGATCTGCGGTTCCTGAAGCAGTTCGTGCATATTTAAGAGAGGAGCGTGACCAGGGGAAATGAAAGTATCGTATCAGTGGTTATCCCAATATGTGGATGCAAGCGGAAATACAGCAGCCGAATTGGCTGAAAAACTGACCCGCAGCGGGATTGAAGTCGATATCGTAGAAAACCGCAACAAGGGCGTAGAAAAGGTAGTCGTCGGCTTTGTTAAGTCGCGTGAGAAGCATCCAGATGCCGACAAGCTGAGCGTATGTATCGTAGATGCAGGTATTGGAGAAGATTTACAGATCGTTTGCGGCGCGAAGAATGTGGATGCCGGCCAAAAGGTGCCCGTTGCGCTTATTGGTGCGAAGCTGCCGGACGGTCTGGCGATTAAACGCTCAAAGCTGCGCGGCGTGGAATCGCAAGGCATGATCTGCTCGGCTAAAGAGCTAGGCTTGAACGATAAGCTGCTGCCGAAGGAAATTCAAGAAGGCATTCTTGTGCTGCCGGAGGATACTGAGGTGGGGGCAAGCATATTGGATGTGCTCGCTCTTAACGATGAAGTTATGGATCTGGATCTGACGCCGAACCGTTCCGATTGCTTGAGCATGCTGGGTGCAGCCTATGAGATCGGCGCTATTCTCGGACGGGAAGTCAAGCTGCCTGACGCCGAAGCGGGTCTCAAAGAGAGTGCCGATGCTGTGAAATCGGCAGATCGTATTTCGGTAGAGATATCGGCAGAAGAGCTGTGCTCGCACTATGCGGCGCGCTTAATCGAAGGCGTACGGATCGGCAAATCGCCCCTGTGGCTGCAGAATCGTCTGATGGCGGCCGGCATTCGTCCGATCAATAACATCGTCGACATTACGAACTACGTGATGCTGGAGTTCGGTCAGCCGCTTCATGCATTTGATGCCGACAAGCTGGCGAACGGCCATATTGATGTCAGGTTGGCTCGCGAAGGCGAAAAGCTCGTGACGCTGGACGATGTGGAACGTACGCTCGAACCGCACATGCTGCTGATTACCGACGGCACCAAGCCGGTGGCGATCGCAGGCGTAATGGGCGGCGCGAATTCCGAGGTAACGGAAGGCACGACCCGGATTTTGCTCGAATCGGCCAAATTCGACGGCGGCTCCGTCCGCAAAACGTCGCGCCAGCTGGGGCTTCGTTCCGAAGCGTCCCTCCGGTTTGAGAAAGTAGTGAATCCGGAGGCCGTTATTCCGGCTTTGACCCGTGCGGCGGCTCTGATTGCGGAGCTGGCTGGCGGACAAGTGGCAGCGGGCGTGGTAGAGGCTGTAACCCAGGAGCATCGACCGGTTCAGATTGAAATTACCGTAGAGCGGATCAACAGCTACCTTGGCACCCGGCTGTCGGCTGAGGAAGTGAAAGCGATCTTTGGTCGCTTGAACTTTACAGTAGAGCCGATTGGACAGGACGCCCTTCGGGTACATGTGCCGAGCCGACGCGGAGACATTACGAGAGCCGTCGACCTCATTGAAGAGGTGGCGCGCCTGCACGGCTATGACCATATTCCGACCACGCTGATGAACGTGGTTACAACGCCGGGCGCACTGACAAAAGAGCAGTCGATCCGCCGTGTCGTAAGGACGCTGTTGACGAACAGCGGGCTGCACGAGGCGATTACGTATTCGTTCACGCATCCGGAGCAGATTCGCAGCTTTCCGGGCGTTCACGGCGAAACGAAGCCGGTAGCTCTGGCGATGCCAATGAGCGAGGAGCGCAGTGTGCTGCGCACGAGCCTTGTACCTCATCTGCTGGATGTTGCTGGTTATAACCGCAACCGGAACAACGATGATGTGGCCGTGTTTGAAATGGGACGTGTGTTCCTCACTGGCGAAGAGACGCTCAGCCATCTGCCGGAGGAAAAGCTGATGCTCGCTATACTGATGACCGGCAAGCGGAGCGAAGTGCATTGGACTGGTAAACCGGCGGATGTGGATTTCTATGATTTGAAGGGGATCTTCGAAGGGCTCGTTCAGTACTTGGGCATCGAAGGCCTCCGCTATGCTGCTGCAGGTCCGGAAGGGTTCCATCCGGGGCGCTGCGCGCATGTGGAAGTGGAGCGAGACGGCGTTCGCAAAGTCATCGGCACCCTTGGACAGCTGCACCCTGCGCTGCAGCAGCAGAAGGACCTTGACGATACCTATGTGCTGGAAGTGGAGCTAGACGCGTTTGCGGAGCTTGCAGGCGAGCGCTTCACCTATGAGCCGCTGCCTCGCTTTCCGGCGATTACCCGCGACATGGCGCTTGTGATGGACCGCGGCGTAGCTGTGGGCAATTTGCTGGACAAAGCGAAGGAGACGGCAGGGTCTTTGCTCGAATCGATTCAGGTGTTCGATATTTACACCGGAGAACGGCTTGGGGAGGACAAGAAAAGCGTTGCTATTTCGCTCGTGTATCGGACGCTTGAACGCACGCTGACGGACGAGGAAGTAAGCGAATTGCATGGCCGTGTGGTGGCTGAACTGGAGTCTTCTTTCGCCGCTGTGCTTCGGAAATAAACGTTCTCTTCTTTTCGACAAAAGGTTGAGAACCCTAGCAGGAAAAGCGATTCTCCGTATCGAATGTCTAGGATACGGAGAATTTTTTTTGTGTTCTGGAAAGGGGAGCAACGTTCGTGAGTGGTGAAGAAAAAGTCCGGATGACCGTCGACATCTATGGTGCTCAATACAAGCTGGTTTCAAGGTCAAGTCCTTCTTATATAAAGAGCGTTGTGGCGCTTGTTAATGATCAAATGCATCGAATCGCGGGAAGCAGTCCGCGGCTTGATTTGCCCAAAATCGCCGTGTTGGCGGCAGTGAATATGGCCGATGAATGGACGCGTATGCAGCAGGAGCTGGAAATCGCGCTCCATAAGCAGCGGCAGCTTGAGAAAGCGGAGCATGATCTTGCTATGCTTCGCGAGCTTCACGCCCAGCAGCAGGATGAGCTCTCGACCGTGCAGGAGCGGCTGGTCGCCGTGACAGCGGACCGGGATGCACAGCAATCCGCGCGAGAGGAGGCTGACCGGGAGGCGGCAGCGCTTCGTTCGGAGCTGGAGCAGCTGCAGGAGAGGCGTCAGCAGCTGGAAACGGAGCTAACTGAGGGTCGGGAGCGGTTGAACGGCCAGTTAGAGTTAACTGGCGAGCTGGAGCGGCAGCTGGCAGATGCAGTGGAGCGTGCCCGAGAGCTCGAGGAGCGAGTGAACTTGGAAGCGCAGGAGTCGCAGAGGCGTCAGCAGCAGCTGCAAGAGCTTGAGCAGGTAAAGCAGGAGCTGGAGCGGCGTGTTGCAGAGCAGGCGAAAGAGAGAGACAGCCTGCGGGCCCGAGTGGCGTCGCAGGAGGCGCAGCTGAGCAAGCAGGCGGAGGCAGAGCGGCAGACGGGGAAGCGCCTCTCTGCACAGGAGGCTCGAGGACGTGAGCTGGAGCAGCACTTGCAGGCCGTTGAGGCCGAGCGGGGGCAGTTGGCTGAGCAGCTAGCGACGCGGGAGCAGCAGTACACCGAGCTAAGCGACCAGCTTGACTTGCTCCAAGAGCAGATCACCGATCGGCAGCAGGAAGTAGAGCTGCAGGTAGCACTTTACAACGAGCTGCAGCAGCAGTTAACTGCCGAGCGGGAGCAAGCGGAACGGAAGGAAGCCGAGCTTGCCGAGCAGCAGGAGCAAAAGCGGAGGCTACAGGTGCAGCTTGGCGAGCAGCACGAGAAGGGCCGGGAGCTGCAGCAGCTTAGCGAGGGGCTGCGCTCAGAGCTTGAGGCGCTGCGCCGGGAGCACCTCGAGAAGCAAGAGGAGCTCGGACTCCAGGAGGAGCTGTACCGCGAGCTTGAGGCGGAGCTTGAAGGACAGCGGAATCTGAGCGGTTCGCGTGAGACGGAGCTCAAGCGGCAGTTGGAGGAGCAGGAGCAGCGGCACGCTGAAGAGCAGGCGGCAGCGCAGGAGCGCGCACTTGAGGAAGCCGCGAAGCAGGAAGCGAGCATAGCGGAGCTCAAGCGGAAGCTGGTCGAACGCGGAGAGGAGCTGCAGCTCTACACCGAGGAGCTGGCAACAGCGGAGGAGCGAACGCGCGAGGAAGCCGCGAAGCAGGAAGCGAGCATAGCGGAGCTCAAGCGGAAGCTGGTCGAACGTGAGGAGGAGCTGCAGCGGCAAGCGGAAGAGCAGGAGGCAGCGCAGGAGCGGGCGCGCGAGGAAGCCGCGAAGCAGGAAGCGAGCATAGCGGAGCTCAAGCAGAAGCTGGTCGAACGCGAAGAGGAGCTGCAGCTCTACACCGAGGAGCTGTCGTCAGCGCAGGAGGGAGCGCGCGAGGAAGCTGCGAAGCAGGAAGCGAGCATAGCGGAGCTCAAGCGAAAGCTGGTCGAACGTGAGGAAGAGCTGCAGCTCTACACCGAGGAGCTGTCGTCAGCGCAGGAGGGAGCGCGCGAGGAAGCTGCGAAGCAGGAAGCGAGCATAGCGGAGCTCAAGCGAAAGCTGGTCGAACGTGAGGAAGAGCTGCAGCTCTACACCGAGGAGCTGTCGTCAGCGCAGGAGCGAGCGCGCGAGGAAGCCGCGAAGCAGGAAGAGAGCATAGCGGAGCTCAAGCGGAAGCTGGTCGGACGTGAGGAGGAGCTGCAGCGGCAAGCGGAAGAGCAGGAGGCAGCGCAGGAGCGAGCGAGTGAGGAAACCGCGAAGCGGGAAGCGAGCATAGCGGAGCTCAAGCGGAAGCTGGTCGAACGCGAAGAGGAGCTGGCAACAGCGGAGGTGCGAACGCGCGAGGAAGCCGCGAAGCAGGAAGAGAGCATAGCGGAGCTCAAGCGGGAGCTGGTCGAACGCGAAGAGGAGCTGCAGCTCTACACCGAGGAACTGGCGGCAGCGGAGGAGCGAACGCGCGAGGAAGCCGCAAAGCAGGAAGAGAGCATAGCGGAATTCGAGCGAAAGCTGAGCAAACGCGAGGAGGAGCTGCAGCAGGCAGCCGATGGGCTGGAAGCGCGCCGTGGGGATCTGGAGCGGCAGCTTGCGCAGCAGCAAGCGTACAATCTGCAGCTGCAGGAGAGCAGCAGCCAATGGCAGCAGCGCAGCGAGATACAGGCGGCCCAAGTCGACGAGCTTCGTTCCAAGCTGCATGAACAGCAGCAAGAGCTGGAGCTGCAGCAGGAGCTGTATGACGAGCTGCAGGGGCAGTATGATGAGCTTCATCAACGCATCGCTGTGCAGGAGGCGAATGCAAGGCAAACGGTACACGGGCACGAGGCGCATAAGGCAGAGCTGGAGCAAAGACTCGTCGAGCTTGAGAACGAACTTGCCGAGCTGCACCGTGGACGCGAGGCGGCAGAAGAGCTTAGCCGGGCGCTGGTAGAACAGTGCGCGGCGCTCGAAGATCGGCAGAGCGCTTCATTGAGCGAGCGGGATAAGCTCCAGCAGCGGCTTGCTGCACAAGAGGCCCGTATCGCCGAGCTGGAGGTTGAAGCTGTACTCGCGAACCGGCTGGGACGCGACTTGGCGGAGCAGCGCGATGAACTTGAGCTGCAGGTGGAGTTGTACAATGAGCTGCAGGAGCAATTGAACGAACAGGTGCGGCAGAACAAGGCGCTGCAGGTGGAATACGGACAGCACCAAGAGAAGGCGGAGCATGTGATTCACGAGCTGGAGACGCTGAAATCCGAATACGAAAAGCTGCAGATCGAATACAATGAGTGGATTGAGCTCGTGGAGAAGGATTAAAGGAATGAACGGATTGGATTGGGGCGTACTGGTAATGGTTGCCGTCGGGATGGTACTTGGTTTCTCGCGTGGCTTCGTTGCGCAGCTTCTGTCAATTGCCGGATTGTTCGTCGCTTACTTAATCGCCTTCGCTTTTTATGACGAAGTAGCGCCGCTGGTCCGCAGTATGCTAGCCTTCTCTGGGCACGAAACTTACCAGCATTACGAGTTTCTCGCCCAAGAGCTGCATCTGGATACATACGTGTACAATGCGCTGGCTTTTGCGATTCTGCTGTTTGGAGTCAAAATCGCCTTCAGCATTGCCGGACGCCTGTTCAATCTCTTGGCATCCACGCCGGGGTTAAAGCAGGTCAACCAGTGGAGCGGTGCAACGCTCGGCATCCTTGAGGCTGCGCTGATCATCATTATTATTGTGCACGTTATGACCGTGCTTCCAAACGACACGGCGCAGCGGTTGTTGAAGCATTCCATAGCGGCCCCTTATATCCTTGAGAATACACCGGTTTTCACGAACAAGCTGCAGGAGCTCTGGGAGAATCGGGCAGATCTGGTCAAAGCGGCAGTATGGTTGGATTGATTTGATAAAGGGCATGATGTCTCCGTCCGTAGAAGAAGTCGTTACGTTCGGGCAGAACGCAACCGTTGTGGCAAGGACTCATTCCCCTAATATGCAAAAAAGAGCTACCCAATCGTATGATAGGGTAGCTCTTTTCTATTTTAGAAATATCGCGAGTTCGTTCAGCTTGGCATCGGGAGCCATTAGCTTATTTCAGATTCCAGTTCGCCTGCCTGCACCAACCGGCCGGTGAAGCCCGGTTCAGGGAGTGAGGCCAAGGCAACCAGCTCAAGGACGACGGAAGCCGGATCTTTGCCGGTGGCGTGCATTTCCGATTTGATGGTACCCGGGTTGTATAGATTCGCAAGGATGTGATGATCGCTTTCTTCTTCCGCCGTCGTTCGAGTGAGTGATTCCAAGCCCGCTTTACTTGCGCTGTAAGCGATATAGCCTCCTGCTCCGCTTTCGGCCATTCCGGAGGTAATGTTAACGATACGGCCGTATTTTTGCTTTCGCATCGAAGGAACCACTGCTCGCGTCATGAGAAAAGGGCCGGTCAGGTTGACTGCGAGATGTTCATTCCACGCTTCAAGCGTCATTTCTGACAAGGTGCCGGGTTCAAACACAGCGGCATTGTTAATTAATACGTCCACACGACCGAACTGCTCCAAAGCAAGCCGGACCAGACGGAGCGTATCCTCCACCACGCTGACGTCGGCTTGCACGGCCAGAGCCGTCCCGCCCGCTGCAGTGATTTCGGCGGCAACGGTCTCGATCTTGCTTGCACGTCGCCCGCATAATACGACTTGTGCGCCCTCAGCGGCAAAAGCCAGCGCTGACGCACGTCCGAGCCCTGTACCGGCGCCGGTAACGATGGCGGTTTTTCCTGTCAGTAATCCGTTATTCCTCATCATCCCTACCTCTTTTCTATCCTTTTACTTATCATACCAGACCCGTTTCTTCGCGTGAAATCATGTTTTCTGATGGAAGGCATAAGTAAATGTTAAAAAAGGGACGGTTTGGATTCCGCGTGTAAACCAAAAACAGCCTCCTCCGTCTAACGGATGAAGCTGCTTAAAAGTCTAGGTTTATTACGCTTCTACAATCAGTTTGGCTTTCATAGACATGTGACCGGAGCCGCATGGAATGGAGCAGATGATATCGTAGGTGCCTTCCTTATCGAGGGTAACGGTGGCTGATTTCGTTTGGTTGTCCAAATTCACATCGAGCCCGTTAATGGCAATTCCATGAAGCCCTTGTTTATTTTCCAGTGTGAAGGTAACCTCTTGCCCTTTCTTCACTTTGTACTCTTTTTGGTCAAAGGCATAATTGGTTGCGACGAGCTTGATTTGCTGGGACGAGGCGGAATCACCTGCTGCGCCTCCTGCGGCAGACTGTGATGCTGCGTTTCCATTAGCTGCTGGCTGGGCCGCTTGCGGATCTTCCTTCGTACCGCAGGCAGACAGCGCAAAAATAAGGCCGATGGCCACTGTGCTTATAATCCACTTTTTCATTATTATTCCCCCTGGTTGAATATAGATTTATTTCTGTCTTTATCTTACCAATATCCTGTTCATTTGGCTGTGTCAGCGCGGTGACAGTCATGTGAAAAGATCGTGTCTGTAGATCCTCGTACTTCGTAAATAAGGGGCTCTCCCAAGTCTCATGACTTTTGGGACAGCCCCTCGAGATGATATTTGTGTGTTTTCACGGTAATGGAAAAGGACTGTCCCGGCGTCTAATCAGACATGTGGGACAGTCCTTTTGCTGCTTACTTGGCGCCTTCGCGTCGTTCAAATGGTGTCTTGACCGGGATGAACAGATCGATAATTCCGATCACCAAGGCGGCCAAAATGGCACCGATGATGCTTGTCGAAACGCCGCTAACGATAAACTGTGATATCCAAATGATGAGCGCGCTTGTCAGGAAGCCTACAATCCCCCGTCCAAAAGGCGTAATCCTTCTGCCGAACACTCCTTCAATGATCCATGCCGCAATGGCGATCACTAGTGCCAGAAAGAAGGCGCTCCAGAATCCCCCGACGGAAAATCCGGGAACGATCCAGCTAACAACCAGCAGCATTAAGGCGGAAACAATAAATCTGACGAGATGTCCAAGCAAATGCATCTGCAGATTCCTCCTTTGCATACGTTGACGCGAGGCTTGAGCTCTCGCGGGCTTGAACTTAGGGTTACCGTGGACAAATCGCTTTATAAGTGGCAATCCTTAGGGGACCTCCATAGCTTTACGGCTGAGACTTGGATATAATAGTAGCGATGGCAGTTTCGGGTCAAAAGAGAAAGGCAGGTTTATGATCGATTCAATGAAAACAAACTTATCATACAATCAAAAGATATTGTCCACGCTCGACTTTCACTCTGTGCTGCAGCGTTGTTCTCAGCACGCGTCGACATCGCTTGGACAGGAACGAGTCCTCTCGCTCGAGCCAAGTGGACTGTTTGGTGAGGTCAAACGCAGGCTGCAGGCTACCGACGAGGCTGTGAACGTGGATCGTCTTAAGGGCGGTGCACCCTTCGGAGGTATCCGCGACATTCGCGGAAGCATTCACCGTGCACGAATCGGCGGCATGCTGAATCCGGCCGAGCTTTTGGATGTCCTGCTGACAAGCCAGGGCGGCAGACGGCTGAAAAAGTTTCTGGAAGCACTGCATGAGGATTATGCCATACCGATGCTGATCGAGCTCATGGAGCCGATGACGGATCATAAAGCGATGGAGGACAAAATACGGGAGTGTATCGACGAGAACGCACATGTGGTTGATTCCGCCACTCCCGAGCTGGCGAGGGTCCGGCAAGAGCTGCGCAGCAGTGAATCCAAAGCCCGTGAGCGTCTTGAGCAAATGGTGAGAACGCCGTCGATCCAAAAGATGCTTCAAGAAAATCTGGTGACCATGCGAAACGACCGTTATGTCATTCCGGTGAAACAGGAATACCGTGGTCACTTTGGCGGTATGATTCACGATCAATCCGCATCGGGAGCAACGCTGTTCATTGAGCCGGAAGCCGTAGTTCAGATGAACAATCGCGTTCGAGAGCTGAAGCTGAGAGAAGAAGCGGAGATCGAAAAAATTTTGCGGTTGCTGTCCGCCCTTATCGGGGAAGCCGCGGATCCGATACTGGTGAATGTGGAGGTGCTGACGGAGCTGGACTTTATTTTTGCCAAAGCCGGACTTGCACGCGAGATGAAAGCGACGCTGCCGATTCTAAACGACCGCGGCTTCATCAAGCTGAAAAGAGGCCGACACCCATTGATTCCTGCGGAAAGCGTCGTTCCGATCGATCTGGAGCTTGGAAACCGCTACTCGGCCATCATTGTTACGGGCCCGAACACAGGCGGTAAGACCGTCTCGATCAAAACCATCGGCCTTCTGTCGCTCATGGCCATGTCCGGACTGTTTGTACCAGCCGAAGAAGGCAGCCAGCTGTGCGTCTTTGATGCGATTTATGCGGATATCGGCGATGAACAGAGCATAGAGCAAAATTTGAGTACGTTCTCCAGTCATATGACCAACATCATTCGCATCTTGAAGGAAATGACGCCGAAGAGCTTGGTGCTGCTTGATGAGCTTGGAGCGGGAACGGACCCGGCCGAGGGCTCGGCGCTAGCGATCTCCATCCTGGATTATATTCACCGGATGGGCTGCCGCATTGTGGCCACGACGCATTACAGTGAGCTTAAAGCTTACGCCTTCGATCGTCAAGGCGTCATCAACGCCAGCATGGAGTTCGATGTGCAGACATTAAGACCGACCTATCGGCTGTTGGTTGGCGTGCCCGGGCGAAGTAACGCGTTTGCTATCGCCGAGCGGCTCGGACTGGCGAAGCCGATCATTGACCATGCCCGAGGCCAAGTCGGTGAAGAGGAGCAGCGCGTCGAGTCCATGATTGCGACACTGGAGCAGAATCGACTGCAGACCGAAGCGGAGCGCGTGACGGCAGAGCAGCTGCGCCGCGAGGTCGAAGCGCAGCGCGAGCAGCTGGCGAACGAACGGCGGCGCTTCGAGGAGCAGCGGGATAAGCTGCTTGAAAGGGCTGAGCTAGAGGCGCAGGAAGCGGTGGCGAAGACGCGGCGCGAAGCTGACGAAGTTATTGTGGAGCTCCGCAGGCTGCAGCGGGAAGAGGGAGCCGGCGTCAAGGACCATAAGCTGAGCGAGCTCAAACGGCGTCTGAACGAGGCTGCACCGGAGCTGAAAGCAAAGCAGTCGGCCAAGGCGCCGAAGAAGAAGCCGGATCAAATCGGACCGGGCGATGAAGTCATTGTGACGAGCCTTGGTCAAAGAGGCCATGTGGCCGAAATCGTCAACGCTCTGGAAGCCAATGTACAGCTAGGCATCCTCAAAATGAAGGTGAAGCAGGCCGATTTGCAGCTCGTGAAACAGGCATCCGCACAGCCCAAGGCGCCTCCGAAAGCAACTTCAAGCTTGAAGCGGACCCGGGAAGATAACGCGAAGATGGAGCTTGATTTGCGAGGGGCTAATGTGGAGGAAGCCATCATCGAGGTGGACCGGTTTCTGGACGAATCGTATTTGGCCAATTTTGGACAGGTATATATCATTCACGGTAAAGGAACCGGCGTGCTGAGAACGGGCATCCAGGAATTTTTGCGCAAGCACAAGCATGTCAAAAGCTACAGGATGGGTGCATATAATGAAGGCGGTGCCGGGGTGACGGTTGCGGAGCTGAAATGACGGCTGCCGCCCCCAGGCCGAACTTATTTATGATTTTTTTCTTTCACTTATGAAACTCCGGAATAATTCTGTCGTATATAAGAGTGTACAACATCGATGTTCCATAAGCTCTGCAGGCTGAAAACATAAAACCTAAACAAATTCGGGAGGGCTCCGACATGGGGATCTTTAAGAGACTGCGTGATTTGACAATGGCTTCGATTAACGATTTACTCGACAAAGCAGAAGACCCGGTAAAAATGTTAAACCAATTTTTACGCGATATGGAAGAAGACATTCGTGAGGCGGAGATCGCCGTTGCGAAGCAGATTGCCATTGAGAAGAAATTCAAGCAGCAATACGAAGAAGCGCTCGAGATGGTACAAAAGCGTGAGGAACAAGCGCTCAAGGCTCTTGAGGCCGGTAATGAGGATCTGGCCCGCCGCGCGCTTCAGGATAAGAAAGAGCACCAGGAGCGTCAAGACGAGATGAAAGGGCAGTTTGAGACGGCCAAAGCCAATGCCGACCGTCTGCGCCGCCAGCTTGTCGAGATGAAAGATGAATTCGGCAAGATGAAGAACAAGAAGGATATTCTCGTAGCCCGCGCTGAGGCGGCCAAAGCGCAAAAACAGATCAACCAAGCGATGTCCGGCTTCGGCAGCGACAACGCCTCCAAAGGCTTCGACCGGATGAGCGAAAAGGTGCTTCAGCTCGAAGCGGAAGCAGAAGCGAGCGGTGAGCTCAACTCCAAAGGGAAAAGCTTGGATGATGAGTTCGCCGCCCTCGGCAAAAATGACGGGGTGGATGACGAACTGGCTGCGCTCAAAGCAAGGCTGGCAGCAAGAAAGCAAGCTGAATAATTTTATCATAAGCAATCGCGGAGACTGAAGACTGTCCCTTCAGTCTCTTCGGTTGTTGTCCTTGTGCTTCCAAGTGAAAGGCGGGGAGATTCACCATGATGAATGAAGAGGTGGACCGTATGATGGGGAATCCGTATGTGGAAACGCTGGCGATATTTTCTGTCGCCGTGTTGGCGTTGATTGTTTTTTTGGCGGTGTTTGAGCTTGTTACGAAATACAAGGATTGGGAAGAGATTAAGAAGGGCAATGTCTCTGTAGCGATGGCGACGGGCGGCAAAATTTTCGGGATTTGTAACTTGTTCCGCTTTGCCATTCTCAACAACGACACGATATGGCACTCGCTGATTTGGGCCGGCTACGGATTCCTTCTGCTGCTGGTTGCTTATTTTATTTTTGAATTTTTAACACCGTATTTCAAAATTGACGAACAAATTCAGCAGGATAACCGGGCGGTAGGCTTTTTATCCATGACGATTTCGATTTCGCTATCTTACGTCGTGGGTGCCAGCGTTACCTGATGGAAGCCGGAGCGTTGTTCGACTTGAAGGAGGAACGTCCTGTGAAATATTTATGGGGCACCTTATTGGCGCTTGCGCTTGTGTTTTTGGGCGCGGGCGTTTACTATTTTATTAATAATGCATGATGTTGATAAAGGGGAGGAATATCGTTTGTCGCAATCGTATGACTCTCTATGCCCTTGGTGCCAAACCGAGATCGTCTGGGATCCGGAGATTGGCCCTGAAGAAACGTGCCCGCACTGCTTCAATGAGCTAGGAGATTATCGCAGCCTCAATGTTACGGTCAAACCATCGGATCAACAGATTACGATGGATGAAGAAGATGATGAGGACGATTATGCTTTCTCTCAAGAAGACATGGAGTTGATGGATGAATACGAGGAACGTGTCGGGCAGGTGCTGGACAGTCAGGAGGAAGCTCCTGAATGCGGCACATGCCACAGTTTGATGCTGTTCGCCGGAACACAAAAGGGAAAGGGATCTCAAGAATTCGTACCGTTTGTGCACGACAGCTTGAAGAAGCCTTTGCTAACAGCTTCCTTCTCATCTCAGGTTTACGTTTGTCCTTCATGCTTCAAGGTGGAGTATTCTTTGGCCGAAGGGGATCGGCTTGCCATGATCGAGCTGCTCCGTTCTAACGGCAGTTCATCGTCATAAGTTTGCGGGGAGAGGCATTCGTGCTTCTCCCCGTTTCGTGTTCCTTGGAGTTTCCATATACGGGAAACGCTCATGTTTTTTGTCTTATTGGGAAGCTTAACTAAGACATTACATGGGATTAGGTGAGCGAATGCATACCGGAACTAAACATTTTCCAGACCATTGGACACGTGGAGGCGGCAAAGGCGGCCACCCTCATAAGTGGCGAGAAAGGGAAGGCTCGGGTGGCCGGGACAATGAGGAGCCGGGGAATTCAAAGAACGCCCCATTAACGGGTCAGTCCCGGCTGCTGCTGGCGGTCAACGGCTTATTTGCAGCCGCCAACGCTTTATCCGGCATTTTCGTCAATGTGTATCTCTGGAAGGCAAAGCACGATTTTGCGGTTATTGGATGGTTTACGCTGATGCACCACTTAACCATGGCCATGACGTTCTGGCTAGCCGGCAAATGGGTGAAGGAACACAATAAAATGAACTGTCTGCGAACTGGAGTGGCGGTTGCCGCGTTGTTTTATTTGCTTGTGTTGTGGTTTGGCGAGCGGGCAGCGGATTACTTTTTGCTGCTAGGCGCCGTTCAGGGGCTTTCGTCCGGATTGTTCTGGCTTGCGTTCAATGTCATCTATTTCGAGGTGACGGACCCGGACAACCGCGACCGATTTAACGGAGCGGCAGGACTGCTCGGATCGGGAGCAGGGATGATTGCTCCTTGGATTTCGGGGTTTCTTATTGTCCGTATGCAGGAGTATAACGGGTATCGTCTCATTTTTACCTTGTCGCTTATCGTTTTTTGTGTGGGTGTATTCGTAAGCTTTTTTCTAAAAAAGCGGAAAACCTCCGGAAGGTATGAATGGTTCTTGACATGGCGCTGTTTGCGGCAAAAGGACACGGTATGGCGTAAGGTCGGGCTGGCTTTGATGGCCCAGGGAATACGAGAAGGGGTATTCGTTTTTATGATCACTCTGCTCGTTTATGTGCATACAGGAAGTGAAATGAAGCTCGGCAATTTTTCACTTCTGACCTCCGCTGCGGCTTTGATTAGCTTTATGATTGCGGGCAGGCTGCTGCGTCCGGAATACCGGCCGAAGGCGATACTGATCGGAGCGGTGATGCTGGTGTTGATTATACTTCCTTTTTTCTGGAAGGTTAATTTTGCTACCCTCCTGGTATTCGGGATTGGGGCAGCAATTTTCTATCCGCTTTACGGCATCCCGATGACTTCTATCGTCTTCGATCTGATCGGCGGCGATAATGAAAGCGTGAAGCGCCGGGAGGAATATATCGTCATGAGGGAGCTTGCATTGAATGCCGGACGTCTGCTAGGTACGGCGGTATTCATCATCGTAGTATCGTTGACCAGATCGCCAGCAGCGATGAACTGGCTGCTGCTGGCCATTGGAAGCTCGCCGATTGCGGCTTCGTATTGGATTCGTAAAGCTCAGGAGGCTAAAGTATAGGCGTACGTATAAGGGGAGGAAACTTGACAAAATACGCCCTCCCGATAGAATAATAGGGATAGAGTGTTGTTTGGATGTACGGAAGCCTCGAATATTCCGTACCGAAGGGAGTGGCTGCATCATGAGTACAAACAGAAAGATGGTAAACAGCATAACGGAGTTGATTGGGGATACGCCGGCCGTTCGGGTCAACCGACTCGTGGGCGTGGATGATGCGGAGCTATACGTAAAGCTTGAATATTTCAATCCGAGCGGGAGTGTCAAAGACCGAGCGGCATTCAATCTGATCGCTCAAGCGGAGAAGGACGGATTCATTCGTCCCGGCGCTACAATCATTGAGCCGACGAGTGGAAACACGGGAATCGGGCTCGCCATGAACGCGGCGGCGAAAGGCTATAAAGCGATTCTGATTATGCCTGACAATATGACAAAGGAACGAATTAACCTGCTGAAGGCTTATGGTGCGGATGTAGTGCTGACGCCCGCGGCGGAACGGATGCCGGGCGCCATTAAGAAGGCGCTTGAGCTGCAAGCGCAAATTCCGAACAGTTTTATACCCCAGCAGTTTGAAAATAAAGCGAACCCGGATATCCATAGGGTAACGACAGCTCTGGAGATCATCGAACAGATGGAAGGGCGTCTGGACGCCTTCGTCGCCACCTCGGGAACCGGAGGGACCATTACCGGTACGGGAGAAGTACTCCGCGAGAAGCTGCCGGGCATCGGCATCTATGTCGTTGAGCCTAAAGGCTCACCAGTTCTTTCGGGGGGGCAGCCGGGACCGCATAAGCTGGTTGGTACCAGCCCCGGCTTCGTGCCTTCGATTCTGAACACGGACGTCTACGACGAGATCGTGCAAGTAGCTGACGAAGACGCGCTGCAGACAACCCGTGACTTGGCAAGGCTTGAGGGCATCCTGGTAGGACCGTCCGCAGGCGCCGCCGTATGGACCGGTCTGCAGGTGGCACGTAAGCTTGGACGCGGCAAGCGGGTGCTGTGTATCGCACCGGACACGGGAGAGCGATATTTAAGCATGGACATCTTTTAAATTCAAGCGGAAGTAGTGAAGCAACGGCGGGACTGTCCCTAGAGGGGAGGGCCTGCCGTTTTGTGTACAGTTGAGTTGATTACGCTTACACTTATTCCCCTTCAAAAGCCTACGCTGCCGTTAACTCCTGGTAAGGATAAATATGGCAAAACAAAATGAAAATGCTTGTATAAATATACATTAATATGTATAATAATAAATAAGAAGGACGGGAACATCGTTCTTTATGATCTTGACCATCTTACTGGAGAGGGGAACCTTTCATGAAAATCGCGCTGCACAATCAGCTTCCGGGCGAGGAGCAGTTTCAACAGTTGATCGAATCCGTTTTCGCGCATTCAGACCAATGCGGGGCTTTTGCATATGAAACGTACTCTCATAGCGACCGTGTTATAGCGGCTTATGATCAAGAACAGCTTGTGGGATTGGGATGTCTTGTAAATTCCGATCAGCACAGCATTGAAATTACGGTGCTTCCTGGGTACAAGGGACGGGAAATTGAAGGATATATGCGTAAACTTCTTACGCCCCGCAGCATCTGCCATTGTTAAACGAATACCGCCGGCAATGACCAACCTCCATTTGATTGGAGGTTTTTTGTCGTTTATTTTATTTTCCTCCTCCCTCATCATGTCAAGCCTGCGTATTTTTGCTTTGCCAAAAGACGGGCGATAGGTGTAATATGTAGTAATAATAAAAGCTTCTGGTCGAAGCCAGTCGAAGAATATATCGTGGTTAAGCGGAATCTTTTATTGATACAGAATGTTTATTTCTCGTTATTTATGTTAACGAATATCATTACTGTAACTTTAAGCTTTGTAGGAGGGCGCATCCATGGAACAATTCAAAATGAAAATCATTGAGCTGCTCAAAGAAGATGCACGCCGCACGCCGGCCTTGATCGCAACAATGCTCGGGGCTTCCGAGGCGGAAGTGTCGGAAGCGATTGGCGAGCTGGAGGAAGCAAATGTGATCGTGAAATACGCCACGGTCGTTAACTGGGCCAAAGTGGACAGCGAGAAAGTCACTGCCCTTATTGAAGTGCAAATTACGCCGGAGCGCGGACGCGGCTTTGACGCGATTTCCGAACGCATTTATTTATATCCAGAAGTAAAATCGGTCTATTTGATGTCCGGGGCATATGATTTGCTCGTAGAAATCGAAGGTAAGACGCTTAAAGAGGTAGCAGCGTTCGTTTCCAATAAGCTTTCCCCGATTGATCGGGTGCTGTCGACGAAGACGCATTTTATATTGAAAAAGTACAAGCAGGACGGAATTACCTTCGAGGACCATGAAGATGACCGCCGTCTCTTGATCTCGCCATAAAGGACGCTGAGAAGATGATAGAGCATAAACAGGACCAGCAGCAACCACTGCAGACGAAGTCGATGAGCGGCTACCTGGCTCCGCTCGTGCGCGAAATTCCGCCATCAGGCATCCGTAAGTTTTTTGATCTTGTGAGCGGCAGCAAGGATATTATATCCCTTGGTGTGGGGGAACCTGACTTTAGCACACCTTGGCATGTTAGAGAAGCGTGCGTCTATTCGCTAGAACGCGGGAATACCAAGTATACACCGAACTCCGGTCTGCCCGAGCTGCGGGAAGCCATTGCCGAATACTTATACGAATCGTTTCATGTGCCTTACGAGCCTTCAGACGAGGTGCTTGTTACGGTAGGGGGAAGCGAAGCGATCGATTTGGCGCTGCGCGCTTTGGTTACTCAGGGAGACGAGATTCTTATACCGGAGCCTTGTTACATTTCTTACAGCCCGATTACTCGAATCGGCGGCGGTATACCCGTCGGTATTGAGACATTCGCCAAAGACGGGTTCAAGCTGACAGCGGAAGCGCTCAAAGCGGTGCTCACACCTCGTTCGAAAGTGCTTATTTTATGTTATCCGAGCAATCCTACCGGGGGCATCATGACCTATGAGGATTGGCTGCCTATTGCCAAAATCGTAGAGGAGAACGATTTGATCGTCATTTCCGACGAGATTTATGCCGAATTGACCTATGATCAAAAACACGTCAGCTTCGCTTCGATGCCGGGCATGCGCGACCGTACGATCCTTGTGAGCGGTTTTTCCAAGGCGTTTGCAATGACCGGTTGGCGGATGGGGTATGCCTGCGGGCACCGGGATCTCATCTCGGCCATGCTTAAAATTCACCAGTACACGGTCATGTGTGCTCCGTCCATGGGACAAGTTGCTGCGCTGGAAGCGCTGAAACACGGTCTGGAGGAAAAGGACCGGATGGTAGAGTCATACAACCAGCGTCGTCGCTTGGTCGTTCAGGGCTTCCGGGAAATCGGACTGCAGTGCCATGAGCCTCAGGGAGCGTTCTATGCATTCCCCTCCATTCAGGCTACGGGGCTTAGCTCAGAGGAATTTGCTGAGAGACTGATTCTTGAGGCAAAGGTCGCAGCCGTGCCAGGCAATGTGTTCGGGTTAGGTGGAGAAGGGTTTGTCCGCTGTTCCTACGCTACATCGGTCAATCAATTAATCGAGGCCATAGATAGAATAGGAAATTTCATCAAAAAACTGTAAATTCGACAAAATTAGCCATTTTCAAGCTCCCTATAAAATGTTATCTTAGATTTATGGAAGATTCATATGTTCATTCATATGAATCTTCTTCTTTATAGGTCTAAAGATATGAGACGGGAGGGATGAAGAATGGCTTTTCCAGAATATCAGCTTCGGCAAAACTTGAGTATCGGTTGGATTCGTGAGAATGATCATAAGGCCAAGTGGATTTTTGGAACAAGAAAACGAGCTTCGTCTGCCTTATCTTTAGAAGATGACATTTATCACCTTCGACGTGAACTCGAGAGTCTTGTGCAAAGTGGAAACGACCTGACATCGCCGCAGGTGGTAAAAATCAGTATGGAGCTTGATCTTAAGATTAATGAATATATGAATCTGCATCGAAGAAGTCGGTCTTGATCGGCTTCTTTTTTGTTCCTTATCGTGCTTTAATAGCTCTTAAAAGCTTTGAAAGCTGAGGTCTTTTATGTTAACATCATAAAGAATAAGCTGGAGAGACGGTAGGAATAGCCTTACATGCAAGTCATGCCAGCGAACAACAATATAGCGATTCAGGTGCCTGCACGGTAAGATTGCCGCTTGCGGGTTAAAAGGGAAGCCGGTGCGAATCCGGCGCGGTCCCGCCACTGTATACGGGTAATGCTCTTTATCAAGTCACTGTCTTCATCTTAATGAGACGGGAAGGCGAAGAGCTCTTGAATAAGCAGCCCGTAAGTCAGGAAACCTGCCTGAATCTGCATTCGATGCGGCCTTTCGAGGAGAAGGAGCAGATCACGCAGCCTGCCGGCAGCATATCGACCTTGATGTCGACTGGTGCTGCGCAGTATTGTCAGTGTGTGCCCTCTGCTTTGGATACAATCCGAAAAGCAGAGGTCTTTTTGTTTGTAAAGATGTTGAGGAGAGATGAACATATGTACCAGGGTAAGACGAATCGTATAAAAAAGCGGCTGGTGGCAGCCATCCTGAGCTTGGCTTTGGCAGGAGGGTTGGCAGGATGCGGAAGCACTGCGTCAACCCCGGGGCAGGGTCAGCAGGCAGATGCGCCCAAGGCGGGTGGTACTAAGCAGGAAGAGGCGTCCACATCGGTGAAACGGACGACATATCCGCTCACGATCAAAGATGTTACGGGAAAAGAGTTTGTATTTGATAAAGCACCGGAGCGAATCGTCTCCACTTCACCGAGCGAAACGGAAACGCTGTTTGCTTTGGGGCTTGGGGATCGGGTGGTTGGTGTATCGGATTTCTGCAACTACCCTGCGGAAGCGGCCTCAAAGCCCAAGGTCGGGAGCATCATGAAGCCGAACGAGGAGGCGTTGATTGCAGCGAACGCCGATGTGGTCATGACGGGCGTATCCATGAATATGGCCGTAGTGGAGCAGCTTCGCGGATTGAAAGTGAATCTGTTTAAAGTGGAGCCGAAAACGGTGGACGATGTAATGGACAACATTCTGCTGATGGGGCAAATCTTCGACCGGCAGGAGCAGGCGACAAAGCTGGTCGATTCAATGAAAGCCGAACGTCAAGCCGTACTGGATGCGGTGAAGGTGCTGGAGCCGGAGCAGAAGAAAAAGGTGTTTGTCGAGTTTTCCCCGGGCTGGACGGTCGGTAAGGGCGAGTATATTGACGAACTGATCGGTTTGGCCGGCGCTGTCAATGTGGCCGGCGGTGAGAAAGGCTACGTGAAGATCAGCGAGGAAAAGGTGATAGCGGACAATCCTCAGATCATTATTTATCCGATGGGGATCATTGATGATAAGTCCCAAAAGCCCATGGATCAACTGATTCGCGAGCGCAGCGGCTGGGAGCAGATCGATGCGGTGAAGTTGAATCAACTGGTTGGGTTGGACAAGGATATCATGAGTCGTCCGGGTCCGAGAATAACTCAAGCTTTGACGGAAGTAGCTAAAGGAATTTACCCGGAACTGGTGAAATAAGATGAAGCGAAAGCTGTGGATTTGGGGCGGAGCCGCTTTGGCAATGCTTTTACTTGCTGCCTCCTTAGCCCTGTCGATCGGTACAGTGCGCATCCCGCTAGGTCACGTGTGGGGGATCATGCTGCATCAGTTGCCTTGGGTCGGCGACCGTATCCAAGCCGATTGGAGCGCGGCTTCTGAGCAAATCGTATGGAAGGTCAGGCTTCCGAGGGTAGCATTGGGTATTCTGGTTGGAGCTGCTCTGGGATTGGCCGGTGCAGCCTTTCAGGGCGTACTCCGTAACCCTCTTGCCGATCCTTATACGCTCGGCGTTTCTTCTGGGGCATCGGTGGGCGCATCGTTTTTGATTTTGTTCGGACTACAGTATACCCTCTTCGGAGAGTGGACGGTACCGGCGGTAGCGTTCATGACCGGAGTACTATCGCTCTGTACGGTACTCTTGCTGGCACGGACGGACGGCAAGCTGCGCAAAGAAACCGTCATTCTTGCCGGTGTAGTGATGCAGGCTTTCTTGGGTGCCTTCGTTTCGTTGATGGTGGCCATGTCGGATCAGGTGATCAATGAGATTATCTTCTGGCTAATGGGTAGCCTGGCGCTGCGCGGATGGACTTATTCCATGGTACTGCTGCCGTATTTGGCTGCCGGCTCCTTGGTGCTCCTAAGCTTAGGCCGGGCAATGAATTTGTTCGCGCTCGGGGAGCGGCAGGCGGCGCATCTCGGAATCCATGTCGAGCGGACGAAGCTGATCGTATTGGTGGCCGCTACTTTAATCACGGCTGCGGCGGTATCCGTATCGGGTGTTATTGCGTTTGTCGGTCTGCTGGTGCCGCATTTGCTTCGGCTTATGGTCGGTCCGGATTACCGCTTGCTGCTCCCGATGTCTTTGATCGGAGGCGCGATCTACGTGCTGCTTGCCGATACGCTGGCCCGAACGCTGCTCAGTCCGACGGAAATTCCGCTCGGAGTCGTCACGGCGTTTATGGGAGCGCCTTTTTTTGCCTATTTGCTGCGCCGCAGGAAACGGATGGTACGCGAGTGAAGGAGGATGCGGGCGATGATTCGAGTGGATGTGGAGGACGTGTCCAAGGCCTTTGGAGGGCGGGAGATCCTTCGCGGTGTCCGCTTTCGGGTGGAGCCGGGGGAATGGTTTGGTATTTTGGGCCCGAACGGGAGCGGGAAATCGACGCTGCTTCAACTGATTTCCGGGCTGGAACCGGCTTCTGCCGGGAGCGTGAGGCTCGAGGGTAAACCTGTAACGTCCTATTCAAGGAAAGTATTGGCAAGGCGGCTCGCGGTACTTGAGCAGGACGCGCTGCCGCCACTCGGCTTCACCGTGCAAGAGGTGATCGAAATGGGACGCTACCCGTATCAGAACTGGCTGGGTGATGAAGCGGATGATGCAGACGCGCTGGTAGAGCGGATTATCGATTTGTTGAAGCTTGAGTCCCTGCGGGGGAGAACGATAGATCAGTTGAGCGGTGGGGAACGGCAGCGTGTGGCGCTGGGTAAAGCGATGGCTCAGGAGCCTAAGCTGCTGCTGCTCGATGAGCCGACGACTTTCCTTGATATCGGATACCAAGTAGAGATGATGGATATGGTCCGCAAATGGCAGCAGAAATGGGGCATGACGGTCATTTCGGTACTGCACGATTTGAATTTGGCCGCGCAGTACTGCGACCGTCTCCTACTGCTGCACGAAGGCGTGGTAGCGGGAATCGGAACGCCCGTAGAGGTGCTTCGTGCGAATCTGTTGGAGCAAGTGTACGGCACGCGGCCGCACATCCTTACACACCCAGATAGCGGGGTGCCGCAAATTTTACTAGGAAAGGGAACTAGATGATGAGTAACAACCGATTGGAACAAATGATTTCCGATATTGCGCCTCTGGATAAGCAGAGTATAGAGGAGGCAGCGCTTCATCTGGATCAGCTGACTAAGCCGCCCGGCAGCTTAGGTAGACTGGAGGAGGTAGGCAAGCAGCTTGCGGGAATCCGCGGGGAACGGATGCCGGACCTGGGGAAAAAAGCGGTTGTCGTTATGGCTGCGGATCACGGCGTATGTGAAGAAGGAGTCAGCGCCTACCCGGCCGAAGTAACGCCGCAGATGGTGCTCAACTTTTTGAATGGGGGAGCGGCGGTGAACGTGCTGTCACGCCATACCGGCGCCGACGTCGTTTGTGTTGACATCGGCGTTAATGCCGAACTATCGGATCCCCGGCTTCGATCGCATAAAATTCGCATGGGGACGGCCAATATGACCAAAGGGCCTGCGATGACGCGGGAGGAAGCGGAAGAAGCCGTGCTAGTCGGTATGAGGCTGGCAGAAGAATTGGTGGGAAAAGGATACGGACTGATCGGTACTGGAGATATGGGCATTGGCAACACGACGGCAAGCTCGGCGATTTTGACCGTGCTCGGCGGGACGGATGCGGCTGAGGCCGCAGGGCGAGGAACCGGTATTGATGACGAGCGCCTGCTGCACAAGCAAGCTGTAATTCGCCGAGCCATCGAGCTCAATTCTCCGGATGCGGCGGACCCGATGGATGTGTTGTCCAAAGTGGGGGGGCTTGAGATCGCCGGCTTGGTTGGCGTTATTCTGGGTGCTGCGAAGCATCGTTGTCCGGTCGTCATTGACGGGTTCATTTCTTCGGCCGCGGCATTGGTCGCCGCCCGATTGGCTCCGCTTAGCGTACCGTATATGCTGGCATCACATCTCTCGCAGGAGCAGGGCCATGCACGACTGCTCGCTGAGATCGGGCTTACGCCGATGCTCGTGATGGATATGAGACTTGGAGAGGGTACGGGCGCAGTTCTTTCTTTTCCGTTGATTGAGGCTGCGGTCAAAATCATGCAAGAAATGGCAACCTTCGCAAATGCGGGAATATCAGGGGGGGCCCCAGCGGAGCCAGTGCAAGGATGAGCGGCGGAGGAATCAAGGTACTTGTAACGGGCGGAGCGCGCAGCGGGAAGAGCTCCTTTGCGGAAAGCTACGCGGCAACGCTTGGCGATCAAGGCTTATACATTGCCACGTCGCAGGTTTTTGACGAAGAAATGAAGGAACGCATCACGCTGCACCGGCTGGAGCGGGAGGAGCGCGGGTATCCATGGGTTATGGCCGAGGAGCCGTATGATCTCGCTGAAACCCTTCTGAAGGCGAAAGCGCCTGTCGTGCTTGTGGATTGCCTTACGCTTTGGCTGTCCAATTGGCTGCTCCGGGTGGAACAGGAGCCAGAGGCCGAGCGGTTAGGCAGGCTTGAGGATAAAATCGAAGAGTTGGAGCATGTGTTTAGTTCGCTCGATTGCCCGGTCGTACTGGTTACCAATGAGGTAGGGAGCGGTCTTGTGCCCGAGTATAAGCTGGGGCGGGTGTTTCGCGATCTGTCCGGGAGGATGAATCAGCGGTTGGCCCGTAAGGCAGACCAGGTGTTTCTTGTAACGGCGGGAATTCCGATCGAGCTGAAAAGCCGAGCGTTTCATTTATAGTACGGTGCGGAGGAACGGACTTGTTGTTTTATAGTGTGCAAGAGTTGATGTGGATGGTGCTTGCCGCGGTCGTGATCGATTGGATGATTGGAGACCCTACGTGGCGGTGGATGACACACCCTGTGGTGTGGATCGGGCGGTTGATTACGCTGCTGGAGAAACGATTGTATCCGAGATCGGTTGAAAAGATGGAGCGTACCCGTTCACGCGGGGCTGCACTTGCCATCGTGACCATCGGTGCGGCTTACTGCAGCATATGGCTTATCGTATGGTTCGCGGATCAAGCGCATCCTTGGCTCGGTTATGGTGTTAGCGCATGGTTAATCTCGACAACGATCGCCGTGAAGGGTTTGAAGGATGCGGCAATGGCAGTGTATAAGCCGCTCAGCGAAGGAAACATCCTTGAAGCAAGAAAGTGGGTCGGCTACATTGTCGGGCGGAATACTTCGCAGCTCGACGAGCCGGAAATTACGCGGGCCACGGTAGAGACTGTAGCTGAGAATATTGTGGATGCGTTTGTTTCTCCGATCTGCTATGCGTTACTGGGCGGTGCTCCTCTGGCGATGCTGTATCGCGCTTCCAATACGCTTGACTCGATGGTGGGCTATAAGAATGAAAAGTATATTCATTTCGGATGGGCTTCGGCCCGTTGGGACGACGTGATGAACTGGATTCCCGCGCGGTTGACGGGGGTGCTCTTAGTGCTTGTGGCGTGGTTCAGCCCCGGGCTTCGCGCAGGAAGAGCCACACGATCGATTATGCGCTTCGCCCGGCTTCACCCGAGTCCGAACAGCGGCATCCCGGAATCGGCCGTCGCCGGAGCGCTCGGTATTGAGCTCGGGGGTGTGAATGTATACCACGGCCGACTGAGCGAGCGGGCCCGAATGGGATGGCCGCTCCGGGAGCGGGAGAGAGAGGACATCCGACGGACCGTCAGAATATTGTACGGTGTCAGTTATTTGGTTACGGGGGGATTGCTGTGCGGGCTGTTTTGGCTTTATGGATAACGTGGGGATCGGCGTGTGCGGCCGCCTTTCAATTTCTGACTCGGCTTCCCGTACCGGTAAAGCTGGACTACAATGACGCTTTGTTTCGCCGGAGCGTCGTTTTTTATCCTTTGGTCGGCTTTGTGCTTGGTGCTCTTCTGTTCGGAGTGTCCAAGCTGTTGAATATGACACTGCCTCCGCTTCCTGCTGCAGCGCTGCTGTTAGCGGCTTGGACGCTGCTGACCGGAGCTCTGCATTTGGACGGTCTGATGGATACGGCGGATGGTATTTTGAGCCATCGATCGCGCGAGCGGATGCTGGAGATTATGAAGGACAGCCGGGTTGGCGCCATGGGTGTCATGGTCTGTGTGCTTGTAATGCTGCTGAAGTGGTCCTTGCTGCAGGAGCTGCTTCGATTCGAGGAGCAAAGCGGCTTACTGCTCCTGCCGATGGTTTTGCTGTGGAGCCGCTGGTATATGGTCGTTGCTATAGCCGGGTGGCCCTATGCGAGACAGGAGCAGGGCGGCGGGATGGGTACTTTTTACCGAGGTATCGGATGGAAGCGCGTTGCCGCGAATAGTACGGTGGCTGTACTTTTATCGGCTGCTGTACTCCAGATCGCGCAGGCCTTCGGGCTGCATTTGGCAGGGGGGATTTGGCTTATACTCGCTTTTGGAGGAATGACTCTGTTGAGCGGTTATTTGATGAGCGCCTACATACATAGCAAGCTGGGCGGTCTGACTGGGGATACATATGGAGCTATGAATGAGCTGTTGGAGGTTCTGCTCCTCTTTATGCTTGTGTTGATGATAGGATGGGGGGAATGAATGGATGCTGGAGCGATACGGACACGGCGGTGATTTATGGACGGCGTCAGAAGCTTTTGGGGTACCGCAGGAGCAGTTTCTCGATTTCAGCTCGAACATGAATCCGCTGGGCCCTCCGGAATCGGTAGGGATCATCTTCAGCGGCAGGTGGAGAGAGGTTGTGAACTATCCCGATCCGGCAGTGAGGGAATTGACAAGGAGATTGGCTGCCAAGCACGGGGTCGGCGAAGACTGCATTCTGGTCGGTAACGGTGCAGCGGAGCTGATCGATTTGGCCGTTCGAGTACTGCGCCCAGGCGTGACGGGACTAGCGCGGCCGTCCTTTGGTGAGTATGAAGAAGCGGTGGAAAAAATCGGCGGGCGGGTGCTCGATATTCCGTTGTCGGAGGCATCGGGGTATGTATTGAAGCTTTCCGACGTGAAAGAAGCCGCAAGCAGGTGTGACCTGTTGTTTCTCGGACATCCGAACAATCCTACCGGGCGTTTGCTGCCTAAGGATATCGTGTCTTTGTTGGCGGAAGGGGATATACCTGCCATTGTTGATGAGGCTTTTCTTGACTTTACTCCCCTCGAAGAGGAGCTTACGCTTACGCGTGCGGCGGCGGAGAGCTCGAATTTGATGGTCATTCGTTCCATGACGAAGTTTTATTCTATCCCGGGTATTCGGCTAGGATATATTGTGGCGAATCCGGAACGAATCCGTCTTATGAGGCGGCTGCAGGTGCCGTGGAGCGTTAATGCATTAGCGCAGTGGATCGGCTGCAGCGTACTGGAGGAGCGGGAATATGCGGCCAGTACGCTGGAATGGCTGAGGGAGGAACGGGGGGTTCTTTCCGGCAGGCTCCGGGCATTGGGATTCCAAGTGGTTGACAGCGACACTAATTTTATTCTCTTTTCGCTCCGGCCGCTTGGTCTTACCGTCCAGGCGCTTCAAGCGGAGATGGGAAGGCGGGGAATTCTGATACGGGACGCGTCGCTGTTTGCCGGATTGGATGAGACCTGCTGCAGGGTGGCTATCAAGCTGCGGGAGCAGAACGAGAAGCTGCTGGCCGGCTTGGCGGAAGCTTTAAGCGTGCTGCAGGGATCGGCAGCTTCTGCGGAAGCGCTGCCTGTCTCGGTTGACAGTCCTGCCTGTAAGCTTGCTCCGACTCTGATGTTCCAAGGCACGTCATCGGATGCGGGCAAAAGCCTGCTGACGGCTGCACTGTGCCGCATTCTGCTTCAGGATGGCCGGCGCGTCGCTCCGTTTAAGTCGCAGAATATGTCGCTGAACTCGTACGTGACGCCGGATGGCAAAGAAATTGGAAGGGCTCAGGGGATGCAGGCCGATGCCTGCCGCATTCCCGCGACGACGGACATGAATCCGATCCTGCTGAAGCCGAAAAAGGACATGGTTTCCCAAGTCGTTGTACACGGCAAGCCATACCGCGATCTTGACGCCAGGACGTATCGGGAAAAGTATCTGCCTGAGGCGGAAAGCATTGTGAAGGAGTCGCTCCAACGGCTGCGCAGGGACTTCGAGGTAATCGTCATCGAGGGGGCAGGCAGCCCTGCCGAGGTCAACCTGAAAAGCCGCGACATCGTGAACATGCGGCTGGCCGGTTGGGCGGATGCGCCCGTACTACTGGTTGCGGATATCGATCGGGGCGGGGTATTCGCCTCGATTGTAGGAACGCTTGAAATCTTAACCCCGGAAGAACGATTGCGCGTCAAAGGATTTGTGATCAATAAATTCCGCGGGGACATCACCCTGCTGAAGCCCGGGCTGGATTGGCTTGAGAAGCGGACAGGCAAGCCGGTGCTGGGGGTTATTCCTTATTTGCCCCAGCTTGAACTCGAGGATGAGGATTCCGCTTCACTCGACCGCAAGCTGGCAGAACGTCAAGTAGGGGAGAGGCTGCCTGGCATGCTGGATATTGCGGTGCTTCGCCTTCCGCGCATTTCCAACTTCACGGATGTCGATCCGCTTGAGTACGAGGGGGATGTTCGATTGCGGTTTGTAGAGACGCCGGAACAGTTCGGTGAGCCGGATGCCGTGATCGTGCCGGGAAGTAAAAACACGGTCGACGACCTTCTTTATTTGCGCGAGGTCGGGTTTGACCGCAAGCTGCTCGATTATGCCAAGAGCGGCGGGTGGATTGTGGGCATCTGTGCAGGCTATCAGATGCTTGGCTCCAGGCTGCTGGACCCGGAGCTGGTGGAATCGAATCAGCGGGAGCTGACAGGTCTTGGTCTGTTTCCGACGGAAACCGTTTTTGCCCGGGAGAAGAGGACGGTGCAAACGCGAGGAACAACGGGACTGTATGCCGAAGAGGGGCAGCGTTTTCCGATCACAGGCTATGAAATTCATATGGGACAAACTTCTTTTCTTGAACCGGTAGAACACCCATTTGTTCTGCAGCCATCGGTTGATGATACGGGCACTGCTGCCGATGGGGTCGTGAACGGAGACGGTCGCCTCTTCGGCACGTATGTGCACGGTATTTTACATAATGACGACTTCCGCCGTGCGTGGTTAAACCGGATTCGCGAAAGTAAAGGGCTGGAGCCAAAGAAGGCCGAACTGCGTTTTCAGGAGCGCCGTGAAGCCGCATTCGATCGATTGGCCGCGCATGTAAGGGAGCATTTGGATATGGAACGTTTATATGAGATGATAGATTGCAAGGAGGGATAACGGATGAGAATTTATACGAGAACGGGCGATGCAGGTCAAACGGGTGTTATCGGGGGACGCGTGGATAAGGACGACGTTCGAGTAGAGGCATACGGCACGGTCGATGAGCTGAACTGCTTCGTCGGTCAGGCGATGGGGTTTCTTGATCCGGAACGGGACGCGGATTTGCTTGCCGATTTGCTTGAAATTCAGCATGAGTTGTTCGACTGCGGTTCGGACTTGGCGCTGCTGAAGCAGGAGCTGCGTCCATACAAGGTCACGGCGGAGATGGTGGACCGTTTGGAAACGTGGATTGATAAATATGATGCGGAAGCCCCGGAAATTCAGCGGTTTATTTTGCCGGGAGGAAGTCAGGCCTCCTCTACGCTGCACGTATGCCGGACCGTGTGCCGCAGGGCGGAGCGACGGGTGGTGACGCTGGCCCGCACGCAGCCGATCAATGAGCAAGTACGCCGCTATTTGAACCGGCTTTCGGATTTGTTCTTCACTGTGGCAAGGTCGGCTAACAGCCGTGCAGGTATTCCGGACGTGGAGTATGCACGCAGCGCAAAGGTGTTTCGCCGCAAATGATAGAATATTACAAACCTCTTCAATACATTGTGCCTTCGGAAGATGACGGGATGCTCCTTCGCACGGTGTTGCAGCAGAGAATGGGGATTTCCCGAAAGCTGTTGTCCAGGCTGAAGATGACGGAGCAGGGCATTATGCTGAACGGTGAGCGCAAGTACATCGATGTGAAGGTACGGACAGGTGACAGGGTAGAGGCTCGCATGGAAGTAGAGACGTCCGATGATATTTTGCCGCAGCCGATTCCGATCCATATTCTCTACGAGGACGAGGAGCTGCTGGTGCTGAATAAAGAGGCTGGCCGAATCGTTCATCCGACGCACGGACATTACACGGAGACACTGGCCAACGGAGTGGTTCATTACTGGATGGAAAAAGGGGAGAGATTCCGTTTCCGCCCGGTCCACCGTCTCGATCAGGAAACATCAGGGGCACTCGCCGTTGCGAAGAACGCGTACGTTCACCAGCAAATTTCCGAACAAATGCAATCGGATGGCCTGAAAAAAGAGTATGTAGCCTTGGTACATGGAGTAGTTGCACTTGACGAAGGTACCGTTGATGCTCCGATTGATCGGGATCCGCTGTCGCCGCATCTTCGTATCGTCACCGAATCGGGCTACCCGTCTATAACTCATTATCGTGTAGAGCGCCGTTTTCGAAATGCGACGTACATTCGTCTGCGGCTGGAGACCGGTCGCACCCACCAGATTCGAGTTCATATGAAGCATCTGGGCCACCCGCTCTTCGGTGACAAGCTGTACGGTTTGGAAGCCGGATCGGAAGAGCAATCGCCATCAACTGCGATCGATCGCCACGCACTTCATGCCATAACGCTGGGCTTAACTCATCCTATTACCCATCAATGGATGGAATTTAATGCACCGCTGCCACTGGATCTGCAGCGGTGCTTAGAAGGCTTGGAATGAAATGAATAAAGTAAAAACCGCCGTTCTTCGAAAGAACCGGCGGTTTTTGCGCTCCTTAGAGCTATTGCAGCATACCCAAATACTCTTTTAGTGCAAGGCGTAGTTGATTCATTGCGGTAGAGACCGGCACGAATAATCTGCCTGTTAACCCGCTATCAGTTTTGCTTAACAATTAGCCAACCGGATAAGGGATAACCTCCACTTGTTGTTCATTAAAATGTTTGACTGACCTTGCCAGGTGAAAAGCGGAAGTGATTAATACTGGACGCCAGCCCATGCTGCACAAGCAATTCTTTCGTGTATCGAGCGTTTTCTTGCGTTGTGCGGCTTCGATCGTCCACCAGGATGGCCTGTTCAGGCACGCCCAAGGCGAGTCTCTGCAATGTGGCTCCTCCGGTTAGCACGACGTAGGCGTCTCCTTCAATGGATGCCGGTGGGGCGTAGCGATCCTCCAGTGACTGGAGAGCCGTTCGCCGATCAGCGGGATCGATGACAAGTATAGAAGGAAAGCAAGGGTCAATGGAACAAGCCACGATTTGCGGCCGACGCGATAATACAGCCATAACGCGACAAGCAATAACAAAAGCACAAAGATTCCGGGAGGAATTAATAGGTTGTAAACCAAATTAATAAAGTAAAGCATTGCGGCTTATCTCCTCTTTTGATGTCGTATGACGACTGAACGACAGATCTTACACCATAGCGATGGTAAAGCTGAGGTATTGTTTTCCATTATCTGCGCTGCATCATTCTATTTCAACTATGGGCTTGAAGCGGCTGATTTGCAGGGGAGATGCTATCATCGGTATAATGGATTGTATAGGAATATATAGTGCAAGGGGACGAGGATGATCAGATGAGCATCAGCCAAAGATTAACTGTTTATCAATATCCGCAATGCGGTACATGCCGTAATGCGGTAAAGTGGTTGAAAGAGCACGGGTGGGATGTGGAAGCCATTCACATTGTTGAGCAGCCTCCAACGGTATCCCAATTGCAAGAAATGATTCCCGTGAGCGGTCTTGAGATCAAGAAATGGTTTAACGTATCGGGAGAAGTTTACAAAGAAATGCAGCTGAAAGACAAGCTTCCCACTCTGAGCGATGAGGAGAAGATCGCGCTGCTGGCGTCCAACGGCAAGCTGATCAAGCGCCCGGTTGTGACCGATGGCTCCAAAGTAACGGTCGGATTCAAGCCGGAAGCGTATGACGAGGTGTGGGGCGGCACGAAAGCCTAAAAGGAGCGTGATCGAGGATTGCAGCCAAGTCGAAAATCGAAAAAAAGTAATTGGATATGGTATATAGGAGCCGCTGCGGCATTCCTGCTGACCAAAGGCAAGGGCTTACTTTCTCTGCTTAAATTTGGTAAAGCAGGAGGCGCGCTGGTTTCCATGCTGGTCTCTGTAGGAGCATATGCCATTATATACCCATGGGGCTTCGCCCTAGGTGTGGTGCTTCTGCTGCTAGTACACGAGCTTGGGCATGTATGGGCCGCCAAGCGTAAAGGATTGCCGGTGACGGCTCCCATATTTATTCCTTTTCTCGGTGCCCTGATCAATATGAAAAGACATCCGAGAGATGCGGTGACGGAGGCTTACGTTGCGATGGGGGGACCAGTGCTTGGGACGATCGGCGCCGTTGCGACGTTTGGCGCGGCATATGTATGGGAGCATCCGTTGCTCTATACTTTGGCATATGTCGGATTTTTCTTGAATCTGATCAATTTGCTGCCGATTCATCCGCTGGACGGCGGGCGTATTGCCACGGCCGTAACTCGTTGGCTTTGGCTGGTCGGTCTGATCGGCGGGTTGGTCATTATCGTTTATTTGCGCTCGATTTTATTTTTTATTATTTGGGCGATGTTTGCCTACGATCTGTACAAAAAGTATGTCAAGAACCGTAATCAAGGTGAGGAACGCTTAGTGACGGCGAGCTTTCTCGTTCCGGCGGAGCCATTAATCGCGCAAGGGTATATCATTCCCGGAACAGAGCACAAAAGAGAGCTTCCGTTCATTACTTATTCCAATCTGGAGGACGGGCAGCAGTACGTGAAGGTGCTGTGGGACGGCCTTGATTTTCAAGGTACGGTGCCCATGATGAGCCAAGGCATCATCAAGAGGGCTTACGTGACCCGACTGGAGCATATTCAGAAGGAGGACGGTCTGCATCTGATGATCCACTGCCGAATCGACTACACACATTACGAGAACGATAAATATTACGAGGTGCCCACTGCCTCTCGTTGGAAATTCGGTATCTCCTATGTGCTGCTTGCTGCGTTTCTGATCGCCATGATGACGCTTGTGCATGATGTTTCCGGCCTGGCGGTTAGATAACGATCATTTGATAACTAAGCCTATATCGTTTGTTTTGAATATCCACTACCATAAAAAAGAGGTTTGTCGCATGAAACGACTGGAATCAAAACGTTTGGCCGAACTGGGTTCGGCTATTTTTTCTGAAATGGCACAGTGGAAAAAGGAGGTAGCGGAACGCGGCGTCGATGTCATCGATTTGGGTATCGGCAGTCCCGACCGTCCCCCTTCGGCACGGGTGATGCAGGCGCTTGCGGATGCAGCAGCCAACCCCATGCTCTATGGGTATCCGACTTCTGAAGGAAGCCCCGAGTTCAGACAGAAGGTTGCGGAATGGTACAAGCACCGCTTCAGCGTTACACTGGACCCCGAAAGTGAGATTGTCACCCTGATGGGCTCGCAGGACGGTCTAGCTCATCTCGCCATGGCGGTGACCGATCCGGGAGATCACGTATTGGTTCCTGACCCGGGCTACCCCATTTATGCGGCGAGCCTGGTGCTGGCTGGCGTGCAGCCTTATTTTATGCCGCTTCGCGCGGATAACGGCTTTTTGCCCAGATTGGAAGATATCCCTGAGGAAATGGCAAGGCAGGCCAAATTTATGCTATTGAATTACCCGAGCAATCCTTTGTCTGCCGTTGCGACACTTTCGTTCTTTGAACAGCTTGTCGCTTATGCAAGAAAGCACGAACTTCTGATCGTGCATGATCTGGCCTATTCCGAGATGGCTTTTGACGGGTTTAGACCGCCCAGCATTTTGGAAGTCGAGGGTGCGAAGGATGTAGCCGTGGAATTCCATTCTCTGTCCAAAAGCTTTAATATGGCGGGGTGCAGGATTGCATTCATGGTGGGTCAATCCGATGCGGTTCGTGCGCTTCGCGTGCTGAAATCGAATATCGATTACGGCGTGTTTTTGGCGGTACAGCAAGCAGGGATTGCCGCTTTGGAGGAGGACATGAGTCCGGATAGCCGTCCTGTTGCAGGCACGTACGAGAGAAGGAGAGACATCGTCATCGACGGTCTTCGCCAGGCAGGCTGGGACATTGACAGACCGAAAGCGACCATGTTCATCTGGGCGCGGATTCCTGACGGGTGGACTTCTCGACAAATTTCCCGGGAAATTCTGTACTCGGCCGGGGTTGTGGTTATTCCAGGCGATGCGTTCGGCAAAGAAGGAGAGGGTTATGTTCGCATAGCCTTGGTCCAAGAGGAAGAGAGGCTTAAAGAGGCAATTCGGCGAATTGGACAATTTTTTAAAACGAAAGGTTTGGCATAGGCGAGGCAGACTGCGCAAACCCTTGGATTAAAGGAACAAGCACCCCCAAAGACCCGATCAAGAGATCAGCTTGAATCGGATGAAGTGGGTGCTTGTTTTTTGCTGTTTCATCGAATCGTTAATGATTGGAGCGATCCATAACGGGTTAATAAATATATGGGATTCACTATAAATTAGCAATTTTTTATATCATACTAGCAGTGGCGTTCCGAAAAGAAGCGATGCGCCTTGTGACGGGATGTGACCATATGCGGAAAATAAAAACAGCGATACTAGGAGCCGGGTTTATCGGACGGGCTCATATCGAAGCGGTCAGACGGCTCGGATATGCCGAAGTTACCGCAATCGTGCAAAGTGGTGAACAAAGAGCAAAAGAAATTGCCGAATCGGTAAACGTTCCAAAAGCATACGGGAGTATAATGGATGTACTTCAGGATAAGGACATTGATGTGATTCACAATTGTACGCCGAATTATCTTCACTATGAGATGAATAAGCAAATCTTACTTCATGGCAAGCATTTGCTCTCGGAGAAGCCTCTAACACTGACCTGCGAGGAAGCGAAGGAATTGTACCATTTGGCTAAGGAAAGAGATTTGGTCACCGGTATCAATTTCAATTATCGTCAGTTCCCGATGGTCCAACATTTGCGAGGCATGGCGCAGGATAATGATTTGGGCGAGATTCGGATCGTTAGAGGGAATTATTTGCAGGATTGGTTGTTGTATGATACGGATTATAACTGGCGGATTGAACCCGAATATGGCGGGCGGGCGCGAGCACTCGGGGATATCGGTTCCCATTTGTTTGATTTGGCGCAGTACGTAACAGGCTTCAAAATTGCGGAAGTAATGGCAGATATATCAACCATTATTCCCAAGCGCTACAAGCAGCGGATAGGACAGACGGCTTTTCAAGAAGGCGGGGCAAACGATGCTGAGCTAGTGGACATCAGCACGGAAGATTATTGCTCTGTCCTGGTCAAATTCGATAATGGCATAAAAGGGGTATTTACGGTTTCTCAAGTGACCGCGGGAAGTAAAAACGCTCTGGATCTCCATTTGGACGGTGCCTTAGCTTCCGGATCATGGAATCAGGAGAGGTCTTCGCGTCTGATGATCGGTTACAGGGACAAGCCGAATGAAACGGTATTTAGAGACCCGACTCTTGTGAAAAAAGAGGCACATCCTTTCCTTCATTATCCTGGCGGTCATGAGGAGGGCTGGCCGGAAAGCCTAAAGAACACGATGGAGAACTTTTATTCAGCAGTAAGAGATCAAACGCCTCTTTCGAATACGATCGCTTCTTTTAAAGACGGCTACCAAAGCATGCTTCTGATTGAAGCGATTCTGAAAAGTGCCGACAGCGGAACCTGGGAAAAGGTAGAGACGGCAGAATAAGAATTGAATAGCAATGTGAGCTTGTGATAACAGCCTATTGACTCCCTCAATAGGCTGTTTTTTTCTTAGTACAGATACAAAGAAAGGGGCAGCACGGTCTGGCTCCCTTTACCAAGGATCATATGGATATCACTGTGTATTTACGAAACAAGGTGGATGTTATAGTATAGATAAGATAAAGATCACATCTACCGGAGAGTGAATTCATGCAATCAGCTAATAAAACGTTAATTATTGATGGTATGGCATTGTTGTTTAGGGCCTTTTATGCCACGTCTTATAGTGGATACATAAGAAAAACGACGGCAGGTGTTCCGACCAATGCTATTTATGGATTTGTTCAGTATTTATTCGATGCGATAAAAGAATATAATCCAACTCATATCATTTGCTGCTGGGATATGGGCAGCAAAACGTTCAGGACTGAATTATTTGATCAATATAAATCCAACCGGATCGCGCCGCCGGAAGAGCTCATTCCACAATTTGACCTAGTAAAAGACGTGGTCACTTCATTGGGTATTCCAAACTTTGGACTTCATCACTACGAAGCGGACGACTGCATCGGTACCCTGTCATTTCTTTTGAGTTCTGAATCGGAAGTTGTCATTTTGACGGGTGACCATGATATGCTTCAATTATTAACGGAGCAAATCTCTGTGGCGATCATGAAAAAAGGCAGAGCTAATTATTGCTTATACACTCCTCAAATGTTATGGGAAGAGAAACAAATTACTCCTGTTCAAATGGTAGATTTAAAAGGTTTGATGGGAGATACCAGTGACAATTATCCTGGAGTCCGTGGAATTGGCGAGAAGACGGCTTTGAAGCTTATACAGGAATTTTCCTCTGTTGAAGAGGTACTTAATAATTTAGATAAGGTTTCCCCATCGGTCAGAAAAAAAATCGAAATTGACCGAGACATGTTGATACTTTCAAAAACATTGGCGACAATCAAAAAAGACACTCCATTGGATTGCAATCTGAATGAATGTGTGTTGAGTATTAAAAGAGAAACAGCCGAAAAGATATTTTTGGACCTTGAATTCGAAAGCCTGTTAAAGTTGATTGGCTAGAAGTTCAATTTACTATAATAATACAAGAGGGGCTGTTCCCAAAGTGGATTTTTCTACTTGAGGAAATGGCCCTTTTGTTCACACAATAATAGAATAAAAATGAAAATTTTTACTAAAAAAAGGAATTTGATTTATGATGTCGAATATTGTTTAATAATATATAGTTTTCTGACAAGTCTTCCTTGAAAAGTCGATAAAGGCACACCCATTGAAAAGTGGGGTCGCAAAGCTACAGGGGCTTCAGTGTGATTACACTATGCCAGCCAGTTACCGAAACCTGGATCAATAATCCTCCAATTTCGGAGGATTTTTTTGGTTTTGGGACGTTTTTTTTGTGTAGCATTCTTTCATCGTCACTCTAAGTAGATGAGTCTGACCATCATTTGTGAAATATCATAGTGATAGAGGAGAGAGTGAAATGTACCTTGGCCGAGTTCCTGGGATGGGATTAGAGGAGATTCAAAACAAAACGTATGAGGAATTGAAAGACCATTACATTAGCCTAAAGGTTGAATTAAAGGTAGCCCGTATTAATTTTGAATTTGAGAGGGCCATGGACCTTAAAGAAGAAATGGAACTCATTTATAAAGCATTATCAAACAAAAAGGAAAAAAAGACCAGTTAATTGTATATTCAAGATGGATTCACACGAAGCAGGTTATAACGCTTCGCGGTATGGAGGACCTATGAAATGAAAAATGAAAGATTGCTTTACATACTGTTTCGATTAATGAAGAAAGAACTAAGTATTTACGAACATTGTATGCGTGTTGGAAAGCTGGCCAAAATATTGGCTTCCCATCTCCATTATAATCAGGAACAAACACGCAGCTTGGTAGTAGGCTGCCTTCTGCATGATATTGGAAAAATTTTTATTCCTACTGATATTTTAAATAAGGATACAGATGCAACGGTAGAAGAGTGGGAAACCATGAAACGTTATCCTGTTCTTGGAGCAAATTTGGCGCATAAAGAAGGAATTCATGATCTTAACATCATTGAAATTATTAAATTTCATCGTGAACGATGGGATGGGGCTGGTTATCCTTATGGCTTACGTGGCGAGTTCATTCCGAATTTCGCGCGAATTTGTTCTATTCTTGAAGTTTTTGATCATATGCTCCAAGATACCCCTCATCGGAAGGGGTTATCCGTTCAAGAGGCCAAACAAGAACTGTGGTATCAGAGCAGGAAGCAATTCGACAAAAATATTGTTCAAGTTTTCCTGAACATTCCTTCACATGATTTGGAAATTTATAATCGTTCTAGCAAATGGAGAAATGAACAGTATGGGTAAGTATTATCCTGATATCCCCTGAAATAATACGGTTATTACATCGTATACATAAACCAGGTAACCGTAAAAAAGAAAAGAAAAAAATAACATATCCTACACCCCTTGTGTCATCTCGAAATTGCGCCCGATGAAACTGTTCATACGCTCAAACAATGGGCCAACCAGCACAATTGCATTACGGTCATCCACGCATAGTATAAGGGCTAGGCGCAAAGTTTTCGTTGTTTTTTTGGTTATAATGGCGGATGCCCGACCCAAGGATATCCTTGGGTCAGGAAACAACGCCCCCGTTCGGCTGATCAATCGTTTGTTTATCTCATTTATTCAGAAATCACGATCATTTGACTTTCGGCTTTCCAATCTACCTTTGCACCAAGTGATTCAGCTACAAAACGCAGCGGAAGTACCATGCTGCCGTTTACAATCTTGGCAGGCGCATCAATTGTAAATTCTTGACCGTTCACAATAGCTGCATTGCTCTCATTTGTTAGTAGAATCGTCGTTTCTCCACGCTGAATTGAGACTTGTTGCGATGCTTCTTCCCATTCCACATTAGCTCCAAGTGATTCTGCAATTGCACGAGCAGGCATCAGTGTAAACCCATTTTCAATAAATGGAAGGACTTCAAATTTGGGCACAACTCCATTTACGAATGTTTTAAGCTCAGTGTTATTGGTTTGTGCAAATACTTTGTTCAACTCTTCAAAGACCAATAGATTTTTCGGGTTAAGTGCAGCTGCGGTCGAAAGATGAGTAATCGCTTCATTAGATTTACCTGCTTTAGCTAACTCTTCACCGAGTTTAAATCGTACAACCGCACTAGTCGGATTTTTCTCTACCGCTTGCTCAAGATAAAGTTGTTTCTCATCTGACTTATCTTGGCGTCCAGCCATTTCTGCCTTTACAATCAAGGAAAGATAGCTTTCCGGTGCTCTAACATCAAGTTGTTTGGCAATCTCCTTGGCATTGTTGAGGTCACCGTTCGCCAGGTATGTTAAAGCTAATTCAACATACAGGTTGTTGTTATCCGGGCTTGCCTTCAATAATTGCTGGAAGTTGGCAATGGTTGAATTGTAATCGATGTTTTGTTTCAACTCGAAGAGGTTCGTCTCAGCCTGCTGTTCTTTTAGATATTGCTCATAAGCAGAAGGATCTATCTTAGAACGGAATTCCTCCACGCTCCATGACAGTTTCATGACTTCTTCGAAGCTGGAATCAAAGGGTTTTTCCGTTATGTCAAAATCAAATCCTTCCTTACCATCCCCCAAACGTGATTCAGAAGAAGTTGCTCCATTATGTGCAGCAGTTGTAGAAAAAGTGTTTTCTCCGGCTTCCGTGCGAGTCTCGGAAGAACCGGATTGAGAAGCTGTGTCATTAGTCGGCGCAGAGCTAGCACCTTTTTCCGAACGAGAGTCGGAAGAACCGGATTGAGAAGCCGTGTCATTCGTTGAAGCAGAGCTAGCGCCTGTTTCTGAACGCGATTCGGAAGAGCTGGATTGAGAAGCTGTGTCGTTCGTGGAAGTAGAGCTAGCGCCTGTTTCTGAACGCGATTCGGAAGAGCTGGATTGAGAAGCTGTGTCGTTCGTCGAAGCAGAGCTAGCACCTGTTTCTGAACGCGATTCGGAAGATCCGGTATGTGAAGCCGTGTCGTTCGCCGAAGCAGAGCTTGCTTCGGTTTCCGTTCCTGACACAGAAGAACCTGCACCGTGTGTCTGTGCAAAACTAGAATGGATTGGTGTAATTAATAGCATGGATGCGATAGATAATGCGGTAATTTTTTGTTTCATTTGTTCATGACCTCCATTTTTATATGTATTATTTAGTTTCATGATTGTTAATACGACTTTAGTTGTATATAAATGGGGGTCGATCGACATATATCATCAAAATATTATTTATTTTATGGGACTACAGTACTGCAATTAATTATTTCATGTGACTTTTAGGTTATGCTAACCTGCCAAACCAATGATGTTTTCATATGGTAGCGACTGATTCTATACGGGGAGACTATAAAAAATGGCTTGTGGAATAAAAACAACCTTACTCCAACAAAATGCCGAAGTAAGGTTGTTTAGTAGATGGGGCTGATAGCTATGTGTTTACCTAGAATAACCCCTGCTGGATGTAGAGGCCTCGGATGAGCTGGAATCCCCGGAAGATCCGGACGAGTCGTAGGAGCCGGATGAACCGGAATCTTCGGACGAGCTGGACGATCCAGACGAGCTGGAAGAATCAGATGATCCAGACGAGCTGGAAGAATCGGACGATCCAGACGAGCTAGAAGAATCAGATGATCCAGACGAGCTGGAAGAATCGGACGATCCAGAAGACCCAGATGAACTGGACGGAGCAGATGAACCAGATGAACTGGAAGAACCGGAATAGTCCGACGAGCTGGAGGAACCGGAAGAGCTGGACGAGTCATAAGAGCCCGACGAACCGGACGAACCGGAAGTCTTCGAAGATCCCGACGAACTAGACGAACTAGGGGCTCCTGAAGAAGAACCGGAAGAGCTGGACGAGTCATAAGATCCCGACGAACCGGACGAACCGGAAGCCTTCGAAGATCCCGGCGAACTAGACGAACTAGGGGCTCCCGAAGAACCTGGAGAACCATACGACCCGGAAAAACCAGACGAACTTGAAGTGTCGGATGAGCCGGTTGTCGGGGAACTATCGGACGCCTTAGGTGTATCAGATATATCTGATGTGCTGGAAGCCCCTGGTCTGTCGTGCGCTTTGGAAGACTCAGATGCCCCTGAAGGCTCCATGAGATTCGTATTATTGCGTTGATCCTGAGATGGTGCTTCTATCGGTTTTTGCTGCTGTGTATTATTTATTACGACATCGGATGGTATTCCCGTACCGCTTTCATTTTCTACAGACGTGTCCGTAGGAATCGTTTGTTGGTTCGTGTTTTCGACGTGATCTTTTTGTTCACCCGTTGGATCCGCAGCTTGATGACCAATTTTCTCTTGAGTTATAGAAACCCGAATAGGTTCAAAAATTTGTTCTTTATTTATTCCCGCTTTTTGTAAGACCTGGGCCAAGGACTCAGAAGCGGCTCTATCTACGCTGATATGAACTCCAAGCCGCTCAACTTGTTGAATCAGCAACCATGTATTGAGAGAAACGCTTTTATCTTTAGATTCATCATATAAAGACTCGTCAGCTTGCTCCACTTTGAGAAAAGCATGGATATGCTCTGATTGCAGGATCTTTGTAACAACCGACTCGATAGTACTCGAGTTTATGACGGATTCCCCTTTTAGTTTTGCAATGGCGATCATGATCATATTATCTTTGTCATTGTTCATATAGCCTAACGCAATCGACCTTGTAAGAACCTGTTCAATCGCATTATGTAATGTTACTTTTCCCGAAGGGAACTGCTTCAGTACTTGATCCGCGTCTGAATTCAAAGCTTTGACCTTAACTACACGGCTTTCCGAATCCAAATATAACTCCATCTTAGGATTGATATCAATCGCTATGACATGATCATATTTGGGCTGCATTTGAATAAATAACGTTAAGCCAATGAAAATAAAAAGACATGCTGCAGCAGAATACAGCCATGAATATGGAATCCGTTTTTTCTTGCGAAGCGGAACAGTGATTCGTTCCCCTACACTAGGAACTTTCTTTGGAAGGGGAAGATTGCGGAATTTTCCATCATCACACATCACTACGATAAACTGGTCCGTAATCTTTATGACAAGTCCTTTGGTTTCTTTCATGAAATACCCCTCCTTTCCAAATCGGGAAATGCGATGGACGCTTTCAAGTGGGGGAGATCATCTGAAATGAGAATAACAATAAGGGCGATCAGATATTTTCTTCCCCTTTCCACTGTTTTACGGCTAACCTTAACAAAATCGAGTATCTGCTTAAGGGGCAGTTGTTTTGTTTTCATCAAAAGCTCAACTAAATGAGGGTAGCTTATAAAATCATGGGCAATCTGAATCAGATTGTTTCTGGCATCTGTACGATCGGGAGAGGCGTCTTCCAACTCTTCAAAATAAATGCCGAATTCCTCTAGCCTAGAGCTGTAAATTTGAATTTCTTCCATCCGTTCTTGAATTTGCTGTTGTTCGTTATAGTGGTCCCAGGATTGCTTAATCTCCGCCGGGTTCGACTCATAGTGGTCACCATCCGGATCCTGTGTAACAGAATCCAGGCTTACAGAAAACTGATGACGGTTCGTCTTTCTGAAGTAATCAATGAGTCGGGATTGGATGATGAGTTTCGCATAATTATGAAAATTATCGTTTTGTGATTCATTATACCTGCCGATGGCCTCATTGAAAGCGATGAGGCTAATGCTCATTTCATCGTCATTCCACGAAATGATTCGTTTACAAACTTTAGCGGCTACCTTTTCCACGAATAATTTGTTGCTTTGAATGATTTCTTGCCGACTTTGCTCATCCCCTTGCTGAGCCTTTTTGATCAATTCTTTAAGAATAGATTCTTCCAACATCTACCGTCAACTCCCCCCTTGCCTTCCATACGTAATACGGATCGATGCATACCTAACTGTCCGTTAAAAAATGAGTTTTGAAAATATTTTCATCTCTTTAGGAATACTTTTTTTCGTTGTAACTCAAAGTTCGCAGAGTGAAAGTCTGCTTAACAACACAACGTGGGTTTGAGATCGATTGGATTTACTGCTTGAAGGAATAGAAAAAAACACCGCTTTGATGGGTAAAGTGAGAGTGTTGAGCTACCACTACCACACAGAAGGGATGTCCTCTATATGATAAAGCAAATGCAACCACTCGATCAACTACAAAAGAACCGGCTTTCCAGACAGAAAGTCCTCAAACATTTGAATGCTGCGGGTTTCAAGAAGAAATTCGGATTTACCTCCAAAGCCCTCTGGAGTATTGGGGGGGTCTTCCAAATTAAAAAAAGATAGGGAGATCTTAAATGATTACCCTATAATCCGGCCATGGAGCCGCGTATCATTAGTTTTAATTAGCCCCTCTCCAAGGCGAGGGGCATTATGTTTAGGGAGCTGAAGGTTCATGCAATCATTAGATCTGAAGAAATTTCCGGAGATACCTTTGCCGCGATTTCTTAAGGTGCATCAGCATTTCGAGCATGAAAAGATTGAGGATATACAAGGAGAACTGAGTGTCCAAATAAAGCCGCACCTAAAAGATATGTCGGGAAAACGAATCGCCGTGGGCGTAGGCAGCCGGGGAATCGCTAACTTGGCAGAAATTACAAGGTCGGTCGTGGATCACCTAAAGCAAGCGGGCGCGCACCCCTTTATTATTCCGACCATGGGCAGCCATGGCGGAGCAACAGCCGAGGGGCAAGCTGAGCTGCTGGCCTCCTTCGGCGTTACGGAGGAGGCTATGGGGGTGCCCATCGACGCCTCAATGGAGGTGGAGGCGATTGGCGAGCTGGAGTTGGGGCTTCCGGTCTATGTTTGCACAAGTGCGCTTCAGGCGGATGGCATCGTATTCGTTGCAAGGGTCAAGCCTCATACCTGTTTTCGCGGTCCTATTGAAAGCGGACTTTGCAAAATGCTGGTGATTGGACTCGGAAAGCAGGTAGGCGCTTCTTCTTTACATAATCAGGGCTTTGGTCGCTTTGCGGAGCTGATCCCCAAGGCGGCGCGTATGATTATGGAAAGAACCAAGGTTTTGTTTGGTGTGGCTCTTGTAGAAAATGCTTACGAAGATACTTCCATCATCGAGGTTATTCCGAAGGAGGACATCATGGAGCTGAAGCGGGAGGAGGCCTTACTTGAGCAGGCCAAGGCAAGAATGGGGCGCATTCTCCTTCCTGCGTTCGATGTTTTAGTAATTGATGAGATTGGAAAAAACATTAGCGGTGACGGCCAAGATCCGAATGTGACCGGTCTCTTTTTCACTCCTTATGCAAGCGGCGGGCCTACATACAAAAAATGCGCTATCCTTGACGTATCCGAGCCGTCCCACGGCAATGCGAACGGCGTTGGGATGGCGGATGTTACGACACGCAAGCTGTTTGATAAAATCGATTTTATCAGCATGTATACCAATGCGTTTACAAGCACCGAGGTGCAGGCGGTCAAAATTCCTATGTTGGCGTCTACCTCGGAGGATGCGCTGCGCATGGCGGTCAGAATGTGTAATGGGGTCCATCCTTGTCAGCATAAGGTTGTTTGGATCAAAAATACGCTGGAGCTGAAGGAAATCATCATCAGTGAACCATTGTTGAACGAGGTTCGGGCGCATTCCCATATTAGAGCGATTTCGGAACCGAAGGAGTTAACATTCCTAAACGGTGAGCCTCAATGGGATAGCCTTTGAGTAAAAAAAGAATAGGTAATTCTAGAATATTTACTATATAAACGGAGTTGGTTACACCGTATCATTAAAGCAGAAAGTATAAAGAATAGATGAAAGGGGTTACAAACAGAATGAGGATGTTAAAGAAAAGCATGATTGCTTGTGTATCTTCCGCGCTTCTATTAACGACAGCATGCGGAAGCGGAGGCGCAGGACCAGCGGAAAACAGCGGGGCTCCACAGGCTGCAGCAAAGCCTTTTGAAGGAAAAAAAATAACAGTCTTCGTGCAGAATCACCCTTGGACGGACACGATCAAGGCGGCCCTGCCCGAGTTTGAAGAGTCGACAGGGATGAAGGTCGATATCCAAGGATTTTCCGACACCCAGCTTCAGCAGAAGCTAGCCGTACAGCTTACTTCCAAATCGGAATCGCCGGATGTATTCATGTTTAGACCTTACATGGATAAAATCCAATATTCGAAAAACGGTTGGGTCACCCCGCTGGATGAGTATGTGAAAAAAGACCCGGGCTATGATTTCGGCGATTTCGTAAAATCTGCTGTGGATGAGAATATTGTGGATAATAAACTACTCGGCATCCCTATTTTTGCAGACCAATTTGTCATGTACTACCGCAAGGATATTTTGGAGAAGCATGGCATCGCTATTCCGAAGACGCTGGATGAGCTGAAGGAAGCGGCGAAGAAGGTGCATGATCCAGCAAACGAAATGTACGGCTTCGTTTCCAGAGGAGAACGCAATTCGTTAGTGGTCGGCGTATCCTCTTATCTGTTTGCCGAGGGCGGGGACTTTATAAAGGGCAACCTCATGACGGGAGCTACCGCAGCGGTAAATACGCCGGAGGCGATTAGCGGTTTCCAGATCTATGCCGATCTGTTGAAAAATTACGCGCCTCAAGGGGTTCTGAACATGGCTTGGCCGCAAGCGGCAGGTATATTCGCCCAAGGGAAAGCAGCGTTCTATACGGAAACTGCAGCTGTATATCAGAACGTAACCGACCCGAAGAAATCGTTAATCAGCGATAAAGTCGGCTTTGCGATGTTCCCTGCAGGAAAGAATGGCGTAAAGCCGTTTAACGTTGCGGCTTGGTCGCTCGGTATCAACTCCAACACGCAGAACAAGGATGCATCCTGGGCTTTCATTGAATGGGCAACGAACAAAGAAAATGTGCTTGAGATTCAAAGAAACGGCGTTCCAGGCACAAGAAACTCCGTTTGGGATATGAAGGAAGGCACAGAAACATATCCGCAGGATCTGGCAGAGGCTATCAAAGAAACAATGAAGGTCGGCATCGGTCATAACGTTCCGCAGGTCATCAGCGTTGGCGAAGCGCGCGATGCGGTAGGCACGATCGTCGTCAAAGCAGTGCTTGGCGAGGACATCAAGGCAGCTGCGGATAAAGCGAATGCCGATCTGCAGGCCATTATCGATAAGGATAAAGCGAAATAATAAAAAGAATAATTATCGGATATGGAAAATGGTAAGCGGGCAGGTCGAAGCTATACCTCTTCGACCTGCTACTTCAAAGGGAGTGACTCTTCATGGTTTCCGCATGGCTAGATCGAAATATGAAATGGATATTTACCTTACCGGCCGTACTGTTTATTGTCGTTATGGTTGCATTTCCAATTGTTTATACCGTTCGCATCAGCTTGTTTGAGTGGAGCATGTCTACAAATACACCGCCCAAGTGGGTAGGGCTTAGCAACTATACCCATTTGCTGACCGATGAGCGCTTCTGGGGCTCCGTAGGGCGTACCTTTTATCATGCGTCAGTAAGTATTTTTTTCGAAACGGTGCTTGGTGTCTTAATTGCTGTGCTGATTTCACGCAAGTTCAGAGGACAAAAAATAGCGAAAACGTTTCTTATGCTGCCGATGGTGGCAACCCCAGTGTCGATTGCCTTGGTATGGTTGTTAATTTACGAGCCGTCTATTGGACTGGCTAACCAAATCCTGAAGTCGTTGAACTTCAAACCTCTTGCTTGGCTCGGGTCCGTCGATTTGGTTTTACCTTCTTTGATTCTGCTCGATATATGGCAGTGGACGCCAATGATCGTATTAATCGTTGTAGCCGGTCTCACGACATTACCTACTGAGCCATACGAAGCTGCGAGTGTGGATGGCGCCAGTCCCATGCAGAAGTTTTTCCATATTACGCTGCCTCTGCTGATACCGACGATTTTAACAGCGGTCATTTTGCGGCTGGTCGATTTGTTGAAAACGTTCGATACCATTTATGCGACAACGCAGGGCGGTCCCAATTACGCTTCAGAAACATTAAACCTGATGGTCTTTACGGAAGCGTTTCACTATTTCAAATTCGGGTCGGCCTCCGCACTGATGATGCTGTTCTTCCTGATCATCATGATCGTCATTGTCACATTGATCGCTCTTAAGAAAAGGTTAGGTGGACTCCATTGAATACAGTGAGACTTGGACTAGGAATGCGAATGTATTATGCCGTTCTAACGCTTGTGCTGGTTATCCTTTTTTCCATCCCTTTCCTGTGGATGATTTCGGCCTCCTTCAAGACGCAGGTGGAAATTCTTTCTTCCGATAAATGGCTCGCCTTCGGAGCTCAGCTTGAAAACTACTTTATGGTTTTTCGGGAGTATGACTTTATTACTTTTATTAAAAACAGCTTTGTCATCGGTGTAGCGTCAACCATCGCCTCGCTGATCCTGGGCTTGCCGGCGGCCTATGCTGTAGCCAAATACCAAATGAATTATTTTTCGTTAACGGTGTTGATTGCGAAGATTTTACCGGGGATCACTTATTTGGTGCCATGGTATCTTTTGTTTAATAAGGTGGGGCTGATCGATACCTACGCGGCTTTGATTTTAAGTCACATCGTGCTGGGGCTCCCTTTTATTATGTGGGTCATGATTCCTTTTTTTGAATCGTTTCCTTCCGAGGTGGAGGAATCCGCGTGGATGGACGGCTGCTCCAAAATGCGCACGTTTGTTCAGGTCGTACTACCGGTATCGATTCCCGGCATTGTGACCTCGGCGCTGTTGTCCTTCATATTTTCTTGGAACAATTTTATGTTTTCGCTTATTTTATCCGGGGAAAATACTAAGCCGCTGCCGCTTGCGGTATATGGCTTCATATCAGGCACTTCGATCGAGTGGGGAGCTCTGATGGCAGCTGCATGCATTATTACTTTGCCGGTTCTGGTCATCTCCTTAATTACGCAAAAATATATTGTTAGCGGTCTGTCTGCCGGTGCGGTTAAAGGCTAGAATGCGAATAATGCAGTGCATTTTCTCGCTATTTCATTTACAGTAAGAAAAGCAGATCGATTGATAGCGGAGAGTGACATGATGCATTATCGCTGGACCACCTATAAAAAAATTATATTGCTTGTGCTGTTGCTAATGATTCCTACTATTATATTGTACGGCTACTCCCATGTAACCTCTATCAAAGTCATTGAAAAAGAAATACAAGAGGCCAGCTTAAACCGTATATTCACTCTATCCTCTCAAATGGATAATATCGTAGAACAGCTATCGATTTTATCCATTATTGTGAGCAAAGATCCGGCAATTAAAGAATTGAACAATTCGGTTAGCGGAAGACCTGATGCGCTTCGGCAGCTGGAGCTGCAGGAATCTCTCGTAAGAAGCCTGAATTTGCTAAGCGCGACGAGCCGTTGGATGAATGGAATTACGATTTATTTGCCCGGGCTGAAGCAGGCATACTCTAACGATTACTCTGGCGTATATAATCCCGATTATTTGTTGAACCATATGACCACCAGCTGGAAGTTTCATCCGACGGAGCAAGGGGACTCTTATTTCACGAAGTTTGTTTTGAGTCCGCTTATTTCGTATCAAAATCCGCTTGACGCGGAATCGTTAATTGAGGTCAGATTCTCTAAGCAAAATATCGTCACTATGCTGTCAGAGTTCAAAAGCGAGAACAAGGGTGAACCGTTTCTTTATGAATCCGGCTCTGACATGGTCACGAGCAGCGGAGCCAATATGGAGATGGTTAAGCAGATCGCTGCGCACTTGGATGAGCAGGCACTGGACAAGAGCGGCCACCTGCTGCTAACGCTGAATGGCGAACAATATATTGTTAACTATTTGCAAAACGAAAGCCTGAAATGGTATTTGGTCGATTATATGCCGCTCCATCAAATCCTGCAGCCTATTTTCCATACAAGAAATTTGTTTTATTTCGCAATGTTTTTGCTGCTCGGCTTGAGTGCGGTTGTCGCATTTTTTCTTTACAAGCAGGTGCAGGCTCCGATTAAAATGCTGCTGCAGGGCGTGCAGGGGATTCATCGGGGGAAATATTCCTACCGTTTGAATTACCACCCAAAAAATGAATTTGAATTTTTATTTTATCGCTTTAACGAAATGGCGGCTGAAATTCAACGCCTGATTGAAACAGTATATAAGGAAAATATTCGTTTTCGCGAGGTCAAATTAAAGCAGCTTCAATCGCAAATCAATCCGCATTTCTTATATAATTGCTTGTTTTTCGTGAAAAATATGATCGCGATCAATGATAAATCGGCCGCTACGGCCATGGTGCTGAATTTGGCGCAATATTACCGGTACATCACCAAGCTGGAGAGTACAATGACGACCCTAGAGGATGAAATGAAGCTGGTTCAAAGCTATCTGGATATTCAAAATTTGCGGATGGAACGGTTTCATTACGAAATCGACATTCCGGAAGAGATGCTGCAAAGCAAAATCCCCCGGCTGCTTATACAGCCTATCGTTGAAAACGCGATCATCCATGGTATAGGCAATATCGAGGGGTATGGGATCATTTCAATTGAAGGCAAGGTAACCGACACCGAGTACAAGATCATGATTGATGATAATGGGAACGGGCTTTCCGAAGAGAAGCTGAAGGAGCTGCTGGAACGTATTTCCCGGCCCTTGGACGGAGAATCCGGGTGCGGCTTATGGAATGTGCATCAAAGGCTTCAGCTTCAATTTAACAAGCAGGAAGGACTTCGATTTTCGACATCCCCGATGGAGGGGCTCCGGGTCATTATTTCATGGGGAAAAACAATCGTTGATGATAGCGAACGGAGGGAATGGTGATGCTCACCTTACTAATCGTAGATGATGAAAGCAGTGTTGTGGAGACCTTGGCTATTACCATTCCGTGGGCAGACATGGGTATAGAAACGGTACATAAGGCTTTTTCGGCGAAGGAAGCCTTAGATATTTTAAACACTTACCCTGTCGATATTGTCCTAACCGATATTAATATGCCAGTTATGAACGGCCTGGATCTGGTTGGGGCCATTCAAGAGCGGTGGAGGCGAACCAAATGCATTTTGTTATCCGGACATGCGGAATTTGAATATGCTCAGATCGGCATTCAAAACCATATCAGCGGATATTTGCTGAAGCCGGTCAGCGATGAGGAGCTGATGGACCGTGTCCAACAGGTCATCCTGGAGATTCACTGGGAAAGCTCGCAGAATGATGCATATGAACGAGCGATGAAGGTGCTGCGCGACCATCTACCCCGGTTAAAAGGGGAGTTTCTTCATGACCTGCTGCAGGGAAAACGATTATCGCTGGATAAGCTGCAGGAAAAGATAGGTTTACTGGAGCTGCCTGTAGCCCCCGGGAATGAGATTCTGATGACGCTGGTCCGTTTTAAAGAGGACTTCAACGATTATAATTCTTTTGAAATGTCACTTATGGAGTTTGCGATCGGCAATTTGGCGACTGAAACGTTCGAGGAGCATTTCCAAGTGTGGCAGTGCAAGGATGTTCATGAATATTTGGTTCTCGTACTCATCCCCAAAAACGACAGTTTGCCTGATCGTCGCGATGCGCTTGTTGAGCATTTAACGACCGAGTTTCAATTAAATGTGCAGCAATATTTGAAAAAACGGATTTCGGTGCTAGTAGGTCAATGGGGCGTTTTTCCGGAGTCGCTTACAAATCTGTATAATAACCTGCTCCTTGTGTTCCGGAAAAGAATTGGCTCGGAGCAAAATCTCCCCGTCTATATGATGGACAAATCCGATGCGGTTGACATTCAAATGCTGAATCGGCTGTATGAGCCGCCTACACTGATGAATTTACTTGAAGCCGGTCACTGGGAGGCTGTTGAGCAAAAGCTGGAGGCTGCTTTGGAGGAGCTTGAGCTGCATTGGGCGGAATCATCCGAGCATATTACGGAAACGTTCTTCTTTATTTTCTCTGCGTTTTCTTTCATTGCGCATAAGAATGGGAAGAAGCTTGCCGACATCATTGATGAGGAGTATGTAAAAGGAAAGGAATTGACCCCGTCCTATACCGTCGCGCATCTAAGGGGATGGGTCCGAAATGTTTACGAAAAGTTCCATGCAAGCGCAATGCAGGAGTCAAGAACAGCCAGAGCAGGGATCGTAAAGGGTGCACAAAAATATATGCTGGCGAATTTGTCCCAAAATATATCGCTGCAGGAAATTTCAGACCATTTGCGATTGCATCCGGCTTACCTGTCACGGATATATAAGCTGGAAACCGGTGAGAACATCAGCGAATATATGACCCGCTTGAAGCTGGAAAAATCGGTTCAGCTGCTGATGCTCAGCACCATGAAGATTTATGAAATTGCGATGGAGATCGGTTATCAAAACCCGAACTATTTTAACAAAGTGTTTAAGAAACATTTTGGTCTTACGCCTCAAGAATACCGGACGGCCAAAGCTCAAACCTAAAGGAGAATCTATCCATGAGACAAATAGTGTGTGAACAGCCTAACCATTTGGTCTATACAGAAGCGGAAACGCCAGTCAGTCAGCCGGGGGAAGCTTTAGTCCGTATACGACGCATTGGCATTTGTGGAACCGATATGCATGCCTATAAAGGAAATCAACCCTTCTTTAGCTATCCCCGGGTATTGGGGCATGAGCTGTCAGGGGAAATTGTCGGTTTGGGAGATGCTTCAGCTCCATTCCAAGCTGGCGATATCGTATCCATCATTCCGTACCTGGAGTGCGGCAGCTGTATCGCTTGCCGAAACGGTAAAACGAACTGCTGCACAAACATGAAGGTGCTAGGGGTACATAAGGACGGCGGGATGGCTGAGTTTATGACCGTTTCCTATCATCTTTTAATTAAAATCGAGGGACTTAGCTTAGATCATGCGGCGCTTATTGAACCATTAAGCATCGGAGCCCATGCGATTAGACGGGCGGAGATTAAGCAAGGCGAGTACGTTCTCGTGATTGGCGCGGGTCCGATCGGATTAGGCGTGATGGCGTTAGCCAAGCAAGAGGGCGCAAAGGTGATCGCTATGGATGTAAATCCAGAGAGGCTCGCGTTTTGCTCCGAGTGGGCGAAGGTGGATTACACAGTGAACGCGCTGGAAAACCCTCTGGACCAAATTGCGAGTATTACGAGTGGAGAATTTCCCACAACCGTATTCGATGCTACAGGAAATGCAAGGTCCATGACCGAGGCATTCCGTTATCCTGCTCATGGCGGGAAGCTGGTCTATGTCGGCTTAGTGAAGGCAGACATTTCATTTGACGATCCCGAATTCCATAAGCGCGAACTTACTTTAATGGGCAGCCGTAATGCCACTCGCGAAGATTTTGAGTACGTGATTCGTTCCATCAAGCAAGGCAGCATTCCGTTAGACGCTTATATTACTCATCGTTCCGACTTTAGCACCATGATTGATCATTTCGAGACATGGCTGGATCCAAGTTCCAAGGTGATCAAAGCCATCGTAGAGTTGTAATCTAATCAAACGTGTGACTATACCTTCATTGATGGTCTGGAAAAGGACGTCTGGCTGCGGATATGCAGTTCTAACGTTCTTTTTTTCGTCTAACGGAATTCATGGGCAGCATGAGCTGAGTGATTACAAATTATGGTATAATACGAAGTTTAATTAATGAAGGGAACGCTCTCTGAGATTAAGCGGGTTCAGTTCATACGCACATGGACATAGCATTGACAACATATGGGTTAACCTGCATAATGTGTTCACAACGTACGTTTGGGTACGGGTCGTGTACACGAACATGAAGGAGCCAGTGGACTACATATGGAACAAAGATATGTGAAGGAATCCAGATGCTACAAAACATCCCGAGTGTTTCCGACGGATGTCAATAATCACAATACGCTGTTTGGCGGAAAGCTGATGGCATATATCGATGACATCGCTTCTATCGCGGCTTCCAAGCACTGCCGTAGAAACGTCGTTACGGCTTCGACGGACTCTGTCGACTTTTTGTCACCTGTTCAAACCACGGATTCGGTATGCTTGGAATCATTCGTAACCTGGACTGGCAGAAGCTCTATGGAGGTCTTTGTTAAGGTCATCACCGAGGATCTGATAACGGGAGAACGCTCGATTGCCGCGACTTCATTCCTTACTTTCGTGGCGCTCGATGACAATAAGAAGCCCGTCGTCATCCCAGCAGTCATTCCCGAAACGGAAGAGGAGATAAGGCTTCACGAAACGGCTGTGCACCGTGCCGAGATGCGCCGATTGCGCAGAGAAGACAGTAAAAAATTTGCGGACTACCTCACGATGAGCTTTCCATGGGAATCGCATTCATAATCCAATCATCCTATGAGCGGAAACGCAGCGGATGAGTCACATTATTATTGGGAAATGCGGAGCCAGGTGTAAAGTGGAAAATTTTAGAGCCGCGCGCTGCTCGATTCCTTCACGCCGGCGCGTGAAGATTTAATGAAGCGATCATCATAAAAAAGCCGATCGGTGCTCCTTATCGAGCTATAGATCGGCTTTCTTCATTTAGATATCCGTAAAGTTGACCGGCCCGACGATTTCCGATAAGAAGATCGTGAGTTCCGCCGCTTCTTCCTCATTGACCTTGTATACGTGCTCCAAATAGCCTTCTGCCTCCAGATCGTCCGGCCCGATAACAGCCGTGCGGCCGGATTGCAAATCCGTGACCATCTTCTTTCCGTAGAAACGGTTCGTGGTTGTGATGGCCAAGTCGAATCTCCGCAGCGAATCTCCGACAAAACAAACGAACCTTGTTTTCGTTTCCTCCGTACCGTCGTATAAATAATCAAAATCCATGATTTCTGCTTTCCTCCGTTTCAAGCTTCTGTAAGTTATTCGAATTATAACAGATTTTCTGAGGCTTCGCCAAAAAAGTCGGAGCGTAGAAGAGATTAGCATTATTTTGACCATGCGTTTCGTTTTCATTTCGTGCGAAACATGATACAATCGGTAGAAGCGATACCATTTATAGAATGAAGCGATTCATAGAATAGAAACGGAGGCTTTTAAGAAAATGTCCAAAGGTAAAATGAGAAGTGACATGATTAAGAAGGGCTTTGATCGCGCCCCTCATCGCAGCTTGCTGCGTGCTGCCGGCGTCAAAGAAGAAGATTTCGACAAGCCGTTCATTGCGGTTTGCAATTCTTATATTGATATCGTTCCCGGCCACGTTCACCTGCAGGAATTCGGGAAAATCGTCAAAGAAGCGATCCGTGAAGCAGGCGGCGTTCCGTTTGAATTCAATACAATTGGCGTAGACGATGGGATTGCGATGGGGCATATCGGAATGAGATACTCCCTCCCAAGCCGTGAGATTATTGCCGATTCCTTGGAAACTGTCGTCTCCGCGCACTGGTTCGACGGTATGGTATGTATCCCGAACTGTGACAAAATTACACCGGGTATGATGATGGGTGCCCTGCGCGTCAATATTCCAACCCTCTTCGTAAGCGGTGGGCCGATGAAAGCGGGTAAAACTAGCGATGGCCGTTCGATTTCGTTGTCTTCCGTATTTGAGGGCGTAGGCGCTTTCCAAGCGGGCAAGCTTGATGAGAAGGGCCTTCAAGAGCTTGAGCAGTACGGCTGTCCTACTTGCGGATCCTGTTCCGGTATGTTCACTGCGAACTCGATGAACTGTCTGGCAGAAGGCCTAGGCCTTGCGCTGCCAGGCAACGGTACGATTCTTGCCGTCGCTCCAGAGCGCAAAGAGTTCGTAAGGCGTTCCGCAACGCAGCTGATGGAGCTGATTAAAACAGACATCAAGCCGCGTGATATCGTAACGATTGAAGCGATCGACAACGCGTTCGCTTTGGATATGGCGATGGGCGGCTCCACCAATACCGTTCTTCATACGCTGGCATTAGCGCATGAAGCGGGGATCGATTACCCGATCGAGCGCATCAACGAAGTTGCGAAGCGCGTGCCGCATCTGGCGAAGATCGCGCCAGCTTCCGATTATCATATTGAAGACGTGCATAACGCCGGCGGCGTGAGCGCGATTATTAACGAGCTGCTCAAAAAGCCGGGAGCGATCCACGGCGATCGTATCACTGTAACAGGCAAGACGCTGAGCGAGAACGTTGCCGGTTGCGACATTCTGAATACGGATGTCATTCACACGCTGGATAACCCACACTCCGAGGAAGGTGGACTAGCGGTTCTATTCGGTAACCTAGCTCCGAACGGTTCCATTATTAAGGTCGGTGCAGTAGACAAATCCGTAGGCGGCTACCATAAAGGGCCTGCCATTTGCTTCGACTCCCAAGAAGATGCTCTTTCAGGCATTGCGAACGGTAAAGTGAAGGAAGGCCACGTGGTGGTCATCCGATACGAAGGACCTAAGGGTGGACCGGGCATGCCGGAAATGCTCGCTCCGACTTCTCAAATCGTCGGAATGGGTCTTGGCGCGAAGGTTGGTCTGATTACGGACGGTCGTTTCTCCGGCGCATCCCGCGGGATCAGCATTGGTCACATTTCCCCGGAAGCGGCGGAAGGCGGTCCGATTGCATTCGTAGAAGACGGAGATATCATCGAGCTTGATCTGACCAATCGCAAGATTGAGCTTCTGATCAGCGAAGAAGAGTTCGATCGTCGTAAGGCGAACTGGAAAGGCTTTGAGCCGAAAGTAAAAACCGGTTACTTGGCCCGATATTCCAAGCTTGTTACATCCGCCAGCACAGGCGGCGTTATGAAAGTATAACCATCGGTTTATGACAAAAGACAGCCCAATCCGCCGTATAGCGGATTGGGCTGTCTTTGTCGCATTCATTCGTCCACGTGGTCATCCCCGGATGAATCGTGGGTCGGATGAGCACCCGGGTACTCGCGTGAAATTCCCGCGTGCAGTTCCCGGTTCTCATAAGTAAACCGCTGCTGTGGCCGCTGGTCTTCTCTCCATGGGGTACTTTTTCCGAGCGATTCGGTTCGCAGGCTGCTTCCGTAAGGTCCCTCGGGAAATTCCTCGGCGGTCAGGTCGTTACGCTGGGATTCGACGGTTTTTAGATCGGTATATTTCTTTTGAGGAGCTTCCTCAATAAAGCCGTCTTGATTGCGGTCGATCGAATCCATTGCTGAAACCTCCTTGAGATTGGATGATCAACTAGTGATTTCATTTTAACCCTTATCATAACTTTTTATCCAAAACCTGCTTGATTTCGTATCCTCTCCGTGATATGATCGATTTAATTTCAAACGTCAACTGAGGAAGCACCTCTCTTACTTACCGTAGGAGGGTGCTTTTTTGCGTTTGAAAATAACTATTATATCGGGAGGGGAAAGCATTTGAATCTGATGTTTTTGAACAGTATGGAAAAAGCGACGGAGGAGGGAAGAGTCCGAACGGCCCAGGTATCGATCTGCGAAAATCAAGGCTCATGGGTTGTCATGTGGAATGAAATCAAGGAAGATGGTCACTCAGAGCAGGAGACTTGGTACGAAGGATTGCAATGGGATGAGATGCTGTCCTCCTTCCGTGAGCGCGTATTTATGAAACAGTGTGATGGCTTTCACCCTATGCTTGAGATGAGCGTAAGTGAGGTGGATGGACTTGATGGACGCGCCGCGTTTATTCAAATGCTGCATTTCTACAGTGAAAAGCATTCAAATGAGGAGCTCTATGAGGCACTTCGTCAATGGCGATGGAAGCAGGCGTCGCGAGAGGGCAAAGCACAGTTCATCATTGCAACGAACCGTTTGCTCAAAATGATCAGCACATTCGTTCCCCAAACGGAAGAAGAGCTGCTGCAGCTGCCGGGATTTGGCCGAACCAAATCGACCATGTACAGCGCAGAAATTCTCGCATTGACCGTACAGTCCTCACAAAGCGGCACTTTTCCTTTGACTTGGGTGGAGGGAAAGATTGATCCATTGGAGTTCAATGCTTGGCTGTTGGAGGAGAAGGAACGGAAGCGGAAAGCGGAGGCGGATAAGCAGGAGATCAAGCGAAAGCTGCTTGAGGCAATCTCACGAGGAGAACAGCTGGACCAGCTGATTGAGCAAACCCGGGTTCAACGCAGAAACCTTCTTCTTTGGATCGAGGAACTGGACCGCGACGGTTACGATCTCGAAAGTTATATCGAGCTGATGCTCGAGCCGATTCCTGCGGAAGAAAGGGAGCTGGCTTGGAAAGCGTTCGAACAGCAGGGCGATCGCTATCTGAAGCCGATCCTGCAAACGGTCTACAAACAGGAGGAGCTCTCCGCCAAAGAGGCGGACCGCATCTACGAATGGCTGCGCCTGCTGCGGATGAAATTTCGCCGTGCGAATGCGATGAAGGCTGTTGAGGCGTTTTGATTTAGATGGATTCATGGACTCTGACAAAAACGAAAAAAGACTGGCGATTAGAGCCAGTCTTTTTTGCGGAATAACACGAACATAGATATACCGACAAGGACCATAAACACGACGGCGGCGATTCCGCCATACGCAGAATGTAGTCCAGGGATATAATCGAAGTTCATACCGTAGATGCCCGTGATAAACGTCAGCGGCATGAAGATCGTTGTAAGCGCGGTGAATACGCGCATGATATCGTTCGCGCGGCCCGCCAGGCTGGATTGGTAAGCCTCCCGCAAGTTGCCCATCAGGTCACGCAGCGTATCAAATGTTTCTGAAATTTTAACAGCATTCTCATAGATGTCGCCAAAATATTTTTTGAGCGGCTCGCTGATCAGCCGGAGTTCTTTTTTATGAAGCGTGTATAGCACTTCTTTCTGCGGAACGAGTACTTTCCTCAGCCATAGGATTTCGCTTCGAAGTCCGATAATTTCGTTCAAATGCGACTTCTTCGTATGCATTAATATGTCTTCTTCCAGTTTTTCAATCTTTGCATCGATCCGGTCGCCGACAATGGTGTAATTGTCCACGATCAAATCCATCAGATGGTACAAAAATTGGTCGGGAGAGGTGACCTCTTCTTCCCAAAGCACGGGCTTTAACGCCCGAATTTCATTGATTTTCTGCCTCGTTATGGTGATAATATAATGTTTGCCCAGAAACATATTGAGGGCGCGAAGGAAAATTTCTTCATCGTCAAAGCGGATGCTGTTGACCACGATGAAATAATGCGTATCATATAGCTCAATTTTTGGACGCTGCTCTTCTTCGGTAAGCACGTCCTCCACGGCTAATTCATGAAGATGGAATAAGGACTGTAAAATATCCAAATCTTCCGGCTCGGCATCAATCCAATAAAATCCATGCTGAGGCGGATAGGCGGTCTGAGTAATGTCTTCCACAAGTGTAAAAATACCATCTTGCACCAATCGTGCCTTCATAGGTTCCACCCCTTTATTGTACCCGAGTGGAACGCACGGCCGGATGGCTGTAAGGCGGTCATTGCCGGAATAGAGCGTTAGGCATGTATTCTAACGCATCAAGTCTGGGGAAGGATCCGACGAACGGCCGCGGCCGGGTTCCAAACGAGTTATTCGGTTGTTTGAACGTAAGATTTCTTCCCCTCGGGTCTCCGTCCATTCGAATGCCGCACCCCTCTTTCTGAATGAAATGTCGAATACTTGTCTAGTATAACCCCTCATTTTCGAGAAAACAATCTATTATACATAGGAATAATGCACCTTACCTACTATATGTGTACGGACGCTTTATGGTACCCGAGGACAAATTTTGAAAGGCATTCCATTCGCGCAGCCATACAGCTTCTCGAGGTCGCGCTTGACGATAGCCGCGTTTTCGTTTACATTAATATTATCCAAAACTAACTGAATAGATTCGGTTTCACACTCTTATCAAGAGCAGGTGGAGGGACTAGCCCTATGATACCCGGCAACCGACAGTTCTTTGTATCGCAAAGACTGCACGGTGCTAAATCTTGCGGAAGCTGTAATGGCTTCTGAGAGATGAGAGAGGACGATGTTATATACAAAGGCCTTTCTCGTGCGTACGAAGAAGGCCTTTTTGTTTTGCCTTCTGCGAGCGTGAGAGTGCAAGGAACGACGAATCCCACTATGTGAAGGAGTGATTCCGATGCCTATTAAGGTTCCAGACCATCTGCCCGCCAAAGAAATATTGATCAACGAGAATATTTTCGTTATGGACGAAAGTGTAGCGTATCGTCAAGATATCCGGCCGCTACGAATCGCCATACTGAATTTGATGCCGACTAAAGAGACGACGGAAACGCAGCTGCTGCGGCTGATCGGAAACACTCCGCTGCAAGTCGAATTCGTCCTGCTGCATCCGAAAACACATACATCTAAGAATACATCGCCCGAACATTTGGAACAATTCTACAAAACGTTCGATGATGTGAAGGATGAGCGCTTGGACGGCATGATTATCACCGGGGCCCCGGTGGAGCAGATGGACTTTGAAGACGTGAACTACTGGGATGAGATTAAGCAAATCATGGAATGGAGCAAGACGCACGTCACCTCTACACTCCATATTTGCTGGGCGGCGCAAGCCGGGCTGTATCATCACTTCGGCGTCCCGAAATACCCGTTGGAGGAAAAGATGTTCGGCGTGTTCCCGCATACGATTACAAGGTCCAATGTCAAGCTGCTCCGCGGCTTCGACGAATCGTACTTGGTACCTCAATCGCGCCATACCGAGGTGCGCCGTGAGGACATATTGAAAGTACCGGAGCTGGAAATCCTCTCCGTATCGGAGGAAGCAGGCGTTTATATCGCCGCTACCCATGACGGAAAGCAAATCTTTGTTACAGGACATTCGGAATACGACGCGTGTTCGCTCAAATTGGAGTATGACCGCGATATTAATAAAGGATTGAACATTGCCGTCCCGAAAAATTATTACCCGAACGATGATCCGAGCAGGCTGCCGCTCAATACATGGCGGGCGCATGCCAATCTGTTGTTCTCCAACTGGCTCAATTATTATGTGTACCAAGAGACTCCGTTTGATCTGCACAAGGGGGAATATGCAAGATGAGTAACAGTAATCAAGAGAAACGATTAAGAATTGAAAGCCGGCTGGCTCAAATAGGCTCTCAGGAGGAGCCGGTGACCGGAGCAGTCAGTTTCCCGATCTATCAATCGACTGCGTTCCGTCATCCAAGGCTGGGGCAAAGCACCGGTTTCGACTATGCGCGTACGAAGAGCCCTACGCGAAAAGTGCTCGAAGACGCCATTGCAGAGCTGGAGTCCGGAGATGCGGGGTTTGCCTGCAGCTCCGGTATGGCGGCATTACAGACGATTTTCGCTCTGTTCAGTCAAGGCGATCATTTGATCGTTTCGCTTGATTTATACGGTGGTACATACCGTCTCTTGGAGCGCATTATGTCGCGTTTTGGGGTAACGGCCTCTTATGTGGATACCAACAATATGGATGACCTTGAAGCCAATATCAAAACGAACACCAAGGCGATTCTGATCGAAACGCCTACGAATCCGCTCATGATGATTACGGATTTGGAGCTTGTGTGCTCTTGGGCCAAAAAGAAAGGGATTCTCTCTATCGTCGATAACACGCTATTGACTCCTTTCTTCCAGAGGCCGATCGAGCTCGGTGCCGACATCGTCATTCACAGCGCCACCAAATATCTAGGCGGTCATAACGATGTCCTTGCCGGCCTCATCGTAACAAAAGGCAAAGAGCTATCGGAGGAAATGGCCTTCCTGCACAATTCCATCGGCGCGGTGCTGAATCCGCAGGACAGCTGGCTGCTGATGCGCGGGATGAAGACGCTGGCGATCCGTATGGAACGCCATCAAGCGAATGCGAAGGCTATCGCTGCGTTCCTGCAGTCCCACCCGCAGGTGGAGGCCGTTTATTATCCGGCCCTTCCGGACCATCCGGGGCATGACATTCAGAACAAGCAATCCTCTGGCAACAGCGGTATCTTTTCCTTCAAAATGAAGGATACGCGCTACATCGAGCCGATTCTGCGGCATATCCAGCTTATCGCTTTCGCGGAAAGTTTGGGTGGGGTTGAATCGCTGATGACGTATCCGGCTGTCCAAACGCATGCAGACATTCCTGAGGAGATTCGCCGAAAGATCGGTGTGGATGACAAGCTGCTGCGCTATTCCGTTGGGATTGAACACGCTGAAGATTTGATTACGGATTTATCTCGGGCCATTGAGATGGCCCGGCAGGAGATTGAAGCAGATCAGCCGCTTACGCGAGGATAAATATTCGAAGAAGCCGGTGACTATGGCAGATGTCATCGGCTTCTTTCTTCTTGACAGCAGGTAAAGCCGGTGAAAAAGAAATGGAGCTGCACCGGCGCATACATACGGGGGGAACCTGAACAATTTATTGAATTTTCGACCGCATTCAGGGCCTAGGTCCGAATTGACGCTCTTTTTGTATGGCGGGTAACACATTATTTATGGTACGATGAATGGGTAAAGGAGATGAATTGCGATGAGTTCCATCGACCGGATATTGGAGCATGCGCTGGCCGGGAATCGGATCAGCTTGGAAGATTGCATGGCGCTTTATGAATCGGATGAAATTGAAAAAATGGGTCATACGGCCAATCAGATTATGCTGAAGCATCACCCGGACCCGATTACGACCTTTGTTATCGGACGGAATGTGAACTATACAAATATTTGCGATGTGTACTGCCGGTTTTGCGCATTCTACAGGGCACCAGGCTCGAAGGATGGATATGTGCTGCCGGATGATGTCATTTTCCAAAAAATTCAGGAAACGATGGATGTCAATGGTACGGAAATCCTAATGCAGGGCGGTACGAACCCGGACCTTCCTTTCACGTTCTATACGAATTTACTGCATGAGATTAAGAAGCGGTTCCCGGAGATCACGATGCACTCCTTCTCTCCTGCGGAGATCATGAAGATGAAAGAAGTATCGAACGGTCTCACGCTGGAAGAGGTTGTCCGCGCGCTTCACGAAGCGGGTCTTGATTCACTTCCGGGTGGCGGCGCAGAAATTTTGGATGACCGGACACGACGCAAGATCAGCCGTCTGAAAGGTTCCTGGCGCGATTGGATGGATGTGATGCAGACGGCTCACCGTGTCGGGATGCACACGACGGGTACCATGGTCATCGGCTTTGGGGAATCTATAGAAGAGCGGGCTCTGCATCTACAGCGCATACGCGACGCCCAAGATGAATGCATCACGAATGGTTGGAATACGCCGGGCTTTCTGGCCTTCATCTCATGGACCTTCCAGCCGGAAAACACCAATATGAAGGCCGAGAAGCTGGGAGCGGAGGATTATCTCAAGAATGTGGCGATCAGCCGCATCATGCTGGATAACATTCCAAACTTCCAATCTTCTTGGGTGACAATGGGTCCGGAAGTGGGCAAGCTGTCCCTGCATTACGGCTGCAACGATTTCGGTTCAACGATGATCGAAGAGAATGTAGTGTCCGCTGCCGGAACCACGCACAAGGTGAACATCGGCTCGACGCTGCAGCTTATTCGCGAAGCGGGCAAAATTCCTGCACAGCGTAATACCAAATATCAGATTCTGCGCGTGTTTGAGGACGAGTCGGTCCCTGTAGATAAGGACTTTATTATGCAAAATTAATACAAAAGACGCTTCATCCCAGTAGGGATAAGCGTCTTTTTGTATGTCAGCCAAGCCAATGGAACAGGCGGTATGGCGCCGTTTCGTCAGGGGAAGGAAACAGGGGCTGAGCCGGAAGCAGCAGCTCTGGGGATAAAGCTGTCGTAAAGTCGCCTTTCGGTGCAGTAGCCTTGGCGATCTCCACCTCCGTGCCTTTGGGAACCAACGGATAGAGCGCGGCAATATCGCTGTTGGATAACCGAATGCATCCCAGAGATTGATTTTGCCTGATTGATTCTTCGTCTAGGGTACCGTGAATCGCTAGGCCTCCCATACCGAGCGCGGCGGCGCCATAGACCCCGGGCTTACTGCCCTGCGGTTCAAGAACCCTCTCGGAGATGAAGAACCTGCCTGCCGGCGTGAGGTTGTTCCGGCCAAGTCCAACGGGTGCTTCCGCCAGCAAAAGCGGACCGGCCGCAAGCCGCAGAGAATGAGAGGATGGGTTCACGGTCAGCGTCAATGGAACGTAAGGATAGGCTGCTGTATCGGCCGCTGTGTTGGGGTAAAACATAGATGAGGGTTCATCAGCCGATGTATCGTATACCCAACCTCCGCTGCGATCAAAAACGGTTCGGACATTCGCCGAACCGGATTCCGTTTCTATAGGCAGAAAGCTTAAATAATTGTTAGGGTAATCTTTAAGCAGCAGGTCGATGGAAGCAGGAGGATTTCCGTGATCCGCCACATAAGCCAGAAGAGCGGTCCGGACCAGGTTGGCGCCCGCGGCGGTATGAAGCTGCTGCAGCTTCGAGTTGAGAAACCGGATTTTTACGGCGGTATCGATGGCCGGGTTATATTCCGCCACGACAAAGGCTTTGCTTTTAGACTCCTCGTTCGTTAGGGGCATTGCTTTATTCTCAATGACCGTTACAGGGGAAGCCATGCCGTAAATACGAATGCTGATCATCGGATAGGTTTCGGAGAGATTCATTGCTTTGATGTGCAGTGCTTTTTCCACTTGCTCGCGGGGGTGACCGTAAGGGAAATGCATGACAAACGGTGTCTCCACGCTTTCATAGGTGACTTCCTTGCCGATTGACCACGGCAATACGACAGATACCGCCTTGGATACGGTCGTGGGCCCGTAAAGGGCCGCAAACAGCAGAAGGTTCAACAAAAGCAGTGCGATAAGAAGCGTTTTCATAAACAGAGGAATGGCCGAGCGCGTCCTCCTGTTGGATGAAAAAGGGCCAGCTTCCAAACGATGAGCCGATACTGCCGAATGCTGGGTTTTATCCAAACGGCGAATCGCAGCGGAAGCAGGATAATAATAAGGAGAAGGCTGCGTCTTCATCGCTGCTTTGTAATGAAAAATAGCTTTAGCCGGTTCTCCTCTATGCTCGAATTGCTGCCCTAGCCGATAATGCGCTTCAGGCGAATGAGGATCAAGGTAGCGGAGGACCTTTTCGTGATAGTTCGGGTCCTTGCGGTTCACGTACACATTCTTATGAAGGTGAACCAGATTGTCCGCTGCCGGGGGTTTGAAACGATCGTGAAAATGCTGCATATCTATCCTCCCGTATTTCTTGATTATATGATACAAATAGTATCATATAATCAAGAAATACGAAACGAAATTCAATAATAATATACAATACGTATCTAAACCTGAGTATTTAAAAAGATCCTTGTTTCCATGATCCCCTCAATTTTGGCTGAACCATGATTCCATAATTGTGTATAAATCTCATTTATTCCTATAGTTAGCCAGCTTCTTATTTGTATATATGCGACTGTCCTACCATATACTTAGAAGGTAAAGTAAGGCCTCAAAGGAGTGAGTGGGGATGAAGCTGTTAACGGTGACTTTGACAAAACGTACGGATGAGCAGGCGGATCGGCTGTATCGACTGCTTCAATTTTCCGGCGGGATACTACATAATAAGGAGCACATCCATATCGCTCTGGATCGGCGGGATGGCTTGCATCAGATAAAAGTCAGCGGAGTGGCGCCTGCATTTCGGTTAGAGGAAGACGGCATTCGATTATATAAAGAAGCGGCGGAGGTCCTCGCGGACTATTTACTCGAGGAAGAGGAACCGGAGATGCTTCGCAAGATGATTAAACATGACTTCCATTATCATCAGGTTGACGAAGTGGAAGGAATCATGGCCTTTTGCGGGCAAACGCTGTGCGGTGAAGGTCAGTGGTGCGAAGGGAACGGCAAAACGGCAGCTTATTTAAGAAGGAAGCAGCAAATTACAGCTGAGCTTTATGAATATCTTGAGAAGCATGAGGAACTGAATTTGGACGGATTGGTGCGGTTTCGGCTGCAGGCTTACAGAGGTGAGCTGCGGGATGTAGTCGAATACGCGATCGACGAATTTGTAATGGACCAGCAGTATCAGGAATTCATCTCGCTGCTGCAATATTTCGTCTATATACAGGAGGCCAAAATACCGTTCGTGCATCTGATCCATAAGGGCGGCAGCGAATTTATGCTGCTTAACGAGCGTATGGAGACCTTGAATACCGATGAAACCGATGCGGTCGTTACAGTGGAGATGCTGGAGAAGGAAATGAATTTTGAAGATATGATCGTTAGTACGTTAATTACAGTTTCTCCTCAGCAAATCTATATTCACACCAGAGAGCCGGAGCTGCAGGTGATTAAGACGATCACGCAAATATTCGAAGATCGGGTAGAGCTGTGCGGATACTGCAGATTGTGCCATAACCTTGACCGTGGAGCAGCAGCTGAATATAATAAGGGATAAGGCTAGGATCAAAGACATGAGCGATTGAAGTGCTGTCCAGAGAGAGGGGACCCGGCTGAAATCCCCTTCAGTGAACGACAATTGGTTTTACCCCTTTGTAGCTGTGATATGGAACGACGACCGTGATGCCGGATGTAACACCGGAGGGCGTCCAGTATATGTCACCGGATCATTCCCGTTACGGAATGTCATGAGGATTCGTGAGCTTGTTGTATTGCTTTAATAGACGGCTTTCGAATCGAATTAGGGTGGAACCACGAGCTAAGCGCACTCGTCCCTTTACGGGATTATGATGCGCTTTTTTATGTTTTCTAAATCGGATTGAAATCGGAGGTACAAGAGTATGGCGGTAAAAGTAAGTTTTCCGGATGGCGCGGTAAGGGAGTTTGAACAAGGCGCTACGGTGGAGGATGTCGCGGGCTCCATTAGCTCGGGCTTGAAGAAAAATGCTGTGGTAGGCAAGATGAACGGTAAGCTGGTGGATTTAAACACGCCGATCGAAGCGGACACACCGCTTCAAATCGTTACATTGGACAGCGAAGAAGGGCTTGAGGTATACCGGCACAGTACGGCGCATTTGATGGCGCAAGCGATCAAACGCCTGTACGGGGAGAAGAACGTTAAGCTGGGGATCGGCCCGGTCATCGAAGACGGTTTCTACTATGACATCGATATGGAGGCTTCGCTGACACCTGAGGATCTCGTGAAGATAGAGAAGGAAATGGAACGGATCGCACAGGAGAACTTGCCGATTCGCCGCCGTGAAGTCAGCCGGGAAGAAGCGGTACGCATCTTCACTGAACTGGAGGATCCTTTAAAGCTGGAGCTGATTCGTGATCTTCCGGGGGATTCGGTAATTACGATTTATGATCAAGGCGAATTCTTCGATCTTTGCCGCGGTCCTCATCTTCCGTCCACTGGCCGGATCAAAGCCTTCAAGCTGCTGAGTGTAGCCGGTGCTTATTGGAGAGGCGATTCCAAGAACAAAATGCTGCAGCGGATTTACGGTACGGCCTTCCCGAAAAAAGCGGAGTTGGACGAGCATTTGCATCTCCTGGAGGAAGCCAAGAAACGCGACCACCGCAAGCTCGGCAAAGAGCTGAAAATGTTTACCTTCTCCAATGAAGTCGGCCAAGGGCTGCCTCTTTGGTTGCCTCACGGAGCGAAGCTTCGACGTACGATGGAGCGTTACATCGTCGATTTGGAGGAACGTTTAGGGTATCAGCACGTGTATACGCCGGTGCTTGCTAACGTCGAGCTTTACAAAACCAGCGGTCACTGGGAACATTACAGCGAAGATATGTTTCCTAAGATGGTCATGGATAACGAAGAGCTGGTGCTGCGCCCGATGAACTGTCCGCATCACATGATGGTGTATAAAAGCGATATGCGCAGCTATCGCGATCTGCCGGTACGGATCGCCGAGCTTGGCATGATGCACCGTTATGAGATGTCCGGCGCGCTGACCGGTCTGCACCGCGTTCGGGCGATGACGCTGAATGATGCGCATATTTTCTGCCGTCCCGATCAGATCAAGGAGGAGTTTGCCCGCGTCGTGAACCTGATCCGTCAGGTATATGAAGATTTCGGGATTAAAGAGTACCGTTTCCGCTTGTCTTACCGTGATCCGAAGGATACGGAGAAGTATTTCCAGAATGACGAGATGTGGGAAATGTCGCAGCGTATGCTGCGTGAAGTAGTGGAAGAGCTCGGCCTGCCGTTCTTTGAAGCGGAGGGCGAAGCGGCCTTCTATGGTCCAAAGCTTGACGTGCAGATCAAGACCGCTCTTAAGAAAGAAGAGACGCTTTCCACTGCACAGCTGGACTTCCTGCTGCCGGAGCGATTCCAACTAGAGTACGTCGGCGCCGATGGTCAAAAGCACCGTCCGGTCGTTATCCACCGCGGCATCATCTCTACGATGGAGCGCATGACGGCCTTCCTGCTGGAGAATTTCGCAGGTGCGCTGCCGACATGGTTGTGTCCGGTTCAAGCTAAAGTGCTTCCTGTATCAAGTAATTTCGAAGGCTATGCTAAGGAAGTGGAGGAGAAGCTGAAGCTCGCCGGCATTCGTGTAGAAGCGGATGTGCGGAACGAGAAGCTCGGTTACAAAATCCGTGAAGCACAGCTGGAAAAAATTCCATACATGCTTGTTGTGGGCGAGAATGAGGTCCAATCGGGAAGCGTGTCGGTACGTAAACGGGGACAAGGCGATCTGGGCGCTCAAAGCTTGGAGAGTGTCGTTGCGCTGATTGAGGAAGATATCCGTTCAAAGCAAGTATAATAGAAGGAATACGAACCGCCAGGCGATGAGCCTGGCGGTTTTCATTTGAGGAACGGGGAACTTTTACATGAAAGGAAATATTTATTAAATTGGGATATACATCCTAATTCTAATCACTCTTTTTTATCAACTCAATGAGATTGAAGGCTGTGTATAACTTTGTCCACATAACCCACCGTATGAATACACATTAAACGACGGTTATTAACAACATACTCACAGGTTGTACACATATCTATGTGGATAACAGAACGCTTGTTCTAGCTTTGGCTGCGTGTTAATATGATTGTAGATTACAGGATAAGGTGATAGATCTTATGAAACAGATCAGTAATGAGATGTTGGTGGATTCGTATTTCAGAGCTATTGATTTGCAGTTGGAGAAAGAATTTGTTGAATTGTTGCTGGATGAGATTAGACACCGGCAAATCAACTTAGACTACTACAGAGCAGGTGAAGCCCAGGTCAGTTGACCGGGCTTTTTTTCTTTTTTTCTGTGATATAATGATTATCAAATCATTAGTTTGGGAGCGTTCATATGCAGAGTCAGACAGTCATTGTAGATCATCCGCAAGGCTTTCATGCCAGACCTGTTGCCCGTTGGGTGAGCCTTGCCCAGACATTTCACAGCGATATTACCGTGAAGTTCGAAAGCAGCACCATTGACGGTAAAAGTGCGCTAGGGCTCATGGCGCTCAGCATAAAAAGTGGAGCGAAGCTGGAGATTTGTACGAGTGGTCCGGATGAGCAGGAGGCGTTAGCGGCGCTCGTCTTATTGGTTCAAAATCATTTTCAAGCTTGACACTGAAGGTATGGAGGCATAAAGGCACGTTATCCGCAATCGGCGCGATGGGCATGATCCGTGGAGGTCCGGACTCGAGGAAGCGCAAACCTTCATTGATTGGGCATTAACGAAGCAGGCGCAGGAGCTTGGCAAGCAGGTAGGGAATTACCAATGGCTAACGAACCGGGAAGCGGTATCTCCTGAAGAGGCGGTCTCACTCGATGTGCTCCAAGTCATTCCCTACGATCAACAGTGGGCGGGAGATAACCGCAGGCGGCTTATCGAACGTTGGGTCAAAGAAGTCCTTGGCAGCAGCTAAACATAAGGGCATACCCAGTAACGCAAAAAACGGACCTTGCTAGTCCGTTTTTTGCGTTAAGTTCTCATATCCGCCAACATGCTTACAGCTTCATGTTCGAGCTATGTCCGGGGGAGAGCTTAGCCGTAGGATCGATGTATACTTTGGCATTGTTGATGGCCGTAGGTGCTTCACCGAAACCGACGGCGATCAATTTCAGCTTACCCGGGTAAGTGGTGATGTCGCCAGCTGCGAAAATGCCGGGAATATTCGTTTCCATGCGGGAATCTACGATGATCGAGCCGTTGTCGATCTCAAGTCCCCATTGTGCAATAGGACCAAGCGTGGAGACAAAACCGAAGTTAACAATGACCGCATCCACGTCAATGACCGTTTCTTCGCCGGTTTTGATGTGTTTTAGCGTCACTTTCTCGATCAAGCTGTTGCCATGCAGTGCGGTGATTTCCGTCGGTGTGACCACGTCGACCTTGGATTTCATCAAGTTCTCTACGCTGTGCTCATGTGCGCGGAATTTATCGCGGCGGTGAATCAGCGTCACCTTCTCGGCGATGGGTTCCAGCATCAGCGCCCAGTCTACAGCGGAATCCCCGCCGCCGCTAATGAGCACCTTTTGTCCTTTAAACTGGTGAAGATCACTGACGAAATAATGCAGGTTTTTCTTTTCGTATCGGGCAGCTTCGGGCAGCTCCAGTCTTCTCGGTTCAAACGCGCCGACCCCGCCGGTAATGATGACAGCCTTGGATTGATGAGTTCCTTTGTCCGTAGTCACTTCAAACAGCCGCTCGTCTTTTTTCTCCACCTTCTGTACTTTCTCTTCCAGGCATACTTCGATGGGAAAATGCTTCATTTGGGTGTTTAAATTGTTGACCAGTTCTTGCGCCGTTACTTTAGGAAATCCAGCCACATCATAAATGTATTTCTCCGGATAAAGAGCAGCCAATTGTCCTCCGAGCTGTGGCATGCTTTCAATCAGTTTTACGGAAGCCTGCCGCATCCCTCCATAAAAAGCGGCAAACATACCTGCAGGGCCTCCGCCGACGATAATCACGTCGCTTATTTCGTTACTCATGAAAAAATAACACCTCCGATAATCAATCTTTTATATTATAAACTTTACACCCCTAGTATGAAAATAAGAAATGCCATTTGCAATGACTGATTAAATTGATTAGCCCGATAAAGTTTTTGTATAGCAATCGACAAATTTTGCAGATTTCACGGTTGTACACCCGGTATTGTGCCGATTTTCCTGCTTTTTTAACCAAATTAGGGCTTGCTATTTGCACAATAAAATTATATTATTTTTGTGAACTGGTTAATACCGTTGTTGAAGATATGCTTTAAACGCTTATATTTTCATTCTCCATTGCAAAATATAAAGGAATGAAACTATTTTTTGGCATACATTGTGTAATTTTTCACAAACGGTTTTGTAGCTATATAATAAAGTAAATATGGGATGGAAGGGATAGAACCATGAGTCGAATTCCGAGAATAGTCATTTTGGGCGCTGGGTATGGAGGCATTGTAACGGCTATTCGTTTGCAAAAAGAGCTGAACTACAATGAGGCTGATGTGACGCTGGTAAACAAGCATGATTACCACTACATTACCACTCATCTGCATATGCCTGCAGCAGGTACGGATAATCCTGAAAATGCAAGAGTGAATATTTTGAAGCTCATCGACGAGTTTAAAATTGACTTCGTTAAATCCACTGTCGTTCAAATTCGTCCGCAGGAGAAGAAAGTCATTCTTGAAGAAGGAACGCTTTCGTATGACTATTTGGTAATTGGTCTTGGTGGCGAACCGGAAACATTCGGTATTCCAGGTCTAAAGGAGTACGCTCTGAATATTCGTTCGATCAACAGCGTCCGTTTCATTCGCGAACATATCGAATACCAATTCGCCAAGTTCAAGCGCGAGCCTTCCCGTACTGAGTACTTGACTTTTGTAGTCGGCGGCGCAGGGTTTACGGGCATCGAATTTATCGGCGAGCTGGCTGACCGAATTCCTCAACTGTGCAAGGAATTCGACGTGGATCCTTCCCTTGTTAAAATTTATAATGTAGAAGCGGCACCGACGGCATTACCGGGATTTGATCCGGAGCTGGTCGAGTACGCAATGGATGTTCTGAAGAATAAAGGCGTAACGTTCAAGATCGCTACAGCCATCAAAGAGTGCACGCCGGAGGGCGTTGTGCTGGCCACTGGCGAAGAGATTAAATCCGCGACGGTCATCTGGACTGGCGGTATTCGCGGAAATCACATGTTGGATGAAGCTGGCTTCGAAACGATGCGCGGTCGCATTAAAGTGGATGAGACACTGCGTGTGCCGGGGCATGAGAATGTGTACGTCTTGGGCGATTGCTCCATCGTGATGAATCCGGAAGGCCGCCCATACCCACCGACGGCGCAAATCTCTATGCAGCAAGCGGAAGTGTGCGCAAGCAATCTAGTGGCCCAAATTCGCGGTTCCGAGCTAAAGAAGTTTGAATATAAGCCAAAAGGAACAGTGGCGTCCCTTGGCCGCGGCGAAGCGATCGGAATTGTCGGTTCCAAGAAAATTAAAGGCGGAACGGCTGCGATCATGAAGAAAATCATCGATATGCGCTACCTGTACATCATTGGCGGAATTCCGCTGGTCATCAAGAAAGGAAAGTTCTAGGTCGTGAGACACTGCAGCGTTCAAGTTCGGGGGCTGCTGACGCGGAATGAGCTCGACAGGTACAATGCGCTGATGGACGTCGGCCATTATTTGGAGTCGCAGGAGCGCTATGATCTGGTTCATACCGTACAGAAGGAAATCGATATTCTGATCCTCCCCGCCATTGAGCGGTTGAAGGAGAAGTCACGGCAGCGCGACCGGGATACGGAGGAGTACCTTCGCCGCAAAGAGCTTGAAAAAGAGCTTGAGCGATTGGCAGCAGACGACGATGAATAAAATAAAACCTTATCGCAGATCGGTTTGTGGCATGGACCGATTGCGATAAGGTTTTTTGTTATAGTCCGGTATGAATGAAATGCAGGATCTAGAGCTTCAGCATCGATGCCATTTTGTCTTGATCAAGCAGGTTGCCGACGTAGAATTCGCCGAACTCGCCGAAACGTGCGCTTGTCTCGTCAAAACGCATCTCGTAAACGATCTTCTTGAATTGAAGCGCATCATCTGCGAATAGGGTTACGCCCCATTCCCAATCGTCCAGACCGATGGAGCCACAAATGATCTGCTTAATCTTTCCAGCGTAATTGCGGCCAATCATGCCGTGGCCGCGCATGAAGCTGCGGCGTTCCTCCGTGGAAAGCATGTACCAGTTATCGTTGCCTTCACGTCGCTTATTCATTGGATAGAAGCAGATATGCTTAGCTTTTGGAAGCGTTGGTTTTAATCGGGCAAGGATTTCGGGATCCTGCATCGGGTCAGTGCCAGGTTTTGCCATGTATCCGCCTAGCTCAACAATAGAGACATAGGAATAAGTCGGTAACGTAACTTGTGCGAACAACGTTTTGTTAAACGCGGTTTCAAGCTCGTTCAATTCTTCCAGCGTTTCGCGAAGGTGCATGAACACGAAGTCGGCCTTTTGTCCGATGACGGAATAAAAAGCGGTGCTTCCCTGCTTTTGGTCTTCCGTATTTTGATACTGGCTCAATAGGGTGTACAGCTCATCCTCGGCACGGGCTCTTTCATCGGCCGTCAGGCTCTTCCATGCATTCCAGTCGATCGCGCGGAAATCGTGCAGGCAATACCAGCCTTCCAGTGTGGATACGGCTTCACTCATGATGGACAACTCCTTTATACTAAAATCATTCTATGTAATTTCGAGGTCGCTTGTTTCATTGTAGCGAAATCGGCTGTAAAGGGCAAATGACAGACCGTGACAAAACAACGAACGATTTGTGTCCGTGTCTTATATTCCATAACCGTTCACTTTACCGGGCCCTCAGGTTTATTATAAAATAGATTTGATAAGCTTGCGTCACGTACGAAAAGAAAGGGGCTGTCCGGATTGCTGCAATTGATTATCGTCACCATGCTGTTGTTCGTGCTTTTCTTCGGGCTCGGTTTTATTCTAAACATGCTGATGAAAACGACCTGGTTTCCCATTTATGGATATATTGCTCTGGTCATCGGTTTGGTCATCTATTGGGAATGGGGTACCGGCTCGCTTGGCGCCAACTTGGCAGAATACTCTATTGTCGACTATGTGCCCGCTATCGGCGGTCTGATCGGCGCCATCATCAGCGGCTCGACGATCAAATCTCTTCGGGAAAAAGGCTATAAAATGTTTTAAGTTTTACGTTTCTGAACTTCCTTACTTATTCCCCTCAAGGCCCTGCCATTTTGGCGGGGCTTAAGTTTATTTAAGGTGATTTGGTGTGGAGCGGAGAGTCGTGTAACTGCCGGAGAGTTTACGTGCCGCCTTTGAAATCGGGTTTTTACCGCTAGGAAGTTCAATGAATACCCGATTTCAAGAGCGGCCGGAGGCAGTTAGCACAAGCTAGCAGCGGAATGCCAACAATCACCATAGCACTTCAGTCCCGCCAACATCAGCATAGCCTTCTTTTTCTTCTACACACCTTGTCGATTCCTGTGGTAAAATGGAGAGTGAGACTGACAACACGGATGGAGCTTTGAACGAATGCGAATAACGAATTTGCTGCATTTTTCCGAATATCACCGTTTCTATGTCGTACGGGATTTCGCGTTGAGCAGCTTGGATTATAAGGTGCTGACTGCGGTTTACCAGCCTATGATCGGGGCGTATGCCCTGAGCATATATTACACGCTGTTTCATCAGCTGGCAGCCGATAAGGCAGGCTGCTCCGAGATAGAGCAGCAGCGCAAGCTCTTTCTGGCACTGGAGCTGGAGGCAGGGGAAAGAGGCAGAAAGCATTTTGTCGAACAGACCTCTCGTCTTGAAGCAGTAGGGCTTTTGAAGACGTCGCGCCGGTTTGCAGCGGCTTCGGAAGATTATGTATACGAATATACGCTGTATGCGCCTGAAAAGCCGGCGGATTTTTTCCGGAATCAGCATTTGACGCTGCTGCTGCGGGATAAGGTTGGTAAATATGCGGTCTTTGCGCTGCGGGACGAGCTAGTACGGCCGGAGCCCGATGAACTGAAGGACGCCAATGCGGAGAACTTATCCGTACCGTTCTACGAGCTGTTTCGGCTCAATACTCAAGTCGTTGATTATGAGCTGGAGCAGGCTTTCTTCGAGTCAGCCGCAGCTGAACCTGCGGAAGGGAAACCGGAAGTGACCTATAAGGGTTACCAATACGCGGAAATCATCATGCATTTCCCGCGCGAATCCTTAAACCGGGAGTATGTGGAGCGTCTCAAGTATGAGACGGAACAGATGGCTACCATTAATTTTGTGGCGAAAAAGTATAGTTTATATCTGACGGACGTTTGCCGTTTGCTGGATGAGGACGGCGTATTTGACGAAGAAGGACGGGTCGTTCTGGAATTGCTTCAGCATAAGGCGAATCAAGTATTCCGGGCGGATAAAAAACGCAGCGACGACCGTACTCGTATGCTGGCCAAAGTGAATGATAAGCAGGGGGATTCAAGCCGCGACGGCGATGAGGACGGTCAATCCACTGGGGATAAAATCGTGGAGATGGAATTTTATCTGGACGTGCCCGATATATTCCAAGGCGAATGCAATCAGCACCAGTACAATTATATTTTACGTAACGAGCCCTATACATTCCTGTTAGAGAAAATATTCTCCAAAGGTTCGGTGCCGGACGGGCTGCTCGATACGCTGTCCAAGGTCGATTTGAATTACGGGTTGCGTGAAGAAGTCATTAATGTACTCATTCATTATATTTACGTTAACAAACGTTCATGGTCCAGGACATCCATTGAATTCAGCGTGACGGACATGCTGGGGAAGCAGGTTAGTTCGTTCGAACAGGCGGTTCAATATATCCGTGAGCAGATGAAATATACGGACAAGAAAGCGTCTCGAAGCGCACAGAGCAAAAGCGGCGGGGGCACAGCAGCGGCAAGGGGAGGCCGGGGAGGAGTACGTCAGAAGCCGGTCATCCCGATTGTCAAGGATGCGCCTGCTGCGAAACAGCGAAGCGAAGCCGAACGGGAGGCGCTCCGCAAAAAAGCCCAACAGCTTGACGGACAGAGGTAGTCTGTCTGTTCTGATTATGGGTTAATCGGAAACCATGGGGGAGGTGGAGCCGGTGGAATCGTTAGGAGAGCTGCTGCGCGGCATGCAGGGCCGCCAGCTGTTACAACAAGCGGATGAGAAATTGCAGCAATTGGCGATGGATCCTCTCATCGGCAAGCTGAGGCAAAAATATCCGCAGCTAGATCATCAGACAATGAAGCTCAATTTGAACAAGCTGCACCAATATGTGACGGAATACAACAACTGCTCGAATTGTCCGGGCCTGGACCGCTGTCCGAACGACCTTGAAGGTCATTACTCCATACTGACAGTAGAGCCTGGTGAAGACCGGACGCGCGTCCACGATCAGAAGGTGTCCTGCAAGAAGTTTATCGCGAGGGCAACGCAGGATGCGGTACGCAGCCGGATTCGCAGTTTTTATGTGGATGAACGGGCGCTGTCAGAGGGATATTCGTCACTGGAGATATTAGACAAGGATCCCGATCGGGAAGAAGCGGTCGGGCAGGTCATCGATTATATTTTCAGGGTGAGGGAGAGCGGACTGCAATCAACAGGTCTTTACCTCGCAGGACATTTTGGAACAGGCAAAACCTTCTTAATGTGCTACCTGCTCTATGAGCTGGCCAAAGACGGGTATTCGGGAGCGATCGTGTACATGCCCGATTTTGCCGAGGATTTGAAATCGATGTTCCAGGATCCGATGAAGCTGAAGGAAACGATCGATGTGCTGAAGGAAACGGATCTGCTGGTGTTTGACGACATCGGCGCAGAGAACCTGAATCCGTGGCTGCGCGACCATGTGATGGGAGCGATCCTTAATTACCGGATGAACCGCAAGCCGACATTTTTTACCTCTAATCACGATTTAAACTCTCTTGAGAAGCATTTTAGCTTTACCAGTAAGGATGGGGACGAGGAATACAAAGGCCAGAGGATCATGGATCGCATCCGGCCTTTTGTTGAAGTGGTCATGGTGAATGGATCCAATAAGCGGGGCTCGAATTAAATCGCCTCCTAATTAGATATAAAAAAGCCCTTCTCGCGTACATAGACGACGAGAAGGGCTTTTGGCATGACCGGCTTTGTTTGATGAGTAAATTACTTCACCAACATGGAGATAACAGTAGCCACTACCGCGATTCCGAAAAGAACGATAAAGAATACGCCGAAGCCCATGGCCGTATCCATCAAATCGTCGCGTCCTTCTTCGTACACGTGCAGCTCCGGATGTTTAGGATCGTTCATGTACATTTCCTCCTTCGGCACATAGCCGGGGTGCATATATAAAATAGTATACCCAAATTTCAAAGGGATTGTAAAGGATGGGAAAGTGACAATTGTGCAAACTTTGGCGCGGTTGAAAAAGGCGGACGATGTGGTATACTTTACATGTTGGGCAACCTTATCCGAAAGGAGATATAATTCATGGCAATCGTAAATGTTTCTGACCAATCTTTCACTAATGAAGTGGAAGGATCTGGTACGGTTCTTGTAGACTTCTGGGCTCCTTGGTGCGGTCCTTGTAAAATGATCGCTCCGGTTCTGGAGGAGCTGGATAATGAAATCGGCGACAGCGTAAAAATCGCCAAGGTGAACGTGGATGATAATCCGGAGTCCGCTTCCCGTTTTGGCGTCATGAGCATTCCGACGCTGATCGTGTTCAAAGATGGACAGCCAGTGGACAAGGTTGTTGGCTTCCAGTCCAAGGACGCACTGAAAAACGTACTTAGCCGCTATCAATAATTTGGCAGCAGGCATGTCAGGTGACGAAAAAGCTCTTTTTCTGCTATGCTGGGAAAAGAGCTTTTTTGTTGTGGAAAGGAGGGGAACGCAGATGACTGTATATGAAGGGGAAACGAATCCACTGCAGGATCGGAAGAAAACGCTGGCAGCGATCAAGAACAAGCTGTCGCTCGTTCCGGAGCAGCCCGGCTGCTATTTGATGAAGAACCGAGAGGGCACCGTTATCTATGTCGGTAAAGCCAAGGTGCTGCGCAACCGGCTGCGGTCCTATTTTACCGGCAGCCATACCGTGAAGACGCAGGTGCTGGTTAATGAGATCGTCGACTTCGAATACATCGTTACGGCCAGCAATGTGGAGGCGCTCATTCTGGAGGCCAACCTGATTAAAACGTATTTTCCGCGATATAACGTTCTGCTGAAGGACGACAAATCGTTTCCATATATTAAAATTACGAATGAAAAGCATCCGCGGCTTGAGGTAACCCGCCGGGTGCTGAAGGATAAAGCCAAATATTTCGGTCCGTACCCGAACGCCTTCGCGGCGCAGGAGACGAAGAAGCTGCTGGACCGACTGTACCCGTTGCGCAAATGCAAGACGCTGCCGGACCGTGTATGTCTGTACTATCATCTCGGCCAATGCATCGCTCCATGTGAATATAAGGTAGAGCAGGAGACGTATGACAAGATGGTAAATGAGATCAGCCGTTTCTTGAACGGTGGACACAACGCCATCAAGGTGGAGCTGACGCGCAAAATGCATGAAGCGGCAGAGGAGCTGAACTTCGAGCGGGCGAAGGAATTCCGTGATCACATCGTGCAGATTGATGCGGTAATGGAAAAGCAAAAAATTACGACAACGGATATCGTGGACCGCGACGTATTTGGCTTTGCCGTGGATAAAGGATGGATGTGTGTGCAGATCTTGTACATGCGCCAAGGCAAGCTGATCGAACGGCATGCTTCACTCTTTCCGTATTATGGGGAAGAAGGCGAAGATTTCCTCTCGTTCGTCACGCAGTACTACAGCGAGAATCCGGCACTGCCGAAGGAAGTTTTCCTGCCGGCGTGGGGAGAGGGGCAGACGCAGGAGGGAGAGAGCCAGCCTGCTTCGGAAGCGGGCGATAATGTCGGCTCTGGAGAAGCTGAAGAACGCTTGTCGGAAGCGAAGATCGAGGTCAAGGAAGCGCTGGAAAGCTGGCTGAAGGTGAAGGTGCATATTCCGCGCCGCGGACTAAAGAAGAACATGGTGGACATGGCCTGTGACAATGCCCGGGTAGCGCTTGAAGAAAAGTTCCGTTTGATCGAACGGGATGCGGAGCGCACGGTCAAGGCAGTAGAGAACCTTGGGCATTATTTAGGCACTGGCGTCGTAAAGCGTATAGAAGCATTCGATAATTCCAATATTCAAGGCTCGGATCCGGTATCGGCGATGGTTGTGTTTACAGATGGCAAGCCGGACCGCAAGGAATACCGGAAGTACAAAATCCGCACGGTGCAAGGACCAGACGACTATGAGACGATGCGAGAGGTGGTCAGACGCCGCTATGAACGGGTGCTGAAGGAAGGCCTGCCGCTGCCGGACCTCGTCGTCATTGACGGCGGGAAGGGGCATATCGCCGCTGCGGTGGATGTGTTAGATAACGAGCTTGGACTATATATTCCGGTATGCGGCCTGGCGAAAGACGCCAAGCACAAAACCGCGCAGCTGCTAATGGGAGACCCTGCCGAGGTCGTACCTCTGCCGCGTGACAGTCAAGAGTTTTATTTGCTGCAGCGTATCCAAGAGGAGGTTCACCGCTTCGCCATCACTTTCCACCGGGAAACACGCGCGAAGTCGATGGTCGTGTCCCAGCTTGATGCCATCCCTGGCATTGGGGAGAAGCGGCGCAAGGCGATGTTGAAGCATTTTGGCTCACTGAAAAAAATAAAAGAGGCTCAGCCCGAAGACTTTAAGCCTCTTGGAATCGGTGTAAAGCTTGCAGCGCAAATTATAAAGGCGTTAAACGGCCCGAGCCCGGATGCGGCCCCGGAGCCGGTGACGGGTCTGCCCGGGGAAACGACGGAGGCCGTCGATTGAATCTGGCGTGCAGCCTAGAAAGCAGCCAGCCGATAGCTGCGGGAGCCGCCAAATAAGCTGCGCCGACAGCGACCTGTCCGGGCTCTCCGATGAACATAATCGAGAGCCCCATCAGGATGCTGTTCATGGACGCATGCGTGAACAAAGCGGTCAGAAAGCCGTATTTCAAGAATACATAGCCGAAAATCAATCCAATGACTGTGACCTCCACCAATCGCGTATAAACCGGATAAACGGGATACTGGGTATGGCTCATTGCCCAGATGACGCTTGGCAGCAGCACGGCCAAGAAACGGCTGCGCGTCAGCTTAAGCGTAACGGCAATGCCAAGCAGCCGGTAAACCGCCTCCTCAGAGATGGAAGCGACCCATGCCATTAATGGGAAAACGCCGGGGTAAGTCATATTATAGACAGAGTCTGTCGGATCGCTGACCGTCCACACGTCGAATGCTTCGGCTCCGATGAAGAACATCGTTTGCTGCAATCCGAGAATGAACAAGCAGAGCAAGTACCCTCTTACCGTCGCTTTCCATACCTCATTGCCAAAAACCGTGTCCCTCCATACCGGCCACGGGTTCCATCCGCGGTCGAGCCACAACTGTCGTCCCGCAGACAAAGCCAAATACGTCGAAACGGCCATGGCCCCTACAAAAATATTCGAAAACCACAGGTAAAAGAGAGCGCCGGGTTCGGACGGTCCGCTCCCGTGCATCGTTCGAAACGCAGGCAGCATATTAAAATTGTTGGCGATATAAATGACCAGAAAGAAGAGCGTGAGAAGCGCACCTCGCGCATATAGGATTTCACGGCGGCGCCTAACAACCATGATTAGCGCGACGAGCGTGAACACAAGTGTGATCCCCATGCTGATACGCGTCATGAGGGCGGATCGGTCGTCCTGCGCCTCCTGCCAAGCGATAAACGTATCCGGAACAGGGAATGTCGGCTGAAACGCCGTGACTCTGCCGTTTGCTACTTTAAGGTGAAGCTCTAATGGAGTTTCGCCGATCCGCTCCGTGCTGCTGCGAAAAATCAGGCTTCCATTCCCGGCTCGTGCGGTTTCGCCCGTAAGTGTAAATTGGGCCGGATGATAGCCCATCTCCCGAATAGCGTCCTGCGCTGCCTTCAGCGGATCGGAAGTCGGCGCGCTTACGGAGTCGCTCCGTGCTGCTGAGGATCGGTTCATCATGAATCCGAACACCTGCAGGCTTTTATAATTCACGGCCACATAGTACGTTACGCCCTTCTCGCGGTCGTTGATCTCCACCTCGAAAAATTCAAGGGGGAATCGCTCTTCATATTTTTTCTCGTAATCATCGTACAACTGTTCTTTCAGCAGATAACCGTTTCTCACGGGATAAGATTGGTACAAGGTGTATGCTTCTGTGTCTTGTCCTAATATAAAGCGGCTTTCGATGAACTGGACAGCGGCATCCGCCGCTTGCTGCTTAGTAACGATAGGGTGACCTGCGTGATCGTCCTCGAGCCGGGTTGTCCCTTCTTGAAGGGCGGAGGCAAACGTGACGCCAAGGTACAGCATCAGGCCAAGGACAGCTAGAAGCAGCAATGGAGGTTCGGTTCGTCTTTTCGGCATGAAAGGCTCCTTAGGGGATGGGATAATAACAGTCTATTCTTTTAAGGTAGCACACATGCCACAAGCAAATCCAATGATAACAAGAGCTACACGAGGTAATATTCAGCAAAGCAAAGTGCTGTATCAATAGAAGCGCTTACATATGTCGTAATATTGCGAAATCCGGCGCATTTACGTAAATAAGGGCTTTGTACTTCAATGAAAAGAGGATTATAATTCATATCAATCGAATAATGAGCCGAATTTCTTTAGGAAAACGGGGGAACCATGAGTTTAAGGGGTGAATTCAGCAGGCCGTGAGCCGCTGATAGGGTGCCTGTACATCCGAATCCGTCAGCTAACCTCGTAGGCTTGAATTACAGGAACCTTAATTTGACATTGGGTTTCCAGTGTCTTTTTTTGTTGCCTGAAACACAGAAACAGGGGTGCCATTCATGAAATCCATCACCCAAAAATTCGAGCTTACACCTCCGCAAATTTTGGTCATCGGTTTTGCTTTCATTATCTTGATCGGGTCCATTCTGCTGTCGCTTCCGGTGGCCGCGGCGAAAGGTGTACCGATGCCCTTTCTGGACGCTTTCTTTACGGCCACCTCCGCAACTTGTGTTACAGGGCTTATCGTTGTGGATACGGGCACCCATTTTTCTTTGTTCGGACAGATCGTCATTATTTTATTAATCCAAGTCGGCGGACTTGGTTTTATGACGATGGCCACCTTGTTCGCGTTTGCGCTGAAAAAACGAATATCACTGAAGGAAAAGCTTATATTGCAAGAAGCGCTGAATCAAAGCAGCATGGAAGGCATTGTACGCTTGATCCGTAAGGTGCTTCTCTATTCACTGACGATCGAATTGGTAGCCGCGGTTATTTTCGCTGCACGTTGGTCGGTTGATTTGGGCCCGCAAAAGGCGGCCTATTACGGAATTTTTCATGCCGTTTCCTTCTTTAATAATGCCGGTTTCGATTTATTCGGACCGGTGACGGGAAAGTTTAGCAGTCTGACAGCGTATGCGGAGGATCCCATAATCAATGCGGTTGCGATGGGACTCATTATTTTGGGCGGAATTGGTTTCGTCGTTATGTCGGATCTCATGGATTTTAGAAAAAATAAAAGGCTGTCTCTTCATTCAAAAGTGGTGCTAAGCGCTACCGGCATTCTGATCGGAGTCGGAGCGATTGTTATATTCATCTTTGAATTTACAAATCCAAGAACGCTCGGTTCGCTCAGCTGGTCCGGTAAAATTCTTGCCTCGCTGTTTCAATCCGTTACGCCGCGGACGGCTGGCGCCAATTCACTTGATATTGCAGGGCTGAGGCAGGCGACGCAATTTTTTATCATTATTCTAATGTTCATTGGAGCTTCGCCTGGCTCTACGGGCGGCGGTATCAAAACGACGACCTTTACTACCCTGGTTGGCGCCATGATGGCGATGATACGCGGAAAGGAAGATATCGTTTTCTTTCGTTACCGGCTCGGCAAAGAGAGGATTCTGAAGGCCGTTACGCTTACGCTCGTCGCCATCGCGCTTATCATCCTGGTGACGATGATTCTTGCAACGACCGAGAATCATGCGTTCTTGATGATCTTGTTTGAAGTAACCTCAGCCTTCGCAACCGTGGGCTTGTCGATGGGGCTGACTCCGGATTTATCGGACCTTGGCAAAATTCTCATCGCACTTACCATGTTTGCCGGCCGCTTAGGTCCGCTAACTCTGGCTTACGCGCTGGGACCGAAGACAGAGAAGGAATTATACAGATACCCAGAAGGTAAAATTACGATCGGATAGGGGAACGGAAACATGAAAAACACACAATATGCAGTTATCGGATTAGGGAGATTTGGCTCCAGTCTTGCTATGGAACTCCTTAACCTTGGTCATGAGGTGCTTGGCATCGATATGGACGAGGAAGCGGTGGAGGAGATGAGCGATAAGCTGACGCACGTGGTAGTGGCGGATTCAACCGAGGAAGAGGTCATCCGATCACTGGGGATACGGAATTTCGATTGCGTGGTGGTGGCGATCGGTAACGATATTCAAGCCAGCATCCTTACCGCGATTCTGCTAAAGGATATTGGGGTAAAAACCGTCGTAGCCAAAGCGCTGTCCGAGCTGCATGGTAAAGTGCTCAACAAAATCGGGGTGGACCGCATTATCTTTCCTGAACGGGATATGGGGGTCCGCGTAGCCCATCAATTGGTTTCTCCCAATCTGCTTGACTATATTGAGCTGTCCGATGAATATACGATTGCCGAGCTTGCCGTGCCTAAACGGCTTGCCGGAAGGTCGCTGAAGGAGCTCGACCCTAGGGCGCGTTATGGCTGCAGTGTCGTGGCGATCAATAAAAAGAGCGGTGTCATTATCGCTCCTACAGCCATAGATACGATTGAAGAGCGGGACATCATGGTTGTGATCGGAACGAACGAACAGATTGAGAAATTCGAGGATGAAGTAAATCGATAGTGAACAGACAGATGCAGGTGATTGCTCCTGCGTAACGGAAAGGACGTGCCAGGGTTTGAAACCTGTGTTTAGAATCATGAAGCTGTCGCCCCCGCAAATTTTGGTGTTCGGCTTCACATTGATTATTTTGGCCGGGACGGTCTTGCTTTCACTCCCGATTGCAACGAAAAGCGGGGAACCCATGCCTTTGCTGGACGCCTTCTTTACAGCCACCTCGGCGGCTTGCGTAACCGGGCTTGTGTTAGTCGATACAGGGACCCACTTCTCCACGTTCGGGCAGGTCGTCCTTATTACGTTAATTCAGATCGGCGGTCTCGGTTTTATGACTATGGCGGCTTTGATCGCACTCGTATTCAGACGGCGGATCTCGCTGAAAGAACGTCTGGTGCTTCAGGCGGCGATGAACCAAAGCACCATGGAGGGAATCGTCCGGCTAATACGCAAGGTCCTGCTTTATTCCTTAACTATTGAGATCGTGGCTGCCGTCATTTTTACGATCCGTTGGTCGTTCGAGATGGAGCTTTCTCAGGCGATTTATTATGGGATTTATCATGCAATTTCTTTATTCAATAATGCAGGTTTTGATTTGTTCGGCGGCTTGAACCGACCATTCGGAAGCTTTTCCCATCTTGCAGACGATTGGATAGTTAATTTGGTTGCGATCATCCTGATCGTGCTTGGCGGGATCGGCTTTATTGTTATTGCGGAGTTACTGGAATATCCCAAAACCCGAAAGCTATCGCTGCATTCCAAAGTCGTGCTTAGCACCACGGGAGCGCTCACTGTCGCAGGCGCCATCATTCTTCTGATCTTTGAATTCACCAATCACAAAACGTTCGGCGCTTTAAACGGATCGGGCAAAGCTCTGGCTTCATTGCTTCATGCGGTGACCCCCAGATCTGCAGGGGTAACTACGGTGGACGTCTCTTTGATGAGACAAGCTTCGCAATTTTTTATCATCATTTTGATGTTTATCGGAGCTTCTCCCGGGTCTGCGGGCGGCGGGATCAAAACCACGACTTTCGCCATATTAGTCGGGGCGCTCATTGCCATGATCCGGGGAAAGGAAGACATCGTGTTGTTTCGTCACCGGCTCGGGAAAGACCGAATTCTCAAAGCCATAACGCTTACCATGTTTGCGATCATTGTCGTTGTATTCGTCACGATGCTGCTCTCCACAACGGAGGACCACGCTTTCCTGGTGATTTTGTTCGAGGTCACCTCCGCTTTCGGCACGGTCGGTTTAAGCATGGGCTTAACCCCTCAGCTCAGCGATTTCGGTAAAATTGTCATTGCCCTAACGATGGTTGTAGGGCGGCTCGGTCCAATGACCCTGGCTTACGCGCTCGGAAGTAAACCAGAGAAGGAGCTTTACCGCTATCCGGAAGGTAAAATTACGATCGGCTAAGGCGGATTATAACGAGGGCGATGTCCCTAATATGGTTACTCGCCCATCGGTTTACCTGGCTGGTAGTGGCGAACGGCTTGATCAATGAAGAGACTGATGGAAGGCTGGAGAACGGCATCCTCTGTATACAGCAGAGAGGTCGTTCTTTTTGTTTGCTTCAGCTCCGGTATAAAGCGAACGGTCAATTCGTTATCTTCCATTAAATTACGGCGGAGATACGATTCGGGAAGTAAAGTAGCCGCATTGCAGGTGGAGACCAGGCGCGTGATCGCCTCGAACGAATCGATTTCCATCTTGACGTCGGGATGAACAGCATAGCGATGGAAGATTTCGTCCATCAAGACGCGGTACCAGGTGCCGCGCGAGAACAAGATCATCGGCAGCTCGTTAAGATCATGGACTTTGAGTTCCGTTTTGCCAGTATAGGGGTGACCATCCGGGAGCACCAGACACAGGTGGTCGTCGAACAGGGGCACACAGGTGAGAGCCGGATCCTCGATTTTGGATGCAACGAGTCCTATGTCTACTTTTCTGTCTTTGACGAGCGGCACGATTTCATGAGTTTTACCTGTGATCGCTTTAATATCGGTGTTCGGATATTCCCGCATATAAATCGTAATCAGATCCGGCAGCGTAGATTGCAGCGTAGTCAGGCTTGCTCCGACGATGATGCTTGCAGGCTGCACACCGGTTTTGAATGCCTGCAGCGCTTCCTTCAGCTTGCGCTCCAAACGCTGCTGATCCAGCGCATATTCATAGCAAACCTCGCCAGCCCGGGTCAGCTCCAGGCGTTTGCCTATCCGCTTGAACAGCTTGACGCCGAGCTCTTCTTCAAGACGCATGATTTTACGCGACAGGGCGGGCTGCGAAATATTCAGAAGCTGCGAAGCTTTGTTTAAGCTTTGCTGCTCAACAACGGCAGCGAAAACATCAATGAGTTCCATAGGAAGTATAATCTCCTTTTTTACATATGCATAATTGTTATAACGGCATATAAAAAATAAGCACTTCCATTATAAGCGATTCGAGAGTAGTATGGTATATGTCACTTCCTGTACACATTTTCGCTGTATACTGCATAAAAAAAAGTCGATTCATGGAAGATAATTGTAGCGTTTTCTGTTGACGCTCCATGTATGCGGGAGTACAATGGTAAATGGTTTTGACGAAATAGTGACAAGCTTTAACCTTAAGGGGGGAACGAATTACTAATGATTAAGAACTCGTATTATTCTCGAAAGCTTCATTCATTACTGGGTGTCATTCCGGTCGGCTTCTTCCTGATCGAGCACCTGCTGACGAACTACAAAGCGTTCAGCGGTGGACATTCAGGCTTTATGGAGCAAGTGTTCTGGCTGCACTCGCTGCCGCTGGTCCTGTTCCTGGAGATTTTTGGGATCTGGATTCCACTGGCATACCATGCCATCTACGGACTGTACGTAGCTTACACAGCACGCAACAACGTGTCCAACTATGGCTATTTCCGTAACCAGATGTTTTTCCTGCAACGCGTGACCGGCGTTATCACGTTCATCTTTGTGGCGTGGCACTTTTTCCAAACGCGGTTTCAGATTGCGATTGGCGCGGTCGCCCAAGGTGAAATCGGTGTGCACATGCATGGCATTGTAGTCAATCCGGTATACTTTGTGTTCTACGTTATCGGTGTCCTTGCAGCCGTATTCCATTTCAGCAACGGCATGTGGTCTTTCCTTGTTAGCTGGGGAATTACCGTAGGTCCGCGTGCACAACGAGTATCTACTTATATATGGATAGGCGTCTTTGTTGTCATGTCCATCATGTTTATCTTGTCTTTGACGGCGTTTATGGATCCTTCATTCCAGCAAGTGCCGCAAATGGCTAAAGGTTAAGGAGGGCGGACGATCATGGCGAATACGAAAATCATTGTAGTCGGTGGAGGCCTAGCAGGCTTAATGGCCACCATCAAAGCGGCTGAGGCAGGAGCTCACGTAGACCTGTTCTCCCTGGTTCCAGTTAAACGCTCTCACTCCGTTTGCGCCCAAGGCGGTATCAACGGAGCGGTGAATACAAAAGGCGAAGGCGATTCCCCATGGGAACACTTTGACGATTCGGTATACGGCGGAGACTTCCTTGCAAATCAGCCGCCTGTTAAAGCGATGTGTGAAGCGGCCCCTGGTATCATCCACTTGATGGACCGTATGGGAGTTATGTTCAACCGTACGCCTGAGGGTCTGCTGGATTTCCGCCGTTTCGGGGGAACCAAGCATTCTCGTACGGCATTTGCCGGAGCTACGACAGGTCAACAGCTGCTATACGCGCTCGACGAGCAAGTACGCCGCTGGGAAACCGCAGGTCTGGTTAAGAAATACGAGCATTGGGAGTTCCTTGGTGCGGTGCTGGACGATGACGGCGTATGCCGCGGTATTGCCGGTCAGGACCTGCGCAGCATGGAAGTGCACACCTTCAAAGCGGATGCGGTTATTCTGGCGACAGGTGGTCCTGGGATCATCTTCGGCAAGTCGACTAACTCGGTCATCAACACAGGTACTGCGGCAAGCGCAGTGTACCAACAAGGCGTATATTACGCTAACGGCGAATTCATCCAGATTCACCCGACAGCCATTCCGGGCGACGACAAGCTTCGTCTGATGTCCGAATCGGCACGTGGTGAAGGTGGACGCGTATGGACTTACAAAGACGGCAAGCCATGGTACTTCCTTGAGGAGAAATACCCTGCTTACGGAAACCTGGTGCCTCGTGATATCGCAACGCGGGAAATTTTCAGCGTATGCGTTGACCAGAAGCTCGGCGTTAACGGCGAGAACATGGTTTATCTTGACCTTTCCCACAAGGATCCAAAAGAGCTGGACGTCAAGCTGGGCGGGATCATCGAGATCTATGAGAAGTTCATGGGCGACGACCCGCGCAAAATTCCGATGAAAATTTTCCCTGCCGTTCACTATTCGATGGGCGGTATGTGGGTAGATTACAATCAAATGACGAACATTCCGGGCTTGTTCGCCGCAGGCGAGTGCGAGTACCAGTACCACGGTGCGAACCGTCTGGGTGCGAACTCGCTGCTGTCCGCTATCTACGGCGGTATGGTTGCCGGTCCGAAAGCGATTGAATATATCAAAGGCTTGGATAAGCATGCAGAAGACATTTCTTCTTCGATGTTCGACCGTTGGACGAAGCATCACACCGATAAGTACGAGGGCATCCTGAAGATGAACGGTACCGAGAATGCTTATGTGCTTGGTAAAGAGCTTGGCGATTGGATGACCAACAACATGACGGTAGTCCGCTACAACAAGCAGCTGCAAGAAACACTCGACAAGATCAACGAGCTGAAGCAGCGCTACCAGAACATTAACATCAACGACTCTGCTCGTTTCAACAACCCTGGTGTGGCTTATACCCGTCAGCTGTGGAACATGATTGAGCTTGCACATGCCATGACGCTCGGCGCTTTACTTCGTGATGAGAGCCGCGGTGCACATTACAAGCCGGAGTTCACAGAACGTAACGACGAGAAGTTTATGAAAACAACGAAGGCAAAATGGACACCGGATGGTCCGCAAATCGAGTATGAAGACATCGACGTATCACTCATTGCGCCTCGTAAACGTGACTACACGACCGACAAGAAGAAGGGAGGTCATTAATCATGGCCGAAGCAACCGCAACTGCAAACAAAATGATTAAGTTTGTTGTAACCCGTCAAGACTCGCCGGAAAACGCGCCATACACCGAGGAGTTTGAAATTGCATACCGTCCGAACATGAACGTGATCAGCGCTTTAATGGAAGTACAGCGCAATCCTGTGAATGCGAAGGGCGACAAAACAACGCCGGTTTGCTGGGAATCGAACTGTTTGGAGGAAGTATGCGGCGCATGCTCCATGGTCATCAACGGCAAACCGCGTCAGGCCTGCACAGCGCTGGTAGACAAGCTGGAACAGCCGATCCGCATCGCTCCGATGTCGACGTTCCCGGTCGTTCGTGACTTGGTTATCAATCGTGAGCGCATGTTCTCCGCTCTGAAGAAAGTCAAGGCATGGATTCCTATCGACGGTACGTACGATCTGGGTCCAGGACCACGTATGGCCGAAGCCAAGCGTCAATGGGCTTACGAGCTGTCCAAGTGCATGACTTGCGGTGTTTGCTTGGAATCCTGTCCTAACGTGAACGACAAGACAGACTTCATCGGTCCAGCGGCAGTTTCCCAAGTGCGTTTGTTTAACGCGCATCCGACGGGTGAAATGCACGCTCACGAGCGTTTGGACGAACTGATGACTGACGGCGGAATCGAAGGCTGCGGTAACTCGCAGAACTGCGTGCGTTCTTGTCCTAAGGGCATTCCGCTTACGACTTCAATTGCGGCAATGAACCTCGATACAACGAAGCATTTGTTCAAGAAATGGCTCAGCGTATAATGCTGCATGCGAAGCCCGTCTAACCATCGGGCTGTGGAATATATCCGCCTTTGTCGGCTTTTAGTCGGCAGGGGCGGTTTTTTCTTGTAACCATTTCACTAACGAATAGATGGGTGTTACATTATTTTTTTGATGGGAGCTGTTAAGCTTATGAGTAAAAAGCGCCAGATTACCATCGTTGACCTCGCTAAAGCCGCTGGCGTTTCCATTGCTACCGTGTCCAATGTCTTGAACAGACGTAATGTCCCGATGACGGAGGAAACGATCCGCAAGGTGGAGGAAGCGGCGGAGAAGCTAGGTTATCGCCGCAACGTCATGGCAGCCAGCCTCAGCAGGCGTAAATCGTACGAGCTGGGAATGCTTGTGCCGATTTTTGCAGGCTATTATGGACGCTTTGCCGAAGAAATGCAAAGAGCGGCGCATCTGTACGGGTACCACCTGTCGGTATTTTCGGCGGCAGGGTTTGATCCCGAGATTGAGAAGCGTCATATCGATGTGCTGCTGCAGCGGAGAGTTGACGGTCTTTTCTGTCACGGCCTTGCTATGTCGCAGGAAGCTACGAGGAAAATTGTCGATGATGGAACCCCGCTCGTCCTGTTCAATGCTTGGGGATGGCCTAATGATATTGCTGCCGGAGCGGTCAATCTGGACTTCGTGGATGGCTGCAGGCAGGCCGTAGCGCACTTATATGAACAGGGCTGCCGGAACCTGATTTATTTGGGACGCAAGAAAACGCATGGGACCGACGAGCAGCGCCGCATCGGGTTTGCGGCAGGGATTGCACAGCTACCTGAAACCGTCCGTTCACACCTATTGGATATGGGCGAACGGGAGGATATGGAGCAGTTGTTGGATCAAGCGCTGGAAGCAGTGGATGGGGCATGTCCTGTCGGCATCTTGGCTTTTGACGATATGGCTGCCTTGCCCTTCATGTCAGCTATTCAGCGCAGGGGATACCGTATACCAGATGATTTTAGGATCGTCGGCATTAACAACGATCCGGTCACGACGATGTGCCATCCTGCCATGACAACCCTCGATATTCCCTATCATGAGCAAGTGAAGCTTGCCATCGGGATCATGCTGGAGAAGCTAGGTGAAGAGGAGCGATTGAGAGGGCAGACTGCCTCTGGCCCTGACTTTGTGTTACCTGAAGAGCATGAAATCCGCATTCCTTTAAAACTTATTCCTCGCATGTCTACGTTGGAAGTCGCTCTAAAGTAGCATATTATATGGCTAAATAGAACATGGCAAGCCGCTGGTATGAGCACTTATAAATCATAAAACCCTCTAGCCATCCGTTGGGATGGAAGAGGGTTCTGCTGTGTTTATTGATTTACGTGGGCTGCGCCGATTCTGTGAATTCGTCTTTGTGCCGTAAAAATTCTTTGCCGTACTCCCCATGGGGATGAATGACCGCATGCTCCATTTGAATGGTTGAATGCTCAATTCCGTATTTCTCTTTCAACGTTTCATTGATGGCGAGAAGGATGCAGAACGGTTGGGTCTTGTCATCTATGAACACATGCGCGGTCAGCGAATAATGATCGGTGGAGATGGCCCATAAATGCATCTCATGCACATCCTCTACACCTTCGACCTGAGCAATCGATTCGCGTATGTCGTCCAGCTGAAAGCGTGCAGGTACGGATTCCATAAGAATAAAGTACGATTCTTTAACGATTTTGGCGCCGCCTGTAAAAATGATGCCTCCGATTACCATACTGATCAGCGGGTCTAACCATGCGTACCCCGTAAAATAAATTAAAATCGCGGAAACGATAACCCCGACCGAGCTGAGCAAATCGCCGATAAAGTGCCATAATGCGCTTTGGATGTTTAAGTTTTCTTCTTCCTTTATGCTGCGGCTTAATACGTAGGTCAGCACCACATTAACAACAAGCCCGATGGAGGCAATAGTCAGCATCAGCTTCAGGTTGATTGCTTCCGGATGGATGAAACGCCGGATGCCTTCGATGAAGATCCATACCGAGATCGCGCAGAGCGTAAGTCCGTTTATAGCAGAGGCGATGATTTCAAATCGCAAATACCCGAACGTAAACCTGGCATCAGGCGGCCGAGTAGCCAAGTAGATGGCAAACATGCTGAGTCCGAGAGCGAATACGTCTGAAACCATATGAGCCGAATCGGAAAGAAGAGCAAGAGAATTAGAGAGAAGACCTCCAATGACTTCCACTATGGTAAAAAATGCAGTCAAAATCAGCGTAATCCACAGCGTTTTCTTGGATCGGGACTGTTCCTTGACGTGATGTAAATGATGGTAGTCGTACATATTTTTCACCTCGCCTTTCATGTACCCCTATGCTCCGGATTATACGTCAAGTGCTGAATTTTGGCAAATACTTTAATTGAGACTGATATTCATTCGTTTTTGTCACATATTCTCCTTTTTGAGAAGTTTTATCACTGTTTTGATAGTCGTTCTCAGTTCTGTATTGAGCGCTTTCAAAATTGTTACACAAATGAAATAATTCTGTTACGTGTTTAACATGTTGACGATGTATTATAAATGACAAGACCCCCTTTTTAATATATACACCTTTAGACCCGCCCCGTTGGCGGGTCTCTTTTTTGTCTGTATATTTGAGAGCCCTTGCTTCATAAGGGGTTTTCCGCTTTAACTTGGCAGCGAATATTGCAAAATGCGCGTGTTGGCAGGATTTTGGCAGGGAATTACGGGTGATGGCAGGAGAAATGCAGCTACATAAGGAGTTTCTCTAAAGCAGTAGCCGCCTCGGCTTGCATGTTAGGCATCAAGTGCGAGTACGTGTCCAAGGTGATCTTGATGGACGAATGACCAAGTTGCTCTTGGACTATCTTTGGATGAATGTCCAAACTCATGAGCAGGGAAGCGCACGTATGCCGCAGATCATGGAATCTGATGATACGCATATTCGTCTTCTTAAGCATACGTTTCCATACAGCGCTACAATTAGCTTTAGATAGAGGAGTTCCATATTTACTGCACACCAAGAAGCCGTTATCTTCGTATCGTTCCCCCGCAGCTAGCTTTTCCTCCTTGATCATTACAATACGTCTTCTAATCTCTTCTGCGACAACAGGGGAGATGGTTATAGAGCGATTCCCTGCATTAGTCTTAGCCCCGACTTGAAGTTGTTTTTTGAAAGTAAGGATATGACGTATCTGAATTTTCCTCTTCTCCAAGTCGATATCAGAAAGCCTAAGCCCTAGGATTTCCCCTTGGCGCATCCCACAATGAATTGCCAACACAAAGATTATCCGAAGCCTGTGCTTATTAATGGATTTTAAGAACGTCTTAGCTTCATCAGGAGTCCAGTAGTTCATTTCCTTTCTGGATACCTTTGGCTTTGAGACGAGGATTGCTACTGTCAAATGCAGGGAAGAATGTCGTAATCGCAAAAAGTCTAACCACTGCCCTCTGTATTTACGACCATAAATTGTTTGTAATGTACTCAATGCTGCCAATTACTTCGTTGAACATGCTAAGAAAGCGTTCGCAGACTCGTATATATGTCTGATCCATCACATAGCATAAGAAACTCCCTGAACCAGGGTATATGCAGATACAGGTTGTCCCTCCTCAAATTAGCACAGAGGTAGGAGTGGCTTTAATTGATTGCCATACCCGCAGGAATCATCATTTTTATAGCCATGCTCTGTATGGCAGATAACAGAGTAGACAAGTTTAAGTATGATTTCGGCTGCTTTGGGCTGAGGCTTATAGTGCTGGAAGTAGTAGAGTATAAAGAGGCAGTTATAGTATCTATAATGGATGCTGTTTTTGTATAATTAGTCACTTCTTAGGAAGGATTAGGAAGATTATTGCCGAAATATGTATGTTCAAGCAGTTCAAAAGTGGTGATTGGTCAAGAAATGTTATTTTCAGCTTAGAGAACGAGCTTGTAGGAGGAGAGAAGTTGGTTAGGACTTATTATGCGGAGGGAAGACAAATTGCGTATATCTTGAAGGGCTTGTTTATTATTGGAGGACTTGCTCTGTACTTCAACATTCCAGGATTGCACTGGGGCTTCTTCTTTGGAATTCTCATTGGTTCGATCATCGTTGCTGACATCATCGGTGCAATTTGGACTCGAAAAAGACGTACCGAGAAAAAGCAGAAAGCCAAGAAGGTTACTCATACAAACATAAGACGGACTTTAATAGGATGTAGAAGTGATGAGATCATCCTTACAAGCAGATTGGATGACCTATCTGGAGCTGAGTTTGAGCGTTTACTTGCGCTTTACTTCCGTGATCAGGGCTACACAGTGAAAGAAGTAGGTGTAGGCGGTAATGATGGTGGAGTTGACCTTGTAATCGTAGATGGCCGCGGGGAGAAGACGGCTGTTCAGGCGAAATGCTATGCCGATCATAATTCTGTTCCTGTCCAGACCATACGTGAATTGGTAGCGGCGAAAAGGAACCATGATTGCATTTTATCCCTTCTTGTAACGACTTCTGATTTGACAGGACCAGCCAAGAAAGAAGCAGAGCAATTCAAAGTGGATTATTGGCACGGAGCATTACTCGAACAGAAGTTTAGAAAATGGGGCAAGTGGAAGCCAGGGAAGAAGATTTCGAGGCAAGCAGCAAAGACGGAGATCATGAAGGCTAGTAAGGAAGTGGCCGCGGCATCAGCCACAATATGTAAGTGCGGTGCTCCTATGGTTAGGAGGAAGAGTAGGCAGGGTGAGGAGTTCCTTGGATGTAGTAAGTTCCCAAATTGTCGTCATACAAAGGCCCTTCAAGGGTAATAAATTCTCTTTGAACGGAGGCAATAGATGAGTTCTTTTACAAACGATCACATCGAGCGATTTATGCAAAAGCTAGTGACCGAATCTCCCCAATCCTTCAGTATTATATTTGGGGGCCATAATCTTGAGTTTCAACAAAGTAAGATATACGACCAACATGAGCAATTAGGTAGTTCTGAGGTTCACTTGGGTCATCAGATTGATTATAAGTTTAGAATTAACGGCAAGGAAAGGACTATTACTATAGAACACAGGTATATTCCTAATGATAAGTACAATCGCCTTGAGGTACACCTTCCAGATTCAAAGCGCTTGGCGGTAGCCAAAGATGCCCTCCACCTTATCATAAAGCAAGATCATGGCATCCGCTAGCTGTCAATAAGACAGAAACGGGAGCCCAGCGGAGTGTTGTCAACGGTGGGTAACCGACGTAACCGAAATGAATTACGGAAAGAGTCAGAAAGCTTATCTCAGCGCAATATTAGATCTTCACGATAAATCCATTGTCGCCTACGTTCTTGGCCACTCTAACAACAATAGCCTTGTTTTCACAACGCTGGACTTGGCTTTGAAAGCCGCACCCGGAACATCGCCAATGTTGCATAGTGATCGAGGTTTTCAATATACATCATGGGGCTTTAAAAGACGCTTAGAAGCACACGAGATGACGCAGAGTATGTCGAGGGTAGGGAAGTGCATCGATAATGGCCCCATGGAATCATTTTGGGGTACTCTCAAGAGCGAGAAATACTACCTCCACAAATACCACACCTTTGAAGCGTTGAAGAAGGATATCGATAACTATATTCATTTTTATAACTACGAGCGGTTACAGAGAAAATTGAATAGCCTTAGCCCGATGGAAGCTCGAACTAAGGCTGCTTAATCATTTTATTTTATTCCACTGTCTACTTGACTGGGGGCACTTCAGTCATTTGTGAGCCCCACTTTCTGTTCTTATAACCATATTTCAAATGCCGTATTCAGTATCCTGGAACCCCGGGCTTTATGAAGTAAATGGCGTAAACACATAATGCCCATTGCCCACTCTATACTGCACCAATGTCTGTTAGAGTTCCCTGCCTCAAATTCTGGGGGTGATCAAAGGTAGACCACGAGCCGGTCACGTGCGAAAAAAAATCCCTCAATGAAATAAGGGGTTTTGCGATTTGATTATGCCATTACGATAGGAAAGCTTCTCAGCCCGTATACCGCACTGTTCTCGATCGCATCTACAGTAAATGTTTTCGGGAATGAAAGGGAAGAAAACTTTTTCACCAATTCTGTTAAGGCAATTTCAGCTTCGAGCCGGGCCAATGGAGCACCTAGACAGAAATGATTGCCGTGTCCAAATGCAATATGATGATTCGGATGTCGGTGAATATCAAATACATGGGCGCGTTCAAATTTGTTCTCGTCTCGATTAGCTGATCCAAGGAAAACAACTACAAGTTGTCCCTTTTGCAAGAATTTGCCCCCGATCTCTATATCCTCTTTCACTACCCGCTGTATTAACGGAGCCGGAGCGCGATATCGCAGCGCTTCTTCTACTGCGTTGGGAATGAGAGAAAGCTCATTTCTAAGTTCTTCATAAATACCAGGGTTCTCCAGAATGCTGAATACGGCATTTGAAATCAGATTAGTTGTCGTTTCGTTTCCGGCCACCAGCAATAAGTTGAAGAACGGGACCAATTCCTCTGGGGAAAGTTTCATGCCTTCTTCCTCAGCCTGAATTAAAATCGAAATGATATCTTTTCCTAGATTTTCGCGTTTCTCCTCAACAATGCCGTGGAAGAACTCAGCTAGCTCCAATTCACCTCTGACCTTTGCTTCCATCCATTTTTTTATTTCTTCTTCGCTTCCGTCCTTCGGAGTGCTGACAAGAATATCGGACCACTCTTTGAGTTTATCAATGTGCCTAGCCGGAACCCCCAGCAACTCGGATATGATAACGACAGGCAGAGGATGGGAAAAATCATTTATAAGGTCCATTTCATTGCTGCGGGACGCCTTATCAAGCAGTTCTTTTGTGATTTCACGAATGCGAGGTTCCCACTCCTTCATCACGCGTGGCGTGAAAGCACGGCTTACAATCGATCGAATTTGGGTGTGTTTGGGGGGATCCATATTAAAAATGGTTTGCGACAACGAATTTTCGCGCGTTACAGTAAAAAACTGACTGGAGAAATTGTCTTTGTCCCCCAATATCCTTTTCGCATCTTCATATAGAAACACGCTCCATACGTTCGCTTGATCATCATAATGAACGGGAGATTCCTTTCTCATTTTCTCGTACCAAGGAAAGGGACCGTCAACAGTGCCTCTAAAGAAATTATTCGAATAGGCAAACATATTCAGTCTTCCAGTTTAGACTGGACGCTCGTCCGCGTCGGATTCCTGAACAACGATGAAATTCAACCGTTAAAGGTCGGTTATTACGGGCACGGTGTCGTCGATGTAAAAATATCGAGATCAAGTATTGCCAAATTCATGTTGGATCAAGTAGTAACCAACGAATATTTAGGTAAATCTCCTGCAATTAGCAATTAAAAAGCGCATATGATACGAGAATGGATAAGTGTACTTTTATATTTCATTTTTAAAAGTTTACTAGTTTACTTTAACCATTAGGGAATGCCGCGATGTTTCCGAGATGTAACGGTTATCTTGGAATTCGTCGGCGCTGGTGAGCACTTCAGTATCCATAAAATCCCTCATCGACCTGTTGTGTTCTCGATCGATGAGGGACTCCGGACGTCTTTTTGCTGCATCTATAACAGCTTACTCTGTTCTGGAACAAGAAATCACATGCAATTAGGCACTCACGCTTCTACAAGATCAGGTCTTTTAATTTGAAGTGGCGGAGGGATTAACCAGCCTTTTTCTTTGCTCATTTTTAATATTTTTAAGCCAATAGCAGCTTTTGTTGCATGATATTTGCCAAACAGCGCTCCAATGTCTTCTCTAATTGATTTGCCCATCGTTTGGCTGCAAGCAATCAAGCCCACTGATGTATCTGCGGCAATCATCGAAGCAATTTCTTGATCACTAAATCTTGCGCCGACTGGGATATCTTCAAGCTTTGTTTCAGGTCTTTCAGGCAGTAAAGGAGGAGGTGCGATGCCATTATGAGTGAGTATCTTATCACATTCGCTAACTTCCAGCTCTGCTTGATTAATTAGATCGCCCAAGATATTTTTGAGGTCTTTATCTCCAGCGTGATACCGGTAAGCTCGGTAAGCAGAAATGCATCCTTTTGCTTTCATCGAGCATTGCCATACATCATAAATTTCACCATAGTGTAATGGCTCATCTTTTGAATTGCCGCTTAAAATACCCATCGTATTATCTCCTTTGAAATGTTTTGATTGTTGAACCGATGGTTAGTTTATCCTACAGAGAAAAAACTATTCTATTGTAGTTGTTACAATTGAAAAACGAAATCCCCCACTGCCTAGGTGGGGATTTACTTATTACATGGATAAAGCAGTACGGGTTGTTTTGGCTAGACCTAATAAATCTCCGGCAAAAATCCTGTTTCGAGGTCTTTTTCATTTCGATGAGCTTGAGGGTTTCGTGGCTGGGCAACGAGATGACCCTAAAAGAAAAATTTTTATACAATGGTATGAAATGTTTAATTTCAGGAAAACCTTTCTGAAGTGTCTTTTTTAAAAATGAAAATTTTAGGGAGAGTTAAAAATTGGCTAAGCTTTTAATCCCTGCACAAATAAGTAAACAACTACAGCAACCTGTAAAATGTAAAGATTGTGTATGGGGGCGTTGGGATGGATTGAAACAATATTGTAGTAAACTGAGATGTGTTAAATTAGACTGAGAAATAACTACTAAAAAAATCCAAATCCCCAAAAGCAAATGGGGATTTTTTTATTGATACAGATGGACCGGGCACTTCTAATCGACTTTGGATTGAATGGAATAAGGTGAAGGGAAAACCAAGATCTACATAGAAAAATAGCATTGCCATAAGAGGGAATTCCTGCTAGTATTTAACTAAGATTCTAGTATTTAAATATCATGTAAAGGAGCTGACAATTCTAAAACGGTATGTGCGGGGTCTCGAATAAATGAACGGCAGAACGCATTAGTTTTTTTAATTATTTAAGGGGGAAACAGCAATGAATAAATTGTTTAATGCAACCGCTTTCTTAGGAATAGTTGGAATCTTGTTGACCGGATGCGGTGGCGATAAAACCGAAACGGCTGCGGTAAGCCAAGAGCAGACGAAGAAAGCACAAGTTTTGAACGTGGGGACATCCGTCAATTCTCAACATTCTTTATATGAAGGATTAAGTAAGTTCAAGGAATTGGTTGAAGGAGAAAGCAACCAAAGGCTACAGGTGAACCTTTTTCACAGCGGACAAATGGGAGCAGACCGCGAGCTGGCAGAGGCCATTAAGCTTGGAACGGTTCAGGCGGCCATCATTTCTCCATCAGCATTAAGTAACTTTTTCCCTGAATTTACAGTGTTCGATTTGCCGTTTTTGTTTTCCAGTGAAAACCAGGTCGATGAGTTTCTTAAAGGCTCCGTTGGACAGGAAATTCTGAATAGCGGTACTAGTAAGGGATATACTGGGCTGAGTTATATGGAGCTAGGGTTTCGAAATATAACAAATAGCAAGCGTGAAATCAAATCAGTTAAAGATTTGCAGGATATTAAAATTCGGGTAACGGAAAATCCGCTAACCGTCGATACCTGGAATGCATTAGGGGCGAAACCGACACCGATGGCGTTTACTGAGCTATTTACTGCGCTGCAGCAAGGAACAGTCGATGCCCAGGAGAACCCATATGGACAGATTGCGGCAAGTAAATTTTACGAGGTCCAAAAATATCTGTCTAAGACCCATCATACCTATAACCCTGCCCCATTCATCATTGGTAAGAAGTTTATGGACTCGTTAAGTGAAGAGGATCGGCAGATCATCCTGAAAGCGGGGGCATCTGCAGCAGAACATCAGGTCAAGATCAATCGCAAAAAAGAAACCGCTTCCTTACAGCTATTGATCGACAATGGGATGGTCGTTACCGAATTAACACCGGAAGAGTTAAACGGTTTTCGGCAGGCGGTTCAGTCCGTCAATGAAAAATATGCTGATAAAATCGGAAAAGACTTCATGCAAAGAGTGCTTGATGCCGTCAAATGAGGTTAGAGCTATTGAAATATTATGGCCGGAACGAATCGAGTTACCCGGGGTGAACATATGAATTGGGTGGATAAAATAAATCGCCATTTTGAGGAAATTTTGGTCGCTTCCCTGTTAGGGGTCATTACATGCTTGCTGTTTCTCCAAGTCGTATTCCGGTATGCCGTTAATCTGCCGCTCGATTGGACGGAAGAGATGGCAAGGTATTTATTTATTGCCTTCACCTTTCTTTCAGCAAGCTTAGGAGTCAAGGTTAACCGCCATTTGCGAGTGGATCTGCTGATGGCTTTAATACCGGACTCATCCAAAAAAGTTGTGCAAATCATCAGGGATTTCATCTGGTTCCTCTTTGCTGTAGTTATGGTTAAAATCGGCTTTGACGTTGCCTTAATGAACTGGGTCGCTGATCAACGTTCACCTTCTCTACAGATGAATATGGGGTACGTTTATTTCACGGTACCGTTTGGCTTTGCTCTCATGTCTGTGCGCATCCTGCAAAACATCTATCAAACGGCCACGGGCAAAGATTTGCCTAGGGGAGAATAAATATGGACGCGATGTGGGTACTAGGTATCTCGCTGCTCGTAACCCTGTTCCTGGGGATTCCTATTTCTTTTTCGTTGGGGATTTCCGTTTTTCTCTCCTTATTGGCCGGAGGCGTCCCCGTTGCCTTCATAGGGCAAACGATGGTCACTTCCATGGATTCGTTTCCCATCCTGGCTATACCCTTGTTTATATTATCAGGCGCAATGATGGAATCGGGTGGAATATCCCAACGGCTTATTCAATTTGTGCAAAGTTTTACAGGACAGATCCGAGGTGGGTTAGGGGTTGTCACCATACTGTCCTGTGCCATTTTTGCTGCGATCTCGGGATCAAGTCCTGCTACTGTTGCCGCCATCGGGACGATTATGATACCTGCTATGGTGAAAGCGGGTTTCAGGAAAGAGTTAGCCGCTTCCATATCTGCAAGCGGTGGAGGGCTAGGCATCATCATCCCTCCATCGATTCCGATGATCTTGTATGGAATATCAACCGATACTTCAATAAAAGACTTATTTATGGCGGGTTTTGGACCGGCACTTGTGATTATCATCTTTATGCTGCTGCTGATAGGCTGGATTGCCAGAAGAGAAAACTTGAGCAAAAGTGGAGAGCAGCTTTCGATTCGAAACGTATTGCAAACCTTTTGGCGGGCCAAATGGAGTCTAATGGGACCGGTGATCATTCTGGGAGGGATTTACAGCGGGATTTTTACCCCGACTGAATCTGCTGCTGTTGCTGTGGTTTACAGTTTTGTCGTGGGCATGTGGGTTTATCGGGAACTATCCTGGAAAAAACTCCCCCAAATCTTGATCAACAGTTCGATTACGGCAGGAACCGTGCTGATAATTATCTGTACAGCCACAGGTTTTGCACGATTGATGACACTCTACCAAATTCCGAATATATTAGGTGATTGGATTACCAGCTTGTCGGATAATCCTACGGTCTTATTGCTTATCATAGCCGGGTTTCTACTGCTTATCGGTACTTTTATGGAAACCGTCACTGTCATATTAATATTATCCCCCATCCTGCTGCCGGTATTGGTACCGTTAGGGGTGGATCCGGTTCATTTTGGAATGATCATGGTAATAGGCGCGGAGATCGGTATGCTGACACCTCCCGTTGGAGTAAATTTATTCGTGGCATCCAGTATTTCCGGATTGCCGATGGGTAAATTGTCTTATGCCATGATTCCCTTTGTGATATGTATGATCGCAGCTTACTTATTGATCGTGCTGCTGCCCCAGATTTCCCTTCTGCTTGTCAGGTGATGAAAACTCCAAAGAATCCAATTCATAGTTTATAACAATGGCGCCAACCCGCATCAGTCCGGGTTGGCGCCATTGTCTTTCCTCATAAAAAATCCATGATTCGTGAGGCATTGCGTTAATAGATGAGCAGGATAGAGTTATTTATCATAGATAGCCCAATACATAAGAGGTGAGGTAATCCGCACCTCAACTCATTAAAAGCATGATAGGAATGGATTGATTTGAATCATTTCTAGCTGCAGGTGCAGTTTAGTACGGGTTTTCGGGCCGCTTGTGTTTCGTTAAGTCTTTTCACAACCGTGGTGTGGGGGGCGTTCAACACCAGCTCGGGATGATGTTCGGCTTCATGTGTGATCTGGATCATCGTATCGATAAAGGCATCGAGCGTTTCCTTGCTCTCGGTTTCGGTAGGCTCAATCATGATGCATTCTTCTACGTTCAACGGAAAATAGATGGTCGGGGGATGATAACCGAAATCGAGCAGTCTTTTGGCTACATCCAAGGTATGCACGCCGAATTTTTTCAGCGCTCTACCGGACATGACAAATTCGTGCTTGCAAAGGCGCTCATACGGAACCTCATAATAAGGTGCCAGCCTGCGCATCATGTAGTTGGCATTCAGCACAGCGCATTCGGATACTGTGCGAAGCCCTTCCGGACCGTAGCTGCGGATGTAGGTGTAGGCACGGACGAGAATCCCGAAATTGCCATAGAAGGCTTTGACTCGCCCGATGGAATCCGGTTTGTCATAATCAAAGTAATAGGTTCCGTCATCCCTCCGTTCCACGGTCGGTTTGGGCAGGAACGGGATCAGCTTTTGCTTCACGCCCACCGGGCCTGCGCCCGGGCCTCCTCCGCCGTGTGGGGTGCTCATCGTTTTATGAAGATTTAAATGAACGACATCGAAGCCCATGTCCCCGGGGCGCGTAATGCCCATAATCGCGTTGGAATTGGCCCCGTCGTAATACAACAGGCCTCCGGCTTCGTGTACGATTTTCGCAATAATCACAATTTGCTCCTCAAACAATCCAAGGGTATTGGGATTGGTCAGCATTAACGCGGCTGTATCTGAACCCACAGCAGCACGCAGCGCCTCCAAATCGACGAGACCCTTGGAATCGGATTTGATCGTGATGGTCTCAAGCCCCGCCACGGTCGCGCTTGCGGGGTTGGTGCCGTGGGAGGAATCCGGGACAATGACCTTCGTCCGATGTTCGCCGCGGCTCTCATGATAGGCCCGTATCATCATCAGCCCGGTCCACTCACCGTGTGCGCCCGCTGCGGGCTGCAGGGAAACCATATCCATGCCGGTGATGGCGCTCAAGTCATGCTGCAGCGTATACAGCAGCTCTAATGCGCCTTGGATGGAGGATTCAGGCTGGTACGGGTGAACTTTGGCAAAGCCCGGCAAACGGGCGACATCCTCATTCAGCTTTGGATTATATTTCATCGTACAAGAGCCGAGGGGATAAAATCCGTTATCGATCCCGAAGTTACGGCGCGATAACGCGGTATAATGACGAATGACGTCCACTTCATAGACCTCAGGAAGCTGAGCGGGCGTTGTTCGCAGCAGATGAGAAGGGATGAGTTCATCGATATTCGTTTGCGGCACATCGCATTCAGGTAAGGAGTACCCGATCCGGCCCGGCTTGCTCATCTCAAAAATCAGCGCCTGATCGTGCTTCACATCGGCCGTGTCCGCCGTGAACCGTTCACCGGGATTTCCGCTGCTCATAGGGATGCCTCCATTCGGCGGATGAATTGCTCGATTTCTTCTTGAGTTCTGCGCTCGGTAACGGCTAGGAGCAGGTGATTCCTTAATTCAGGATAATCGACACCCAGATCATAGCCTCCGATAAAACCAAAGGATAGCAGTGTTTCGTTAAGTCGATGGATGTCCGTATGCTCGGGCAGCTTGAGCACGAATTCATTGAAAAAAGGACTACTGAAAGCAAGGGAAACTCCGCCGATCCGTTGGAGGATTTTGGCTGTGTAGTGGGCTTTCTGCACATTCGCGCCCGCCACTTCCTGCATGCCGGTTTTACCCAAGACGGATAAATAGACGGAAGCGCAAAGGGCGAGGAGTGCCTGATTGGAGCATATATTGGAGGTCGCCTTCTCGCGGCGAATATGCTGCTCCCGTGCCTGGAGCGTGAGCACGAAGCCGCGTTTGCCGCCACGGTCCACCGTTTGGCCTACGATTCGGCCAGGCATCCGGCGGATCCACGGAGAGGCGACGGAGAAGAAGCCGCAGGTAGGTCCTCCGAGTGATGAGGGGATGCCTAAGGGCTGCGCATCGCCAACAACAATGTCCGCGCCGAGAGCGCCCGGGGGCTCCAGCAATCCGAGAGACAGTGGATTAACCCCGACCACAAGCAAGCCGTTGACAGCATGAATGATCGGTTCCATAGCCCGCAAGTCCTCGATACAGCCGAAGAAGTTGGGAGACTGCACGATAACGGCTGCGGTTTGATCTGAGACTGTGGAGGCTAGCTGCCCCAAGTCCGTTACACCGTTGACATAGTTGATTTCCACAACCTCAAGATGCAATCCCCGTGCCGCCGTTCGTAATATTTGCCTTGCTTCCGGATGTACCGCCCGCGAGACGACAAGCTGTTTTCGCTTAGTGGCCGCGCTTGCTAGCGCCCCGGCCTCCGCCAGAGCGGTAGCGCCGTCATACATGCTGGCATTGGCCGCGGCCATTCCCGTCAATTCGCAAATATACGATTGAAACTCAAAGATCGCCTGCAGCTCTCCTTGGCTGATTTCCGGTTGGTATGGGGTGTAGGCTGTGTAAAACTCGGAACGTGAAATGACGTGATGAATGACGACGGGAATGTGGTGATCATAAATACCGGCACCCAAAAAGCTGGTGTAGCGATCGGTATCGGCATTTTTCTCTGCTAATCGGCGTGTATGCATCAGCAGGTCATGCTCGCTCAGGGCTGGCGAGACACGCAAGGTTCCTTGATAGCGGACTGAGGCAGGGATGTCGGCAAACAGCTCCTCCATTGAGGCAATGCCGATTTCGGCCATCATGTCCAGCCGATCCTGCTCTGTCATGGGTAAGTATCGATGCTTCACCCTATTCAGCTCCTTTAATACTCAGGGATTGCTGCTTCGCTTTATTTTTGGGTGCGTTTATAAAATGGACTAGGCACAACCTGTGCCCTTAATTGTTTGCCGCGAATTTCCACCTCTATTTTCGTGCCTATGTTAGCATAACGTGAATCCAGAAAAGCCAACCCCAAGCTCCGTTTGAGGGTTGGGGATTGCGTCCCTGAAGTCACCTCTCCGATACACTGTCCATCCGCATACACTTTGTAAGGAGTGCGGGGAATCCCGCGATCGATCATCTCGATGCCGACGAGCCTGCGTCGTAATCCTTCCTGCTTTTGCTTCAACAGCGTCTCTTTGCCGATAAAACGTTCCTTATCCAGCTTCACGCAAAAGCTGAGTCCAGCCTCTAAGGGGGACACCGCTTCGCTAAGCTCTTGACCGTACAAAGGCAGCCTTGCTTCAAAACGCAGCGTATCTCGGGCCCCGAGGCCGGCGGGGATCAAGCCGTATTCCCGACCGTTCTCAAGCAATGCCTTCCATACGACGGAAGCGCTAGCACTTGGAAGGTAGAGCTCAAACCCATCCTCACCGGTATATCCCGTCCGGGAGATCAGAGCCTGAACGCCGCAGACTTGGACATTGGGAATAAACGAAAATGATGTTAATTCGGCAAGAGGGGCATCTGTAACCTGGAGAGTATGGTTTCCGCTAAAGGGCCTTGAAGCGCAAGCAGAGCGGTTTGCTCAGAGATGTTCTGGATTACGACGTCTCCGATCAGGTGGCGGTCCATCCATTCAAGATCCTTATCGATATTCGAGGCGTTGACGACCAGCATAAACTGGTCTGCACTGAGCCGATAAACAAGCAAATCATCAACGACACCGCCGTCAGGGCAGCACATCAGACTGTACTGCGCCTGGCCGTCCTTTAATTTGGCGACGTTGTTCGTAGTCAACACCTGCAGGTAAGCTTCGGCATAAGTACCGATAACGATGACCTCCCCCATATGGGAGACATCGAATAAGCCGGCATACTGCCGAACGGCATCGTGTTCCTTCTGAATGCCGGTAAATTGGACGGGCAGCTCCCAGCCGCCGAAATCGATACAACGTACGCCCGGTTCATCCGCATAGAGCGGGAAAAGCGGTGTTCTTTTTAAGGGGGACATACTCTTCACCTCTTTCGATGATTTGTCCTCGCTCATCGTATAGAAAAAACAAACAGAGCAAAAGAAGCGGGCTTTCCCGGACTTGCCGGCGTTACCTCGTTCTTCGCTCTGTCCTTTATACCTGAGAGTTGCCTCATGCCGCAGCACAAGTTTCCCCTTGGGTGACCCGTATACGAGTTCTCTCCAGAGATGTGTCCGACAAAGGTCCTTTTGCCTGAGAGATTCACCCTATGGCTTACCCCTTCGGCGTTACTTTAATGTCAAGTAATCTCTCCCTTTGCCATCATCCACAGATATGTAATTGACTTATCTTCATTATTTCCCGGTTTCAGTCCATTGTCAATGTGTTTTCCCGATAAAATTAATTGATGTGTAAGTTATGTTGACGTAAACTTGTCCTATGTTTTATTCTACAAGTATACATGTGAAGATGACGGATAACTATGGTGTGAAAGCCTGTACCGCTGCAGAGAGTAAATTACCGCCGGTAGGTGCTGGGCTGTCACATATAACGGGGAGCTGTATGAATATGAGCGAGGTTAAAGCGAACGTTTTCTACAGCAAGGAGCATGAATGGGCAGATATCAGCGATTCAGGGACGGTGAGGGTTGGCATAAGCGATTTCGCGCAATGCGAGCTCGGGGATATTGTGTTTGTTGAGTTCCCGGAATTAGGTGCGAGAGTTCAAGCCGGAGACCCCATGGGAACGATTGAATCGGTAAAGACCGTTTCGGATTTGTTTGCCCCTGTTTCGGGAATCATCACGAAGGTTAACACCTCTTTGCTGGATCAGCCTGAGCTTGTGAATGAGCAGCCGTATGAAGGCGGATGGATCGTCGAAATGGAGTGGGTTCAAGACGCTCAAGAAGAGATGAACGGGCTTCTAACCGCGGAGCAATACAAGGCATTTATCGATGAGCACCAATGAGTTAGAGAAGGGGCATAGTCTCGTATGCCCGGCAGCTGCAGCATAAAGGACTACCTTCCAGCTGACTCTGGAAGGTTCAGTCCTTATTCGAGTTTCGTTCTGTATGGGTCAACGATCCATGATGGATTTATAGAATGGTTTGGACCTGTTGAAGGAATAGTCACTGGCTTCTTGCACCTGCTTTACATCTCCGGATCTGAGTGCAAGTAGTAGACGGGTCCGGTTTTCGATACTTTGAGTTTGGGCACCAGGGACAAGAAGTAGCTTAATGCTCGTTTCTCTGCGCAGATGGATAACCGTTTGCATCAGTTTATAATAAATGTTGTTTCCGCAGATCTCACCTATAAAAATATCAAATCGGTCCAGCAGCTTTTGAAATGCTTCGGGGTCATTTTTTTGACGGACCTCTTTTAAGTCGGCTAAAATCGTTTCCAGCTCTTCAAAATGGGGCTCTTTCACTTCCTTGGCGGCAGTCAGATAAACTTCGGATTCGATTAATTTTCTGGCGGCATAGACTTCATCCAGATGATGGATTTCATTATGAAAGAGCCAAGTGATCGTTTCCGAAGAAATAGGCTCGTCCTGCTTTTTAACAAAGCTGCCTTCTCCGGCTTTGATATGAATTAAGCCAATCAGGGACAAGGCCCGCAGCGCTTCGCGTATACGTCCTCTGGCTACTCCGAATTGTTCGGCAAGCAGTCGTTCGTTCGGAAGCTTTTCCCCTGCCGCCAGCTCCCCGGAAATGATCGATTGAGCGATTTGCTCCATAATTTGCTCCGTAGCGGTAACTTTTTTGATCGCCTCAACTTTAATCATTCGATCTAACCCCCAGAAAAATGTGAAAATATATTAATTAACAAAATGAATATACTATTTTAATATAAATGGTACTACCATACCACCGGAATATGCTTATTTATGAGTTTACCACAAGTGTATCTCAAAGATGATAAAATTTTGTCTGCCCAAAACGAACAGGATTATGATAATATTTCAGTAACCAAATTTATTATGGACAAAATCGATGAGAATGGCTGAAAGCGGGAGAGAGACAATGATCAAAGAATATGAAGAAGCTTATGCGAAATCTGGTGCCCCAAAATAATGGATAAACTGAATAAACTGCTTGAAAAAAGTATGCCTTTACTTACCCCTTTCAGTGTGTTGATGGGTGTGGCTTTATCCGGCGTATTGTCCGCTTATACGTCTTGGGTGCCATGGATTTTCGCATTCATGACGTTCGCCGGCAGTCTGGGAATGAATGTTAATGATTTTCGGAGGGTGCTCTTGCACCCTTTTCCCATTTTCGTTTTTTTGATTGTTCTTCACATAATAATGCCTTTAGTGGCTTGGACTGCAGGACATCTGGCATTCCCTGGCGATCCTTATACCATTACGGGTTTAATTCTGCTGATGGTGATCCCTACGGGCATAGCCAGCATGATCTGGGTATCCATCTACCGCGGGCATACGGCGCTGACGTTAACGATGATTCTGATCGATACTTTACTTGCGCCGTTATACGTCCCGTACCTAATGTCCCTGCTCGTCGGGGAGCAGGTGGCGATTAACTCGTGGGGCATGCTAAATGGCCTGTTATGGATGATTGTGCTGCCTTCCTTTTTGGGTATGCTGCTCAATCAATATACAGGAGGGAAAGTTAAAGTGAAGTGGACTCCGGTGTTATCACCGTTATCCAAAATCAGCTTAGGGATTATTATTGCGATCAACAGCTCGGTGATTGCGCCAGTGATCCAGGCTTGGGATTGGGGGATTGCCTATATGATCACGGTCTGTCTTGTGATGGTCGCGCTTGGCTATATCATCGGCTGGGGAGCTGCCCGCGGTATGAAGCTTTCCCGGGACCTGGTCGTGAGCATGACGTTTAACTGCGGGATGAGAAATATCAGCGCCGGAGCGGTGCTGGCTATCGCGTATTTTCCGCCTGCTGTAGCGGTGCCTGCCGTTATCGGAACCCTATTTCAGCAGCTGCTTGCGTCGATTTTCGGGAGCTTGTTGTTCCGCAAGGCGGAGTCTTCTGTAGTGAAAGAAGCAGCACATGGAGCTAAATCGGCTTAAGGAATAGAGCTGCCGCGGGTTGGATCCTCTATAATTCACTATTTTCCAACAATGCCTTGGATTTTCATCGACAGCAATTTCTTTCTAAACCCTTTCCAGACGAAGAACTGAATGGCTGGTACGACAAAGAGCGGAATGATAAACCGCAGAGCATACAATAACGAGATGAACAGTACTGCCAATATGGAGCCTATTATGGATTGTTTGGTGGTTTCCTTTATGGCGTCCCATATACTTTGAATCATATTGTTAATATGCGGGTTTAACAAGGAATACGAAACTATATATCCGCAAATGTAGTTTAGCGCGACGAGGAGCCATTTTCTGATTTTCAAACGAGACATTCTTTCTACGGAAGACTCTATTTTAATAAGAAAGTTTAAGTTGGGTATGGCTGCCGTTAATGCAATAAGCAGTATGAAGGCCGGGTAATAGAAAAAACTGAAAAGCGGTTCAAACAAGGTTTCAACGATAAATTCAAGGAAAAGCATTGAGATTGCCGGCAGCAGCACCAATGCGAGCGGTGTAAATAAGATTTGAAGGATTTTGCCGGCTCCCTCGGATAACTCCCAATCCTCGTCAAGCTCATACCCGCCAGAATTACCCATCATACCATAAGCGTGCTCGCTGCTGTTGAAAGCGGGTTTAGTCGGATCGATGACGTACCCCAAGCTGTCCACGTTCGAATAACGATTGAAGTCCGTAGACCGGTCAATCACCGGTTGACTGGTATTTTTCGCATAACCGTTGTAATCCACATTTGGATTCATTCTGTCACTCTCCTGATGTCTTCTTCTTACTTGTCTATCTTACATTCGATTTATTATACAATAATTGATAATGGAAAAGGGTGTGTCATTTTTCACAAAACGAAGACATAAGAAAGCCCTCCATTCACGGAAACAGTATCCGGAATGAAGGGCTATTTGGCTTAGGCAGGGGCTTATTGGGTCCGGCCTGAAGCAGCATCGCAAAAGCGCTTCAGCGCTTCCTCCAGGAGCGATCTCGGGCAGGCCAAGTTGATGCGCAGCCAGCCTTCCGCTTCCGTGCCGAAGACGGAGCCTTCGCTGAAGGCGACGCGGGCTTTCTCGAACATGAGTGATTTGAGACCTTTAATGTCGAGGCCCAGGCCTCGGCAGTCCATCCACAGCAGGTAGGTCCCGTCAGGACGCATCGGCTTCACTTCGGGCAGATGCTCCGCCAAATAAGCTATGGCGTAATCCACATTGCCTGCCGTGTATTCGATCAATTGATCGAGCCATGCTTCTCCTTCGTTATAAGCGGCCATTACAGCCTCATGAGTGAAGAAATTCGTCATATGCAAGCTGAGCGTTTTGACCCGGTAATCGAATTTTCGTTTCATTGCCGCGTTGGCGGTGACAATGAAAGAGGACTGGACACCCGGAAGATTGAACGTCTTCGTTGGCGCGAGCGCGGTCAAGGTGATTTGTGCGAGTTCCTCCGATAGAGAGGCAAACGGAATATGCCGGTGTCCAGGCAGTGCGAGATCGCAATGAATTTCATCTGAAATGACGGTAACCCCGTGCTTCAAACACAGCTCCCCAAGACGAAGCAGCTCCTCGCGCTCCCAGACGCGTCCGCCCGGGTTATGCGGGCTGCACAGCAGCATCAGCTTGGCCCCGCCCGCCATTAATTCCTCCAGATGGGCATAATCCATTTCGTACCTGCCGTTACGGATAACCAACGGGTTTTTGGCTACCTCGCGGCCATTCATTCGAATGACATCGTAAAAAGGGTAGTAGACCGGAGACTGAAGAATAACGGAACCTCCGGGCTCGCTGAACAAATCTACCGCAATGCTAAGAGTAGTGACGACGCTGGGTACATCGCTCAGCCATTCTCGCTCAATCGTCCAGCCATGCCGACGTTGAAACCAGTGGACAATAGAGTCTACATAAGCCTCGTTTTTGATCGAATATCCGTAAACGCCTTGTGCAGCCCGGGCTTCAAGCGCTTGCCGAACGGCTGGCGGGCTTTCAAAATCCATGTCGGCTACCCAAAGGGGAAGAATGTCATGATCTCCGAACAGCTTGTGGGATTGATCCCATTTGTAGGAATTCGTATTGCGTCGATCGATCACACGGTCAAAATCGTATTTCACAAGCATCACCTCATTAGAACGAATAGTATCCACCTATTCTATCATAAATTGCGCTTGAACAGGAAAAAGGAGCCGCAACCGGCCCCCCCCGCATTATGGTTTATCCGTTTCTTCCTTAGGAACTAACGAGAAAATATCCCCGTTCTCAAAGGAATCGATCAATCGCCCCAGCCACATGTAGTAGCGGATGGCCTCCTGCAGCTTTTCGATATCCGTGTTGACGATCTTATGCAGCTCTTCAATGTCTTGGTGCGCTTCCTTCAACCGCTGCAGTTCGCTAAGTGACTTGCGCACCGCTTGAAGGTTCATTTCCGTTTGTTTCCTCCACTTAATGGCGAAGTAATCCGCAAAGGTCTGGTACCAGTCGGGTTCCACTTCGTACAGATCTTTGCGTGTCCCCGGTTCCCATACCTTATGAACCATCTTCAGATCCGTGAGCGTGCGTACACCCGTGCTCATGCTTGTCTTGCTCATCCCCATGCCTTCGCCCATTTCATCGAGCGTCATGGGCTTGTCCTGAAAAAACATCATACCGTATAAATGCCCGGACGATAACGTAACTCCGTATAAGTCCATATTTTTACCGATCGATTCAATCACGCGTTTACGGGCTTTTTGAATGATGCCGACTTGTTCCTCCGACATGCCAACCCAGTTGTTCATCGTTGTGCCTCCTCCGGACGAAGCCGGCTGCATATGCTGTTCATAAACTGCGGACCGGCAGACGCCGACACGCCCTTAATGGAATATTTACATTGTATTGGACTTGGTTTTGAAAGTAAAGAAGTCACATAGGCAGGAATTAGGAGGAATGAGGAGTATTCTGTACGATACGTTTGTAAAGTTTTTTCTGTACGTACGTAACGAACTTATTTGGCTTTTGACCCTATTACCCCAAAACCTGTAAACTTAAACACATCTTAGATTGGGGTGATACGGGTTGATTGAAGTAAAGGACCTGATTAAAATATTTGGGCAGCAGCCGGAAAAGGCGTTGAGCCTCCTTGAGCAAGGCTGGAGCAAAAAACGTATTTTTACCGAAACGAAGCTGACCGTCGGCGTGAACCGCGCCAGTTTTACAGTAAAAGAAGGGGAGATTTTCGTCATCATGGGGTTATCCGGCAGCGGTAAATCCACGTTGATCAGACTATTAAACCGACTGATTGAACCGACCGGGGGAAGCATATCTTTTCAAGGCGAAAATATCGTTGAGATGTCGGAGGACAGGCTGCGGGAGTTCCGGAGAACTTCGATGAGCATGGTGTTTCAGAAATTCGCACTGTTCCCGCACCGAACGATTGCACAGAATGTGGAATTCGGTCTTGAGGTACAGAAGATTCCCGCCAAAATTCGCAGAGAGAAAGCGCGGGAAGCTCTGGCTTTGGTCGGCCTTGAGGAATGGGAGAACAGTTATCCCGACCAGCTTAGCGGGGGAATGCAGCAGCGCGTAGGATTAGCCAGAGCGCTGGCCAACTCACCGCAGGTGCTGCTGATGGACGAAGCGTTCAGCGCGCTGGATCCTCTGATTCGCAAGGACATGCAGGAAGAGCTGCGGGAGCTGCAGGAAAAGCTGAAGAAAACAATCGTTTTCATTACGCATGATTTGAATGAAGCCCTGCGGATCGGAGACCGCATTGCTCTAATGAAAGACGGTTCGATCGTGCAGATCGGTACGCCAGAGGAAATTATGATATCGCCTGCTAACGAATACGTGGAGCGGTTTATCGAGGACGTGGACTTATCCCGCGTGCTAACGGCATCGCATGTGATGCGTAGACCCGAGACCATGGTCTATGATCGCGGCGGTCCAAGGGTGGCTCTGGAGCTCATGCGGGAGAACGGGATTTCAAACCTGTTTGTCGTTGACAACGCCAAGCGTTTGATCGGCGTACTGACAGCGGAGGATGCAGCCCGGGCGATTAAGGAAAACAAAGGGCTAGACGACATTATCATCCGTGAAGTGCCGACGGTGACTGGGGATACACTGCTGAATGACTTATTCGAGCTTGTCAGTGTCAGTCGCGTACCGGTAGCCGTTACCTCGGAAAGCGGCAGACTGCTTGGCGTGATCATCCGCGGCGCCGTGCTTGGAGCTTTGGCAGGAAATCACGACCGAGTACGAAAGGCGGTGAGCGAAGATGGTGCCTAAGCTGCCAATTGCTCCCGCTATAGAGCGTTTTGTTGACTGGCTCGGATCTACCTTTGAATTTTTCTTTGATTTGATCTCCGCGATCATCGGTGGAACGGTGGACGCCTTCTCCTGGGTGTTTCATTTTCCGCCGGCTATCGTCTTTATTCTATTGGTAGCTTTCTGGGCTTACCGTTCCGCAGGCTGGATGCTGGGACTGTTCTCTCTTATCGGATTGCTGTTAGTCGAAAACCTGGGATTCTGGGATCACACGATGGACACGCTGGCGCTCGTCATGACCAGCGCGCTGGTTTCGGTCGTCGTGGGGCTGCCGCTGGGTATTTGGTGCGCGAGGAATAACTCGGTGCAGAATACAGTTACGCCGCTTCTGGACTTTATGCAGACCATGCCTGCGTTCGTCTATTTGATTCCTGCGGTTTTCTTTTTTGGCCTGGGAGTAGTGCCGGGTGTTATTGCCTCGGTCATTTTTGCGGTGCCGCCTACGATCCGGCTGACGAACCTCGGTATCCGCCAGGTTCCGTTCGATCTGGTAGAGGCCGCCGATTCGTTCGGTTCGACACCCGGCCAGAAGCTTTGGAAGGTACAGCTCCCACTGGCCATGCCTACATTGATGGCGGGCATAAACCAAACCATCATGTTGTCTTTGTCCATGGTCGTCATTGCATCGATGATCGGGGCTCAAGGAATCGGCGCAGACGTCTATCGTGCGGTGACTCAGCTCAAGATAGGCGAAGGCTTTGAAGCAGGAATTGCCGTTGTGATTTTGGCGATCCTTTTGGATCGCTTAACTCAAAATATAGTCAAAAAGAAAAAGGGAGAGGGTAAACATTGAAAAAGAGAACTCGTAATTTGATGATCATGGCTGCTTGCGTATTGGGAATATCGGTGCTGGCCGCCGGATGCGGACAAAAGGATTCTGGTACAGCTTCCGACTCCGGCTCGGCTTCGGTCTCTGTAGGAGATCAGGTCAAATATGAAATCATCGGGATTGATCCTGGAGCAGGCTTGATGCAGGCCACGAGTAAAGCAATGGAGGAGTACGGCCTCACGGACTGGAAACTGATGGAGGGCTCCGGGGCAGCCATGACGGCCGCACTTGAGAAAGCGTACAAAGACCAAAAGCCGATTATTGTAACGGGTTGGACGCCGCACTGGATGTTCGCTAAATATGATCTGAAATATCTTGAAGACCCGAAAAATGTATATGGTGGCGATGAGCAGATCCATACGATTGTCAGAAACGGGCTGAAGGATGAGCACCCATCTGCTTACGCTATGCTGGACCGTTTTGAGTGGACACCGGACGACATGGCGAAGGTGATGGTAGATGTACAGGAAGGCAAAAAGCCTGAGGAAGCCGCAGCCGCTTGGTTGAATGACAATGCTGCCAAAGCTGACGAATGGGTGAAGGATCTGCCTAAAGAGGAAGGCAAGTCGCTCAAGCTTGCTTACGTGGCTTGGGATTCCGAAATTGCCAGTACGAATGTCGTAAAGCAGGTGCTGGAGGCGAGACTGGGATACAAGGTCGATCTGCTGCAGGTTGAAGCCGGGCCGATGTGGGCTGGCGTAGCTGGAGGCGATGCGGACGCTATCGTTGCCGCTTGGCTGCCGACTACGCACAAGGACTACTTCGACAAGTTTAAGGATAAATTAGAGGACCTCGGTCCGAATTTGAACGGGACCAAGATCGGTCTAGTTGTGCCGCAGTATATGGATATCAACTCGATTGAAGATTTGAAAAAAACAGAATAGGCTGGAAGCCAGACTCACGATTTCGGGAAGCAAGCTCCGGATGATATGGGGCTGGCTTCTTTTTTTGCGCTGTATGGACATGAGAAACGATAAAGACATGACAGCGGGTATCTTACCCATTTTGACGATTGCGGTTCAATTACCCAAGCCAGATAGGGCGTATTCACATAATCTACAACAAGTAGACAAGTCGGAGCAAGCCAATACGTTATGAGGGCAGGGAATGTGCATGAAGAAGACAAAACAAGCGCAAGTCCGTAAAACCGTCCAGCGTTCGGCGCAGGGCTCTAAACCTAAACGCACCCACTCCAGCGGTGTAGGCCGTCCCCACATGAATACGGCGGAGGTAAAAGGGTTGTTCAGCCCGTTCGGCGGTGGAGGAGCTTTTGGTACTCCAGGTGGTGCGGAAGGCGCAGGTGCGGCGGATGCAGCAAGAGCGTTGGGATCCGAAGGGGGCTTTCTCTCCATGTTCAACCGGGTCGGGGGATTGGATGGCATATTGTCCACGATGGGTAAAATGCAGAAGCTGTTCACCATCATGAGGCAAATGGGTCCGATTTTTAAACTGATGGGTAGTTTTGGCGGCTTGGGGACGGCGAACGTAAAGATGGCCGCTCTGCGCGGCAAACCTACCCCTAAACGTAAGAAGGACGCGCGCCTTAAGCAGCCGCGGTAAAAAAGAAAGATAAACCAGATGAGCCTTCTCGGTTACAAGCCGTTTGGTTAAATCCGGTTAGTCCGTACGCTGCGGGCTAACCGGATTGTCATGTTAAAACAAAAAAACGGATCGTCAGGATAACCCTGAACATCCGCTATGGATAGCCTATAAAGGAACTTTCTGCATTTGCTTCTCTTTGAAGTATACCCACTCACGGAAGCCGATGTCCTTAAGCCGTGCGGCGACTTCGTCCCAATCGTCACCCACTCGGCCGGGCACATGGGCATCCGACCCGAAGGTGACCTTCACCCCGTAATGCAGCGCCCGCTCCAGAATCGGATCGATCGGATACCAGCCGCCGCAATCCTTCGTTTTGCCGGAAGTATTGATCTCGATGGCGATGCCGACTTCGCCGATGGCTTTCAAGGTTCGGTCGACCGCATCCGTTTGGATGTCCGAGAACGCAGGGTAGAACCCTCGCATCGCGTCAATGTGGCCGAGAATCTGAAACATGCCGCTGCGCGCGGATTGTTCGATCAGGTCGTAATACAGCTCTTTTTGCTCAACCTTCTGCCGGTCGGTCAGCCCGTTCCAGCGCCTTTTGTTGAAGATGCTTACTCCGCCTGACAAATGGACCGAGCCGATGATGTAATCGAGCGGATACTGCTCATACACCTTTCGGTATACATCTGCGTGCTCCGGAAAAAAGTCCGACTCCACCCCGAGGAGCACATCGATGCGTCCCCGGTACTCTTCTTTCAGCTTGAGGACTTCGTCTGCATAACGCTTAAACTCACTCTTCGCCATCGCGATACCCGGCTGCTCCCGGTCCGCCTTACTTGCAAAGTAAGGCGAATGATCGGAAATCCCAATGACCTGAAGGCCGTGGGAGATGCCTGCTTCGACATAATCGCGGATCGTGCCGACGGCATGCCCGCAGCGTTCATGATGGGTATGCAAATCGAATTTCATGTTTCTCGTCACTCCGATCCGATAAATTGAATTTCCTCCATACCTTTGAGATCCAATAAGAACTGATGAAGCGCCGAGCTCAAGTAACGTCCGGATTTGTAAACCACGCCGACCGGGTGGCTGATTTCCAGCTCGTTGACGTTTATCATCTTCAGTGTGCCGAGCCGAAGCTCGCTTTGAATCGAAAGTTTGGAAATGATGGCTGCTCCCAGATTAAGTTCCACCATCCGTTTCACTTCTTCGCTGCTGGAGAGCTCCATCACGACCTGAGGAACGATATGAAGCTGCTTGAGAATCTGATCTACGAACCGCCGTCCGGCTGTTTCGGGTGATAGCATAATGAGCGGCAGCTCATGCAGCCTTTCGATCGGGACGTGCCTGTATTGGGCTAGCGGGTGGTCGGGGGACACAACGAGCTCGAACGTGTCGTAATACAACACGGAGCTTTCCAGCGCCGGATGTTTGTCGAACAAATACGTAATGCCGATGTCGATCGTTCCGTTATCCACGCTTTGCATAATCTGCGATGTCGTCATGGAATGAATCGTCGTTTTGATCAGGGGAAATTGGTTTTGAAAATAGGATAGAACCCTTGGTAAAATTTGAATGGCAATGGACGTCGTCGTTCCGAGGTGAATGTGTCCCTGGGGCGTTTGGTTCAAATCGGCGAGCCGCTGTTTCAAATCTTCCACCGTCTGCAATATCATCTCGGCATGATCCAGGAATACCTTGCCGCCGTCGGTCAAGGTTACCGGCTGATTCCGGTCGATAAGGACTGTTTTGAACTCGTCTTCGAGGCTCTTGATTTGCGCCGACACCGCAGGCTGTGTCAAATTCAAAAGCTCGCCTGCTTTACGGAAGCTCATTGTTTTGGAAATCGTAATAAGCGTTTCCAATTGGTTGAGGTTCACGGTAATTCCTCCTCTCCCAAGTGTGAACCTGCGCGGAAATATTTTGCGCAGAATAACTAATTTTTATCAATTGTGAAAAGTGCATAAATCTCGTTTCTCAACTACTACCATTATATGATACTTGTCGGAATAGGGCAAACCAAGCCGGCAGTCCCATTTTTAAAATAAATTTTTTGAATCCGTTCGGCAGCGCCTTGTCAGGAGCACTCACGGAAGGTTGCGTCAGCAAATTACACAAAAAGGCGTTCCCTATACCTCAAAGGGATTGAAACGCCTTTTTGTCGTGTACTTGCCGTACGTATAATTACTCTGCGTTTGTTTCCGCAGCTTTGGCCTTCATGCTGTGGCTTTCTAATTTGATTTTGCCGAGGAACAGCGTTAAGAAGGCGCCGAGAAGGACAAAAGCGAGTCCGAACCAGAACACGGACTGGAGCGATTCGACCAATGCGCTTTTGACGATCGGTATCATTTGATCGACCAGCGCTTTCGGGAACTGGGCCAGCGTCTCAGGATTCAATAGCGCCGAATACAAGCCCTGCGGGTTGGTGTGAATCGTTCCGATGATTTGATCCGCTATGCCCGCCGTTTGCTCAGGAAGCTGCTTCAGTTTGGGTACCAATTGCGATGACAGCAGCTCATCCGATCGGCTGTTCATCACAACGCCGAGAATCGTCATACCGAACGTTCCGCCGATTTGTCGGAAAAATTGGCTGGAAGACGTAACCACTCCAAGCTCCGATTTCGGGAAGGTTTCCTGCAGCGTTAGCGTCAGCAGGGGCATAACCAGACCCATTCCGAGACCGAGCACCATCATGATCCCGCTGGCGGTCAGCTTGGTCGTATCCATATTCATCGTCGTAAGCAGCAGGAAGCCTGCGGCCATCACCACCATCCCGGTAATCAGCTGTGTTTTCACGCCAATTTTGTACACTAGCTGTCCGCCGATAATGCTTGCTGCGATCATCGTGAGCATCAGCGGAGTCATGACAGTACCGGAGTCCGTAGCGCTGATTCCTACTATACCTTGCATGAACAGAGGCACGAACATAATCGCTCCGAACATGCCCACGCTCATCAGAAACCCGATGGAGTTGATCACGGTGAAGGTTCTGTTTTTAAATAGACGAACCGGTAGGATGGGCTCGCTTGTTTTCGATTCTATCCGTACGAAAGCGAATAAGGACACGGCGGAAACGACGAACATCCCGATGATCTGCCAGGATGTCCAAGCGTATTCCTTGCCCCCGAATGTAAGTGCCAGCAGGAGTGTGACGACACCGACGATCATCGTAATCATGCCCGGCACATCGAATTTGACGGGTCCTTGAGCCGGCTGACCCCGGAGCCCCATCGAAATAAAAATCGTTGCTATAATGCCGACAGGCAAGTTAATAAAAAAGATCCAGTGCCAGTTCATTGAATCGACGATCCATCCGCCGACCTGCGGACCAAGGACGGAGGCAAGGCCAAAAATTCCTCCGAAGATGCCCTGCCATTTGGCCCGCTGCTTCCCGCTAAACATATCACCGATAATAATCATGGCCATCGGCATCATGATACCGCCTCCGATGCCTTGCAGTGCACGGAACCAAATCAACTGCTCCATGGTTTGGGATAGTCCGCAAAGCATGGAACCCAGCATGAATATCATTAAACCTGTTACATATACCGCTCTACGGCCAAGCAGGTCGGCCAGCTTCCCGGCAATCGGGACGACAGTGGTTGATGTGAGCATATAAGCCGTCGTCAACCAGGTCATCAAGCTGAAGCCTCCGAGCTCTCCGACGATCCGCGGCATGGCCGTTCCGACGATTGTGCTTTCCAAAGCTGCGAACAGCATGGCGATGATCAAGCCTGTGATCAGAAGACTGCGGCCGGCTATCGATTTATCCTCCAATGGATTGAGATGTATGGTTTGCTGCATATTGTTCCTCCTGTTGTCTTTATTGTTGCTGAATATGATCTGATCTGTGATGTTATAGAACGTTAAAATTAATTTAGTAATAAATAATTTAATAATTAAACAAAATCCTAACACCAGCTACCTCAATCGTCAAATGGAAATAAAAACAACCCCTTCCGGGAAAGGGATTGTTGGTATTTGCAAATGCGGGCTTTCAAACGCGATATAATATGAGACTAAACGAATAACATGCTTACCCTAGCCGCTCCGCGAGCTCCATAAGATGTCGGCAAACGAGCTCCGGCCGGACACCGGCTTTTGCGATTTGCTCCTCTACATTCGATTCATTCGCAAGCCCCGTAAGCACCAGAGCGGTACGGCAATTCGCATCTGCGCCCCCGCGGATGTCGGTGTTCATATTGTCGCCGACCGCCCAAATCTCCTGGGGAGGCAGCCCAAGCTTGGCCACGGCATAGCGCATAATGATCGGTGAGGGCTTGCCGATGATGACAGGCGGTTTCTCGCTTGCGCGTTCTATCGAAGCCGCAATCGAGCCCGCACCAGGCGTAAGCTCGCCGTTCCACGGAAGCAGGTGATCGGGGTTGGTCAGCACATACTGCGCCCCGGCCCGGATATAACGCACGGCCTTAAGCAGCTTCTCGTAGCTGAATGTTCGGTCAATTCCCTGGACTACGGCGGCCACACCGTGTTCCGCTTCTTCCTCTCCAACCAGCCTGAAGCCCGCCTCTGTTAGAGCCTCCCGCAGCCCTGTCTCTCCGATGCACATCACCGAACCTCTGTCGAGCCCGGCATCCTTCATATACATTGCCGACGCTTGGGATGAAGTCAACACTTCGCTTGGGGACGCGTCAATGCCCGTTGCCGCCAAATGCGAGGCTACCTGCTCCGGAGACCGGGACGAATTGTTAGTTACGTATAAATACGGGTAGCCTCGTTCTCGCAGCCAGCTTATAAACTCCGCGGCGTACGGTATGGGCCTGTCTCCATTGTACAGCGTTCCGTCCAAATCCAGTAAAAATCCAGGCATTCTGATCCTCCTACGAATTAATGTAGCTGTTCCTTAATTAAGCTTCCAGCTTCAGCTTGACATAAAAATGAATGCTGCCGTCCGCCGATTCGGCCCAAATGCTTCCCTCGTGGGATTCGACGATGTTTCGGGCGATCGCAAGGCCCAAGCCGGAGCCCCGGTTTCGGAGGTGCGGGCCTTGTCGACGCGGTAGAAACGGTCGAACAGCAGCCGTGCTGGGCCATGGTTTAGCGGCCTCCTTATATCCCAGAGTTGTCTAGGCATTACGCCGACATCATCATAACATGTTTCATTGTACCCGTTAAATCTTAAGAGACCATTGGCTAAAATCTTAAATCATTCTTAATCCATAGCCGGGCTTAGACTGTAATGTGCGCGTGAATTGACGGTTGACAGCCCAAACCCCTTTCGATACCATCCTTTTAGAGTGAAAAACGGCGGTTTATTGGGCCGAGAAAAAGGACGGAGCTTGTATGCATTTTATCGATAAGAGGATTAGCGAATTGGAAAGCTACATCGTCCACTCTCCGGCTCCGGATGATTTGGATGCGTTCTGGAAGCGGACTCTGGAAGAGGCGAGTCGCAGACCGTTGAACGACCAGCGTGAACCGGCCGATTCTTTGTCCGAATATTACCGGACTTACAAGGTGGTGTACGCGGGGTACGATGAAACGTCGATCCACGGATGGTTTCTGCTTCCGTCTTTTGCGGATGCGGAAGCGCTGCCCTGTATCGTTTATTTTCACGGATATCAAGGCAGCAAGGAATACCCGGAAAGCTACGCCAAATGGCTGCTGATGGGGTATGCGGTATTCGCGATCGACGTTCGAGGACAGGCTGGGGAGACGGGCAACGCGCTGCCCCAGCACTTCGGCATGAGCAAAGGATGGATCACGCAAGGGCTGCTCGACCCGGAGCAATGTTATTATCGCGCCATCACCGTCGACGCGCTCAAAGCGGTAGAATGGGCGGCCGGGCAGCCGGAGGTCGATACCAAGCAAATTACGGTTGTCGGCGGGAGTCAAGGCGGGGGACTGGCTTTGATCTCCGGTGCCTTAAGCGGTATTCCAGCGAAGGTGATTGCCGATATTCCGAACATGTGCCACATGGATTATGGCATGATGAACTCGACGGGCTCCCTCTCGGAAGCGGCAGCTTTCGTGTCCAGGCATCCCGAGAGGCTGGAGCAGGTGCTGCACACACTGAGCTACTTCGACATGCTCCATCTGTGCAACCGGCTGCAGGTGCCTGTGTTCATGTCGGTCGGCTTGAAGGATACGATCTGCATGCCGGAGACGATTTACGCCGTATACAATCGCATTTCCGTACCTAAGGAGCTGCAAGTGCTTCCGTTTAACGGGCATCATGTGAGCGGGGACCATTTCCGCAGAAGGATAGAGTTTATACGTAAATCGTTTTGACTCGCGAATATATTAATGAAGCAAAGTTGAAATCGGATGGAGTATAAGGAGGACACGAAAGTATGAAGACAACTATTCCATTGCAAAAGCGAGGCATTCCGGCTAGCCGTCTGGTGCTGGGTTGTATGGGCTTTGGCGGAGGGTGGAACCGGAATCCGGTCACTGCGGACGATCTGAAGCAGGCACACGCTGCGGTAGAAACGGCTCTCTCCTCAGGAATCACCATGTTTGATCATGCTGATATTTATGCTTACGGTAAAGCGGAGCAGGTATTCGGTCAGGTGCTTCGGGAACGTCCGGAGCTTCGGAAGCAAATCGTGCTTCAATCCAAGTGCGGCATTCGGTTTGATGAAGGCCCGGGTCGACCTGCGAGATACGATTTTTCCGAGGAGTATATTCTCTCAAGCGTGGATGGCATCTTGAGCAGGCTTGGCGTCGATTCGCTCGACATCCTGCTGCTGCATAGACCGGACCCTCTAATGGAACCGGAAGAAGTGGCCGGTGCTTTCGAAATGCTGAAGCAGGCCGGTAAGGTAAAGGGCTTTGGAGTGTCGAACATGAGCTCAATGCAAATTCGGTTTCTTCAGTCGTATCTGGATGCGCCGCTTCTTGTGAACCAATTGGAATTAAACTTGGCTAAGCTGGATTGGATAGAGGCCGGTGTGCTGGTGAACCAAAAAGAGGGCGCCGCGGCATCGTTTCCTGAAGGAACGCTCGAATTTTGCCAGATGGAGCATATTCAAATTCAAGCTTGGAGTCCATTGGCTAAGGGGATGTTCACCGGCCGGGAGCAGGAGGATCGACCGGAATCCGTCCGTCAGACTGCAGCTCTTGTCCATGAGCTGGCGGAGCAGAAGGGAGCTGCGCCGGAAGCCATTGTGCTGGCATGGCTGATGCGCCATCCGGCAGGCATCCAGCCTGTAGTGGGCACCATCCGGCCTGAGCGCATTCAAGCGAGCGCCGAAGCGCTCAGGGTGAGCATGACCCGAGATGAGTGGTATTCTTTGTATGTGAGCTCCAGAGGCCGAAAAATGCCGTAATCCGCTTGAAGTGTAAAGACCTCGTGTATACTCCGCTATCAAACGGAATCGACACGGGGTCTTTACTAATTTGTATAAACCTGTCTCTAGTCATACAGATTAATCCTATGGGCCAATCGCAAAACATTGTTTTCCAGTTAAGGGCTGTTTTGATATGATTAAGGTTAAGCATCGTGATCACGCATATGGCATTAATACATAGAGAGAAGTTGATTTCATGAAGCTTAGTGTGTTGGATCTTGTCCCCGTTCTTGAGGGAGCTGACTCCGTTCAAGCGTTGGAGCAAGCGGTATTGCTCGCGCGGACGGCAGAAAAGCTGGGCTATCACCGTTACTGGGTTGCCGAGCACCATGACATGCAGGGTCTCGCCTGTACTTCACCGGAGGTGCTATTGGCCCATATTGGAGCACATACACAGCGGATTCGGCTTGGTTCAGGAGCGGTATTGCTGCCCCATTATAAGCCGATCAAGGTGGCGGAAACGTATCATATGCTGTCTTCCTTATATCCCGGACGGATCGATTTGGGCATTGGGAGGGCCCCAGGCGGTTCAGCGCACGTCAGTATGGCACTCAGCGGTAATTTTTTGGAGAATGTCAGGGTTCTGCCGGAAACGATACAGGCTTTGTCGCATTTGTTGGCCAACAGCTATCAGTTGGAAGGTCAACCTGTCAAGGCGCGGCCGATTCCTCCACATCCCCCTGAGGTCTGGATGCTCGGTACGAACCACAAAAGCGCCTCATATGCTGCCGAATTCGGGACGGGCTATGTCTTCGGACAATTTATGAGCGACAAGGATGGGATGGAGGTTTTAGCCGCTTACAGGCAGGAGTTTCGTCCTTCACATCTTTCCGATGAGCCCCATGCGATCGTGGCCGTGGGTATCGTTTGCGCCGACACGGAAGAAGAGGCGAAAAGCCTGGCTATCAAGGCGAAAGCATGGTTTAGACCGGAGGACCCTGCTGAAGAAGAGGGTCCTGATTCCGAACGCAAGCTGCTGGTCGGTACTCCGGAGCAAGTGAAAGCGAAGCTGGAGGAATTAAGGAGCATGTATGGTGTGGACGAGTTCGTTGTTGTCACCATGGTGCCCGATTACCAAAAGAGGCTTCGGTCCTACGAGTTGTTGGCACGTATCGTAACCATATAATGGAAAAGCGAGGGATGATCCAATGGCCAACCTGTATCCGTACATTTTTAGTGAAGATGCAAGGCAGCAGGCGGAGTTTTATGCCAAGGCATTGAAAGGTGAAATTGGTGATGTCCGGACCTTTGCCGATTCGCCGAATGCGAGCGAGCAAATGAAGGACAAAGTGATGCATCTGGTCTTGCGAGCGGCAGACCATGTTTTCTTTATGGCCGATTCAGAACCGATTCAGCGCGGGAACGGGCTGGATTTGACTTTGGAATACCGGGCAGAGGCCGAAGCGCGGAGCGCGTTTGAAGGGCTAGCGGAAGGCGGTAATGTTATCATGCCGTTCGAGCGGATGTTCTGGGGAACCATGTTCGGTCGTGTAGAGGATCGGTTTGGCGTACGCTGGCAAATCTCGACCGAATCGTAAGCTGTCATAAAAGGGCAACATAGGATCCAAATAGGATCATATTTTCATATCATTCAAATGTGCAAAGGAGCAATGAGGTATGGCAAAGTTATTAACCCCTTTTAGCTTAAAGAGCTTGGAATTAAAAAACAGGATCGTCATGCCGCCGATGTGTCAATACTCCGTTACAGCAAAAGACGGTGAACCGAATGATTGGCACTTTGTTCATTACGTCTCCAGAGCGGTTGGAGGTGCAGGCCTCATCATTATGGAAATGACGGATGTAGAACCGGATGGCCGTATCACGGATTACGACCTCGGATTATGGTCTGACGACCACATCCCTGCTTACAGACGAATTATTACCGAGGTGCATAAATATGATGCCAAAATCGGGATTCAAATCGCTCACGCGGGCCGCAAAGCGGAGGATGCGGACGTCCCGGTCGGTCCTTCCGACATTCCGGTCAGCTCCGATTTCAAGAAGCCGAGAGCTCTCACAACGGCAGAAGTGAAGGAAATGGTCATTAAATTTCGGGAAGCCGCCAGACGGGCCGTCGAAGCGGGGGTCGATACGATCGAAATCCATGGCGCCCACGGTTATTTAATCCATCAGTTCCACTCTCCGGCTATTAACAACCGGAATGATGAATATGGCAGCGATCTGGCGAGATTTGGTGTGGAAGTGATTCAGGCCATAAAGAGCGTGGTTCCCGAGAACATGCCGCTCATCATGAGAATATCGGCGGTGGAATACATCGATGGGGGCTATGACCTGGACCACAGCATCGAAATCGGCAAAAGGTATAAAGAAGCGGGTGTGGATATTTTCCATGTCACGAGCGGCGGGGAAGGGCCAGTAGGCGAAAGAAAGCCGGGAAATTATCCGGGGTATCAAGTTCCGATGGCGCGCGCCTTCAAGCATGCGCTGGACGTTCCCGTTATTGCGGTTGGTCTTATGGATGATCCGAAGCTCGCGGAAGCGACTGTCGCTAATGACGATGCAGATTTGATTGCGGTGGCTCGCGGCATGCTGCGCGATCCATATTGGGCGATTCACGCGGCTCAAGCCGTATCCGGCCAACCCGTTCTTCCGAAGCAGTACGAAGCAGCATATTAAAGAGTCAGTGGAATAATGAAAAAGGCCGCAGCCAGTGCTGAGGCCTTTATTCGTTCAGTGGGCAGACGTTTAGGCTCCCTATCGGAGCCCATGGCATGGCGCTTGCCCGGTACTATAACATTCGGGGAATGCTGAGGGTAGAAATCGGAAGCCATAAGCTCACGCCCAGCAGCATCCAACGGATTGCCGTTTCTTTTGTCGAGCCCGTATCTACAGCCATAAATTTGGGCAGCAGACGGACCTTCGCCTTCAGCGGCCAAAATAATTGTACACCCTGCTCATTGAACAAGTCGATGAGCGGATGCGACAAATAGGCGGCGATGAATACTGCATGATATAATGGAGATAAAGGTAGGGAGAGCAGCATCAAAGCCAGAATAAAAACGATGGAATGCGTCATTGTCCGGTGACGAACGTGGAGAAGACGCAGCAGCGCAGATACAGGGAACAGCAGCTTAGCCATCGTCGATCCCTGCTTGTCCACGTCCGCCAGTGGACCGGCCATGCAGCCGATCAGCACCGCGCCGGCGGCTTCCCAAGACCAAAAAGACACACCTTGAGACACAAGCACTAGCTCAGCGGCTACAAGTCCCGCTGCGCTATGTGTTTTTTGAAGCATACAAATCCTCCCGTTCAGGTATGACATGAAGTGAATTTTGGGAACCAAATAGAGTTCGAACGAATGGGAGAAATATGGACGGTTCGGGCTGAAACGATTTTGGGCAGGCCGTTGATGCAAACTCATCATACACTGAAGGATAGGTAAAGTATCATACGGAATGCATATGAAAGTAGATGTTAGGCTGAGTTGTATCGGGTAAAAGCAACGACTATCGGTGTGGAGGCAGCAGTTTATGAACAAACGATGGTTTCAGGTGAACAGTGCGGTTTATTTGTTATTCATACGTGATGGAAACATTCTGATGCTGCGGCGGGCGAATACGGGGTATGCGGACGGAAAGTTCAGTTTGGTCGCGGGAAAGCTGGACGGGAACGAGGAGGTTAAGCACGCGGCGGTACGGGAAGCGGAGGAAGAGAGCGGTTTACAGCTCACTGCGGGGGATGTGGAGGTAGCCTCCGTTATGCACCGACTATCAGATACGGGGGAGTGGATCGACTTCTTTCTTACAGTGAATCACTGGGAAGGGGAACCTGTCAACAAGGAGCCGGATAAATGTTCCGAGATGGCCTGGTTTCCACTAGATAAACTGCCGGACGATACAATCCCTCACGTGCGTAAAGCGATTCGTAATGTGCTTGACGACATCTTTTATGACAGCTATGGATGGACGAAAGAGGGTACCGGAGACGAAACGTAAGCCTTAGGATCTACCATTTGTGAAATTTCACACAAAAATAGATATAGTCCTATACTTATAATGCAAGATTAGGTATAATGAAGTAACGAAAAAGTCCTACGTTTCAAAGGAAATTGTCGAAAAAAGGAGACCATTTATCTTATGAAGGCAGAGCTCATCAATCCGTTCTTGGAATCGGCTAGAATCGTTATTGAGCAAGTCGCCAATATCCGGCCGTCCACCGGTCAGCTCGGCATCAAAGACGTGAAATTCGTTGAGAATTATATCTGGATTCAAATTGGTATGACCGGACAAATGGAGGGAGACATCGTCTTCGGGCTTCAAGAAGATGTGGCGTTGAAAGTCGTTTCCGCGATGATGGGGGGATATCTCATTACCGAAATGGATGATATGAGCAAGAGTGCCATATCAGAGCTCGGGAACATGATCAGCGGCAATGCCAGCACGATGCTGTTCAATCAAGGGGTCCGTGTAGATATTACGCCACCAAAGCTGGTGCAATCCGCGAATGCGGCAGGCTTTGATGCGAAGAGAGCGCTCACCATTCCACTCATCATGGATGGGATCGGTGAATTGGACATCCAAGTGCTGATTGCTTAATCATTGCAGTTGAAATCATAGCTAAATTACGTGTAAGCTGATAGCGAAGGCTTGATTCCGGTCCTTAGGGCATGCGAATGGCTTTCGCTTTTTTCTTTTATTCTGAGTGAATAGCAGTAAGGGGGAAGCAGTCGATGGATTTTGAAGGTAAAATCGTGGTCATTACCGGCGCTTCCAGTGGAATCGGGGCCATGATGGCGCAGACGCTGGCCGAACGGGGAGCCGTTCCGATTCTGATGGCGCGTTCGGAGAAAAAGCTGAAGGAAGAGGCCGTTAAAGTAAAAGGTCCGTACGGTGTTTATGTGCTTGATGTGACTTCCGGGAAGCAGGTTGCCGAGACGATGGAGCGGGTACTGACTGAACACGGACGTATCGACATCCTGATCAATAATGCCGGATACGGCGTATTCGAGGCGTTCACCAATGCCGATTTGTCCGAAATCGAGAGCATGATGGACGTCAATTACATGGGTACTGTCCGCTGTACGAAGGCTGTGCTTCCGCACATGCTGAAGCAAGGCAGCGGCCATATCGTGAACATTGCCTCGATGGCGGGCAAAATCGGATCAGCCAAATCAAGCGGGTATTCCGCTTCGAAGCACGCGGTGCTGGGCTTCACGAACTGTCTGCGGCAGGAGCTTGTCGGCACTGGCGTACATTTGACCGCGATCAACCCGGGACCGATCGATACACCGTTCTTTGACCGGGCCGACCCTAGCGGACATTACGTGAATAACATCAAATGGTTCATGCTGAAGCCGGAGCAGGTGGTCATGAAAGTGCTCGCAGCGATCGAACGCCGAACGCCGGAAGTGAATATGCCGTTCATGGCTGCTTTCGGAGTGAAGCTGTACCAGCTGTTCCCGCGGTTGTTCGACCAGATCGCATTTAAGCTTTTGAATAAAAAATAAGCGGGTGCCATGCGATGCAAAGCTGCCCGCACAGGCGGATCTGATATGTATTATTCTAGTTTTTGATTCTCGGCTTTCAGCTTAAGATTGAGGTCGCGCACTTCCTCGAACAGCTTGCGGATATCGGCTTTCCCATCCGGGTGCGACTGGTTCCAATGGCTGGCCAGTGCGGGCATGGTTTTGTGAATGTGGTTGTAAATCGCCCATACTTTTATTTTTTCTATCATTTCTGGAGACGTATCGCCGGTAAGAAGCTCGGAGAACTTCTCGACGAGACCGTCGAATTCGTCTGTAAAACGGGAATTCATTGAAATTCCACCTTTCCGGTCATACTACATCATAGTTTAGCTTGAAGAAACCTTAGTGTCAAAAATGGAGTGAGAAGGGCATGCAAACGGAAACGCAGAGGAGCACCGAGAACAAAGAGGATAAGCTTGCGGCGAAGGAAACGGCAGCTCCACCGGACAGACCGCCCGTTAGCAGACCGGCGGACGGCATGCTGGTGGAGCGTGAGCCGCTGCGAAGCCAGGCCAAAGGGATCAAGCTGTATCTCTTAACCTATATGAGTCAGGGCTTGAAGGTCAAGGGCTACTTGGCCGTTCCGGAGGATGCGGTTCCGGGACCGGGATTGCTTTACTGCCGAGGGGGAATCCGGAAGGTCGGGATGGTGCGTAAACGTCGTATTTTCTCTATGGCCAGGCGAGGGTATGTGGTGTTCGCCCCCTTTTATCGCGGGAATGAAGGCGGCGAAGGCCGGGAGGACTTTGGCGGAGAGGACCGGTTCGACGTACGCCATGCCGTGAAGCTCATGCAGTCGCTTCCTGAAATGGTGCCTGGTCCTGTGCCGTTAATCGGTTTTTCCAGAGGAGCGATCATGGCGATGCAGGCGGCCAAGGAGTGTCCCGAGGTCGTCGGTCCCGTTGTCGTCTGGGGCGGCGTGAGCGACTTGTTCGATACGTACGAGGAGCGTGTGGATCTTAGGCGGATGCTGAAACGCGTGGTGGGACATCCGCGGAAGCAGGCGGATGCGTATGAGCAGCGATCCCCGGTGTATTGGGTCGAGCAGGTGAAGGTGCCTGTGATGATTGTTCACGGTATGAACGATATGCAGGTCAGTGTATCGCATGCGCGTAAACTCGCGGAGGCGTTGGAGCGGGAAGGTAAAGACTATGCAATGGAGCTGTATGAAGGCTTGGAGCATCGTTTTCCGAAGGAGGACGACGAGCGCGCGCTTGATGCCGTGTTCGCTTGGATTACACGGAAGCAGGAAGAAATGAAACATTCCTGAGCATAAGGCGTTAAGAAGACAGACACCTGCACAGGTTCGATGGTATGCGCAGGTGTTTTTTCATTAAGGTGGCTTGCGGCTTACTCCCGCGTATCGTCGTCTTTTTCATCGAGCCGTTTATGAAAAGTAGCCTTCCAGCTGGAAGACAGCTCTTCCACTTGGAGTAGCTCCTCCATAGCGGTCCGATTCGTTTTCTCCTGGTGCATGATGCGGTTGGCGTATGCTAACGTGAATAGCTTCGGAAGCCGATCGAGTGGAACAAGGCCGTCTTCTTTATTCACCAAGCCTTCCTCCAGCACCCGGAAATAATATCCGGTGTATCCGGTATTCTGAACCAGCAGAGGCAAGTCGGTCCGACCTAGTTTAACCGATAGTTTAAAGCAAGGCTGACGCGGTTGGCTGACTTGAACGACCGCCTGACCTAGCCGGAACGTATCCCCGATACAGACCTGCTCCTCGGTCAAGCCGCTTATCGTCAAATTTTCACCGAAGGCTGCCAGCGGCAGGGATGTTCCGATCACGGATTCCCAGTAAGAATAATGCTCATGCGGATACACGCAGACGGCTTTGTCTGCTCCGCCATGATGTATAAGGTCCGCTTGACCGTCTCCCTCGAAGTTCAATCGACTCAAGAAAATAGGGCTGGCGGCAGGAGATTTATAGATCCCCGTCAGGAGCTCTTTCTTTTGATAGGAAACGGTCTTCGGCTGTCCTACATTAATGGAAACGATGTCGATGCTCATCGGAGCCCACCTTCCTTATTTTAGGGTATTATATCGCGCTTGCTTTGCGTGGAGCAATTCATTTTTCGTCAGGATGGTGTAAAAGAGCAATCGGCGGTACAATTTGGTATACTAAATAAACGAAAGTCATGTGGAAGGGATGATGGAATGAATACGGGTTTTTCTTCTTTACATATAGCCCCAGCGTACGTCAAACGGCTTCAGGAGCTGGAGATTACCGAGCCTTCGCCGATTCAAGCGGAGGCGATACCGGTCGCGCTGGAAGGAAGGGATATCGTTGCCCAGTCGCAAACCGGAACAGGAAAGACGCTCGCTTATGCGCTGCCGCTGCTGCACAAGGTAGACGAAGGGCTAAGGGAGGTGCAGGCGCTTGTGCTGGTGCCAACCCGTGAGCTTGGCATGCAGATTGTCGGTACACTGGAGGAGCTGACAAAGGGCAGTGATATTCGAGTACAACAGCTGATCGGGGGAGCCTCCATCGATCGCCAAATCGACAAGCTCAAGCTGAAACCGCAGATTGTGGTCGGAACGCCTGGGCGCGTGTATGAGCTCGTCAGGCTGAGAAAATTGAAGCTTCACGGCATTCGCACGGTTGTTGTCGATGAGGTAGATCAGGTGTTTGAGCTCGGTTCGATGCAGGAAGTCGAAGCATTGTTCAAAGGCATGCTTCGCGACCGGCAGCTGCTGTTCTTCTCTGCAACGTTCCCGGCGCCGCTTCAGAATGTAATCGACCACTGGATGCGCGATCCTGCATATGTGCGCGTGAATCCTACGCAGCGTACGTCAGAAACGCTCGATCACTTGTATTTCGTCTGTGAGGAGCGGGAGAAGATTGACACGCTGCGCAGGCTTGTCCGGTTGTATAACCCCAAGGCCGCGATAGTGTTCATTAACGATACGGACAACATCGGGGAAGCGGTGGCCAAGCTGCAGTACGTCGGCTTGTCCGTGGAAGGTCTGTACGGCGAAGCCTCCAAACAGGACAGGGCTAATGTCATGCAGGCGTTTCGGGCGGGAAAATTCCAGCTGCTGCTGGCAACCGATGTAGCGGCGCGCGGACTGGATTTGCCGCAGGTGACGCATGTCATCAATCTGGACCCGCCGATCGATGCCGACCATTATGTGCATCGCGTGGGCCGCACGGGTCGTATGGGGCGGAAAGGATTGGCCTTGTCGATCATCACGCCGCGGGAGCAGTTCATCATGAACAAATTCTCCAAGACGCTCGGCATTGATATCGAGCGGAGATCGATGTTTAAGGGCAAAGTGGTCGGTCCAGACCAGGAGAGGGAGCCGCGCCGCGAGGGCAAAAAGCTCGTGGAGCGAAGAGTGCCAAGCAGGGACGCTGTGCCATCGGATCGCCAGGATTCGCAAGCTGCCGCACCGAGTCAAAGCAAGCCTGCGCGGGTCAGCAGCAGCGCCAAGGGCGTGCCGGCCCAGCAGAAGGCGCCAGATAAGCGGAAGCCGGAGAGGGAGCGCGATCGCAAGAACAAAGGTGCGCCGAAGTGGCTGAAGGAGAAGCAGCAGGGGAATCCGAAGCCATAAAAGAACGACCAGGGTGGTGATATTCGAGTGATCGTGTTCATCCAACGGTTCGTGGTTTTGGCTGCCGTTCTTACCTGTCTCGCCGCCGGTGTGTTATGGTTTGTTCGCCCGGCTGAGCCGCTTGACCTGTCTTACGGACAGCTGGACCTGCGGGGTAAGCTGACGGATATGCTGATGAGTCGAAGAATGGAGACGGTTCTGACCGAGCGAGAAGTGAACGATCTGCTGAAGCAAGCGCTCACCCACAGGCCAGAGGTACGACCTGGCGTCACGTTGACGGGTGCGGCGTTTGTGCTGCAGGGAGAGCGGTTGTCAGCCGATGTGAACCTGCTCGTGCAGCAGCGCCTTGAGGTGGGAGCTAAGCTTTGGTTTGAGCTGAGCTGGAAGGAGCCTTATTTGACGGCGCTGCATACCGGCACCGAAATTCGTGGCAGGTCCGTTCCTCTTGAATGGCTTCGATTGGAACCGCTGAGGATAGAGCTAAACGAATATTTACCGACGCGCATAAGCATCCGTGAGATGGCTTTCGAGGGTTCGACGGTTAGGCTAAGCTTGAAGATGCGATAGGATAAAGAGGAGCCCGGGTCACGTTCGTTTGTGACGCTGGGCTCCTCTTTAGGTTAAGCGTTCTGAGGCTCGTTCCCATCACGGAGCGTATCCCTCTTGCTGCGGTTGCGCAGAGGGATACAGAAGGGCAGGCCGATCAGAACGATGATCGTTGCAAGGATATATACGTCATTCACGCTAAGCGTGAATGCCTGCTGCGCCACAAACACCTTGTCGGCAGGATGGTCCGCTGCTCCGGAGCTGGTGAGCTCGTCGGTATGCACCGCGACGCGGGACGCGAGAAGCGAGGTGAACAGCCCGATGGAGAAGGAGCCAAGGCCTTGGCGGATCCAGTTGCTCGCCGAGGATGCATGACCTGACAGCTCCCGTGCAATGACCTGCATTCCCGCATTGGACGCAGGCATGGTGGACAGCGCAATCCCGATATTGCGGATGGTCATCCAAAAGATGATGTAGCCTTGTGGTATATCCAGACGCAGTTGCGCCATAGCGAATGTTCCGATGCCGATCAGCACAATGCCGCTGACGATGAGCCACATCGGGCCGATACGGGCGTAGAGCTTGCCGGTAATCGGCATGAAGATCGCCATAGCGAGCGAAGAGGGTAGCAGAATCAAGCCAGTGTCCATCGCGGAGACGTGTTGGATATTTTGCAGAAAAACGGGTGTCAAATAGGTTCCCGAATAAAGACTGATCGTAATAATGGAGCTCAGGATCAAGGTGTAGGTATAACGGCTGTTCTTGAACACACTTAGATTGAGCAGCGGTTCAGGGGTACTGAGCTCCCGCCGGATGAACAAGACGAGCGTGACTGCGCCGAAGCCAAGCAGGGATAACGTTTGCCATGAGCTCCATCCAAAGCGATGCGCTTCACTGAAAGCGATGAGAAAGGAAGAGCTGCAGAGAACCACCGTTACAAAGCCGAACAAATCGAATGATTTGGGCGTATGGAGCCGATAGTAAGGAATCATCTTCATGGCAACGAGTACTGCAAGAACTCCGAACGGGAGGTTCATGAGGAACAGCCATTCCCAACCAAAGCTTTCGATCAGCCAACCGGCAAGCGTTGGACCGATCGCCGGGGCCAGCATCGCGGACAAGCTCCACATGCTCAGGGCAAACGCTTGACGCTCCTTCGGAATGATCTGATACACGATCGTCATGGTAGCAGGCATCACCATCCCGCTGAACACGCCCTGCAGAATACGAAAGGCGATCAGCGATTCGATGTTCCAGGCTGCTGCACAAAATCCAGACATCACGGTAAAGCCGATCAAAGCGGTGACATATAAATATTTTGTGCTGAAACGGTCCCCAAGATAGCCTGTAATCGGGGCGATAATCCCGGTGGACAGCATAAAACCGGTCAGTGTCCACTGTACGGTAGATAAATCCGTTTGAAAATCCCTCATGAGGATGGGAATGGCTACATTGATCGTGCTCACCCCTAGAATGGCCAGGAACGAACCGAAAAAAATTCCGAACATGACGGGCCAGAAAGGAAAGACGTCAGCTTCCTTTGACTTATTCGCTTCGTTTATTTCAGGTATGGACACTTCAGTTTTCCCCTTCCTCAAATAACGCAGTGTGATTTGAGTATCTATATTACTTTAGTTATAAATAATTAAATTTTGAATTAAATTATTGTACCTCGTTTCACACTTCATGTCAAAATATTACAAAAGCATAGGAAACGGCATGAAACAAAAAACGGACCCCCGCAAGGTCCGTTATTTTGCGTAATCCTAATGCTATTGTCGCTTCTTCACATATTGTGCGTAGACAATCTCTCCTGTATCCAATTTGGCAATTTCCTCTGCCGTCCAACCGGCGATCTTGTTATTGCCGGTCACACCGGTCAGTTGAATCGCGTATTTGCTTGCAAGATAGTCCTGAAGCGCAGGCATGTCCGCCTCTCTCAATTCGCGCAGCTTCTTTTTGCCTTGAATTTGCCCTAAGATAACCCCGATCGATTCCGCGGCGAGGCCGGTGTTCGGCTGAATACGCGCGCTGCCGAAGGCGATGGCGGAGGCTCCGACATTCTTGCCGGCCATGATCACGTTATCGTAATTCTTGAGCAGGAAGCTGCGCAGCGGCATCCCGTATTTATCGGGACGGCCCATCTCGATGCCCCACTTGTTCGCGCTAGTGCCCTGCAGGTCAAGCGGATAGCCGCCGATGCTGACATTATCCCAGAACATTTTGGCCCCCAGCATGTCCGAAGGCTTGAGCACATAATCGGTTTCGTAATGGTTATACTCGCGTATGTACAGGTAATTCGGGAAGCCGTTCAGCTCTGCATTCTCCCAACCGACGATGCTGCTGCGGAAATGATCCAGGATCAGCGGGATTTCCTTCTTCCCAAGCTCCATCGCTTCGGCGACCGATTGATCATCGGACGGGTCGACGGTATAAATCAGGAACGCATTGATAATGACTTCGCCGTCCCTCTGATGGACAGCATTAAGGCCGCGCAGGAAGACGCGATCGTTCGTGGATTGGTATCTGTTGGTTATCCCCGTCAGTCCGATCGCATAGCTGTGATCCACTTGGCCATAACCGTACTTCTTGTTTCGTTCCTGTATAGTCAAGCTTTTAAAATGCTGCTGGAATTTCGTCCAATCGACGTTTTTAAACTTCATCATCATGCCGGAACTCATATATTCGATTTCGTTTTGTCCGTAGAATTTTTCCAGTCCAGCCAGACGGTTAACCTCAAGCTTGCTCGCCATCGCGGCGTAATCGGTATTTTCTACCCAATAAGAGGATTCGATCCGTTTCTTTTGTCCGTCCTTCGTTGTATATTGAAGCGCCCCCACGGTATGAGCCCCGAATTGCCCCGGCAGCTGCTCGACACTGTCGATGCGGATGCCCTGCTCTACAGGAATGCCTTGAATAAGCTTATCGAAATATTGCTCGAATTCACCTAGCTTGCGGATTTTGCCATTCCGAAAACCGTCGAACAGCTCCTTGGCCCGCCCCTGAACCAGCAGGCGGCGCGCGTCATCGCGGGTCTCGTCCAAAAACAGCATTTCACCCTGCAGCACCTGGCCGCCGAACGCTTCGCGAGTGTCGAGCACCTTCACCTTGAGACCCTCGTCCACTGCGGCGCGGGCCAGGTAGAGGCCCTCAAGCTCACTGCCTATGATGACAATGTCCGTCTGTTCACTTGGAATGGTCGGCTCTTTAGATTCCGGGTTAGGTTTCAGCTCGGGCGTTACAGCCCCATTAGTTGCGGCTACATTCGGTGAGCCCGTCTCTTTGCCGTTCCAGTCGACCAGAGAAGTATACACCGCAGCCATAGCGACGAGAGCCAGAACCGTCAGCAGGACGGTCAGGTTTCTTTTTTTAGGTTTCCTCCTCAAAAGCATTCTCTCCTTTGTACAGATAGAGCTTTTATATGAAAGCGCCATCGATTCTGCAGTTAAGTCTATCATTTTTGGTAAAGTTGAGCAAAAGCACCCCCACAAACATTTTGGGAACGGCGAAATGATTAGTGAAGCAAAGAACTCTTCGCGAAGGTTCTGAAATCATTCCTCATCTAGAATATAACGACTTGCGTGCACGCGCTTTACGAAGCGGCGTCCGGACAAGCGATTCTAACGTTACGGTATATCCGTCCGCCAGTCTCTTGTCCGGACGGTGTGGTTACTGCCTGTCAAAAAAATCAAATTTCAAAGGAGAATGACGATGAACACAACATTTAAAAAGACGATGATTTCCGCAGTGACTTTGGCTATGGTACTGGGCGGTTCTACTGCGGCGTTCGCCGACGGTAAAGGTAAAGGACGCGATAAGGACAAGGACGACGATCATGATTGGAAGAATCGTTTTGAGTCCCGTTTTGACTATAAGAAACATGATAACAACGATGACGATGACGACGATGACAAATACGAAGATATCAAAATTAAATTAAGCTTCGATGATTTGAGAGGACAAGATGTCGAGTGGGCGGCGCGTTATATAGCAAGCTTGGCATCAAAGCGCGTATTTGAAGGTTATGAGGACGGTACGTTCCAGCCTCGCAAAACGATTTCCCGCATCGAAGCGATTACAGCGGCCGTTCGTTTGATGGGTCTCCGGGCTGAAGCTGAATCCGATGCGGCGATGCAGGCGAACCTGAACTTTAAAGACGCTAACAAAGTTAAGGAAGACTATCCTTGGGCGACAGGCTATGTCTCCGTAGCGCTGCAAAACGATCTGTTCTTGGAAACAGACGATAAGGTGCAACCGGGGAAAGAAGCAGATCGTCTATGGGCAACAATGCTGCTTGTCAAAGCTCTGAAGCTACAAGATGAAGCCAAAGCGAAAATGAACGCACAGCTGCCTTTCAAGGATGCAAAACATATTCCTGCAGGAGCCGTGGGTTACGTAGCGGTTGCACTGGAAAGAAATCTCATTGACGGCTATGAGGATAACACATTCCGTCCGAATAAGCCGGTAACCCGCGCTGAGCTCGCAGCTTTGCTTGACCGTACCGGAACGCAATTGCCGGACCGTACTTCCGTGAAAGGGACGGTAACCGCAGAGGTTTACAACAACTTGCTTCCGATCAAGCTGGAAAACAATACGACGATGAACGTTGAACTGGACGCAAACGCCTTTATTTTCCGTAATGGCGCCAGAGTGGCAGCGACTGAAATTCGCACAGGAGATGAAGTGCTGGTCCGTACCTATAACGGCAAAGCGATTTATGTTGAGGTTCTGAATCAGACGAACAATCCTGAGCAGCGCGTGGACTTCACCGTCACTGGCACGCTGAACAGCTACACGTTTAATTCCAAAGGACAGCTCGCAAACATTTCCATCAACCAGTCGGTAAACGGCGGAGTCCAGACTGCGGTATATGGCGTATCTTCCGAGCTGTACATTTCCGGTGATCTCAGCTTGCTGACCGCAGGCCGCTCGCTTGAACTGAGAGGCAAAGACCAAATCGTACACACCATCATTATTCGATAGATAACAGACTAGATCAGAAAAAGGTTAGAGTTGCAGCGTAAGAGCAGCCCTTCATCCAGCGCCCGGCGTTAGGATGAAGGGCCCTTCTTTGTTTATCGGCATGATAACAAGGGTGGACACGATTTTCTTTCCGTGTATAATTAGTAGAAAATATGGTGAGAAACGTTGGAGGAAGCGCCAAAATGACTGCACAACGCATCAAGCTCGAGGACATTATCGTTGCCAGCCACGTGCTGAAGGATGTTGTCCATCATACCCCGTTACAAAAAAATTTCATTTTGTCCGAGAAATACGGCTGTAATGTTTACTTGAAACGGGAGGATCTTCAGGTCGTCCGTTCGTTCAAAATACGCGGTGCCTATAACCTGATCCGCAGTCTCCCCGAAGAGAAGCTGCAAAGAGGTGTGGTATGCGCCAGCGCCGGCAATCATGCTCAGGGCGTGGCGTATTCCTGCAAGGCGCTGGCAATACCGGGCAAAATTTTCATGCCGGCAACGACGCCTCGGCAAAAAATTTCGCAAGTGAAGTTGTTCGGAGGCTCGTTCGTGGAGGTGCTGTTGATTGGCGATACGTTTGACGACTCGCTTAAAGAAGCTTTAGCTTACTGTGAGCAGGAAGACATGTCGTTCATTCATCCTTTCGATAACCCTAAGGTGGTTGCGGGACAGGGCACTGTTGGCTTAGAGCTGATGAACGACATGCGGGAGCAGGCCGACTACGTCTTTGCCGGCATTGGCGGCGGCGGCCTGATTGCAGGTATAGGCACATACATCAAAAGCATCAGCTCCACGACCCGGGTCATCGGGGTTGAAGCAACCGGTGCGCCCTCCATGCGGCAGTCAATCGATGCAGGAGAGATCGTGACGCTAGGAGAGATCGACAAGTTCGTTGATGGAACGGCCGTCAAGCGGGTCGGCGAGATCAACTTCGACATCGCCCGTGAAGTCGTTGACGCTATTGTCGTGGTGCCGGAAGGCAAAGTATGCACGACGATTCTCGAGCTGTATAATGAGAATGCGATTGTTGCAGAGCCCGCAGGGGCTCTTCCGGTTGCAGCGCTGGAGTTCTACCGTGAGGAGATAGCGGGCAAGAACGTTGTGTGCGTCATCAGCGGCGGCAACAACGACATCGACCGGATGCAGGAAATTAAGGAGCGCTCGCTCATCTATGAGGGTCTGAAACATTACTTCATCGTCAACTTTCCTCAGCGGGCAGGTGCGCTGCGGGAGTTCCTCGAGCATGTGCTGGGACCGAACGACGATATTACCCGGTTCGAATACACAAAGAAAACGAGCAAGGAGAACGGGCCGGCCTTGGTCGGCATTGAGCTGAAGCATAAGGAGGATTTCGGTCCTCTGACCGACCGGATGCACCAAAGGGGCCTCCGATTCAGTGAAATCAACAAAGATCCAAATTTGTTCAATTTGCTTATTTAAATTCCAGTCGTCTCATTAAAAAAGCCAAGTCTGCAGGCTCCTTAGGGAGCCGTAGACTTGGCTTTTTCGTATATTGATGCGGATTTATTTAGCAGCGATCTTCTCGATATCCAATACGCCCTGGTAGATCGTTTCGAACAGCTCTTCGATGTTCGCTTCCTCGATGCAGGAGAACGCGACACGCAGGTCGGTTTGGCCGAGTGCAATCGTACCGATCCCGTATTGCTCCAAGAGATGAACGCGAAGCGTTTCGGCATCGACGTTCTTCAGCTTCAGGCACATGAAATAGCCGGAATTGAACGGGTAGTACTCCCAGGCGCCGTCGAACTTGCCGTTGTCGAGCAGAGCTTTGGTGCGGTTGGCACGGCCCTTCATGATCTCGAATTTCTCCTGCTTCTGCGCATGGAAATCCGGAGATTGCAGCGCGTGAAGCACGAACGTTTGGGACGGATGCGGACCACTGGAGATCGTCGCGCGGATGATACCCATGGTTTTCTGCTCAAGCGCGGCCAGCATGGCGTCACTTTGACCGGCATAGGTGATAAAGCCGACACGGAATCCCCATACGTACTCTTCCTTGGTGGCTCCGTCGATTTTGACCGACAGGACGCGCGGATGCAGATCCGCCAAGTCCCCAGCCAGTGATTCCTGCAAGGAATCCTCGAAGAATAAACCGAAGTAGGCGTCGTCCGTCACGGCAACCACGTTAATGCCGGCTTCAGCCGCATCCTTGATGGCCGATACGATCGCGCGTCCTTCTTCCAGACCCGGCGTGTAGCCTGTCGGATTGTTCGGGAAGTTGAGCAGTACAATCGCCTTGCCCTTATTCTTCTGCGCCAACAGAGCTTCGCGGAGCGCGTCCGCGTTAAATTTGCGCTCGCTGTTGTACAGCGGATAGTAGACGAGCTCGGCTCCGCGGCGAATGCCGAAGGTCAGCTCATAGTTTTCCCAGTTTTTGTCGGGAATAATTACGGCATCTCCGGGTCCGGCGAACAAGTCGGCGACAATGCTCAGCCCGTGCGTCAGCGCATTGGTTGCGATCGGATTGCCCAGACCCTTGCCTTGCAGGGACGGGTTTTCTTCCAGCATCTTGCTGCGCCAAGCGGCACGCAGCTCCGGTTTGCCGGCAGGCGGTGCATATTCGTAAATGTCCTTGGGGTTATATGCGGACAACGTGTCTTGAATGACCTTCAGATGCATCGGTTGGCCGTTCTCAAGTGCCGTACCGATGGTAGCGTTAAATTTCTTGGCTTTCGTCTTCGCTTCTGCAGATTGGCTGAGAATGCCGACTTTAGGGAAATAGATTTGCTTGCCAAGATCGGAAAGCATGTCGTATACGTGCTGGTTTTCCTTCGCGATCGTTTCATTCAATTGTTGGGCAAGTGGGTTCATTCTGATTCTTCCTTCCATGTTCTTCTGTATGCATGCATTAGCTCATATTATATCACTTTAGCGCGGGAGCGTCACGGTGCTTTTTTTACAAATTACGTGCGGCGTAGGAAACCATTCGAGCTTTTTTTCAAGTAAAGACATCTTGGTTTTGTCCGGAAGGCTGTGTTACGATGGGTTAGACTATATTTGCACGAGCGGAGGCACCTCATGTCAGCCATCAAACGATACGAAAGCATTATGGAGCTGATGATAGAAAAAGGAGAAGTAACCGTTGCTGAACTTGCCGCACGGCTTGGGGTAACGGGCAAAACGATCCGTCAGGATTTGGAGAAGCTGGAGATCAAGGGGCTGCTGCTGAGAACCCACGGCGGCGCGATCCTGGAAAACGTTGGGTATTCTGGCTTGTTCCCGGACAAGATGCCCAACGGCAAGCAAGCGAGTGAAAAACACGAGGCCGCTATGTGCGCATTGTCCTTCATCGAGCAGGATGATATTATCGCCCTGGACAGCGGCAGTACGACGCTGCAAATCGCCCGTCTGCTGGACAATGCGCCGCTGACGGTCATTACGAATGACCTTTACATTATCAGCGAGCTGATCAAGAAGGATCAGATCCGGCTCGTCGTTCCCGGCGGATTCCGCAGTCGAAACCTGCTGGTGAGCGAGGATGCGGGAGGGTTTCTGGATAAGCTGAACGTGCAGAAGGCGTTCTTGTCGACCACCGGGATTCATCCGGAGTATGGCTATACGATTTTCACGCATATGCACTTGGAGCAAAAGCAGGCGTTGATCCGCTCAGCCAAGCAGGTGTTTTGCGTTGCCGACAACAGCAAGTTCGATAAATGCGCGCTGATCACGTTCGCCAAGCTTTCGGAGATTCCGGTCATCATCACAGATACTGCTTTGCCGGAAGAGACAGTACAAAAGTATAAGTCAGCAGGCGTTCGCATTGAACGGGAGTTCTCCGTGGGTGCGGAGGGGTAATATTTTTTTATTTATTTATTTAGGTTCATTTCGGTTTATAAATAATTTAATATGTACCAAAATGAACGATCGTATTATAATAGCAAGTGAATACGTTATCGGGAGGAACTCATATCATGATGGAAAACCGCTATGCCGCCAATCCAACAGACACGAAATCATACGATACGGAACGCTTGCGCAAAGATTTTTTGATGGAGGGTTTATTTGTTCCAGAGCACCTGAACATGGTATATAGTCATGTAGATCGCTTTATTACGGGTGGCGTTATCCCGGTAAAAGAGCCGGTGAAGCTGGAAGCCGACAAGCACGATATCGGTGCGGATTATTTTCTGGAGCGCCGCGAGATCGGAATCATCAATATCGGTGCAAAGGGAAGCGTAACCGTGGATGGAACCGATTACGAGCTGGACAACAAAGATTGCTTATATGTCGGTCTCGGAAACAAGGAAGTATGGTTTAAAAGCGCGGACGCATCGAATCCGGCGCGATTTTATTTGAGCTCTACGCCTGCACACAAAAATTACCCGACCCAAAAAGCGGCGATCAGCCAGGCGGAACCGGCACAGCTGGGATCTCTCCCCAACTCCAATGAGCGCACGATCTATAAATACATTCATCTGAACGGCGTGCAAAGCTGTCAGCTCGTGATGGGCATGACGCTGCTGAAGCCGGGCAACATGTGGAATACGATGCCCAGCCATACGCATAACCGCCGTTCGGAAACGTATCTCTACTTCGACATGCCGGAGGATGGCGTTGTGTTCCATATGATGGGGGAACCAAGCGAAACCCGCCATCTTGTCGTTCGCAACGAGCAAGCGATCATCAGCCCGAGCTGGTCGATTCACAGCGGCGTTGGCACAAGCCATTATACATTCATCTGGGCGATGGCCGGAGAGAATCAAGAGTTCACGGATATGGACATGATCGAGATGCAGGACCTGAGATAAAGATAGGATGATGCAATAAAAAACACAAGCGCCAACCGTTTCTAGTGCGGATGGGGCTTGTGTTTTTTGTATTCTTACGGCGGCTAAAAAATACTCCAATCGAACTGCTCCGACAGTGTTTGCAGCAGATGAACCCCTGCAGTGCTGTTGCCTTTGTCGTTGAGCGCCGGACCAATCACGCCAATGCCATAACGGCCGGGAACCAGCGCCATAATGCCGCCGGAGACGCCGCTCTTGGCCGGAAGGCCGACACGAATAGCAAATTCCCCGGAAGCGTTGTACATGCCGCAGGAAAACATGAAAGTTTTGGCGATTTGCACGTAACGCCTAGGGATCAGTTGGCGTCCGGTCAGCGGGTCCGTGCCGTTCATCGCCAGTACTAGGCCCATTCGGGCCACGTGACGGCAGGTCAGCTCGATCGAGCAGTGCTTAAAGTACACGTCGAGGATCTCCTCCACGTCATCGGCTTCGGAAAGGACTTCATTATCCTTCAGGAAATAGGCTAGCGACCGGTTGCGGTGGGCGGTAGAAGACTCTGAACGATACACGGCTTCGTTGTAGGTGAGCGTTGCGTCACCCGCGAGCTCCCGGAAAAATGCGAGTATGCGTTCCGTTTTTTCCGCCGGTGTGGCTCCGTGGATCAAAGAGGAGATGGCAATGGCCCCAGCATTGATCAAGGGATTGAACGGTTTGCCGGGCTCTACCAGCTCCAGCTTGAGCATAGAGTTGAAGTCGTCGCCCGTCGGCTCCATCCCGACCTTGCTGAACACACCTTCCTCGCCCCGATCTATTAACGCGAGGAGCAGTGTAAATACTTTGGAAATACTCTGCATGGTGAAGCGTAAGCCGCAGTCGCCCGCGGTTACCTCCCGTCCGCCGCTATCGATTATCGTAATACCGAGTGCATCGGCAGGGGCGAGAGCCAATTCGGGAATATAGGAAGCCGGTTGGCCTTGAGACGTTTCGCTCCGGCTTGATTCTAACCATTCGGGCAGCCTGAGGGTAAGCCGGTTCAATTCGGATTCGTTGGTCAAAACAGATAACCTCCTTTCTTATTAGAATAGCTTTTTTGTTCATGAAAGAAAAGCTGCCATGGGAGAAACATCCCCAACGGGTTATGGATGATGTGTGCTGCGGTATGCGGGCAAAATGCCTTCATCATCTCCAGCGTCTGAGTATCCAGCTCCCGGTCCCGCTGTTCGAGTCCGTCCATCACTTGCCGGAGTCGAGGCTCTTTCAGATTCTGCCCAAGTTTGTACCTGCCTCTAAGCTGATAGTATTGATTCGACGACCCATTCCGTCCACAACAGTATCGATCATGTAGCCACACGGTTGGTATCCATTGCCGAAGCAAGCGCAGCAAAACCGGATTTGGTTACTGCTTTACAAAGCGAAAGCAGGGAACGAGTGGCGGAAATCGTCTTGCCGCTATATGGAGAAATCAAAGCAATGAACGCCATAAATGTCTTTGAGATTGGCGATGATCAAGGTACCGTTCTGTTTCGCGGTCATAACCCGGATAAGTTCGGAGATGATAAAAGTGGAACGAAAGCCATACAGGTGGCAAGTGAAGGACGCTCGATCGGTGGTTTGGAATTCGGATCAAGCGGTATATCGGTTCGGGCTTTTGTTCCCATCATGTCTAACGATAAAGTGATCGGCACTCTGCAAGTCGGTGCGGATGACTCGTTTCTCGATGAAATGAACCGCACTCTAGGCATCAGGGATACTGATTGTGATTACCGTGTTGGTTTCTGCGGCTGCCGCTTTGGTGCTGACCCGTTCCGTAACTCGACCAGTTGACCGCTTGGTTACGTTCATGGGACGAATATCAAATGCGGATCTAAGTGAGGAATACTACGATGGTAAAATCGGTACCGACGAAATCGGAAGACTTTTGAGCGGGGCCGTAGAAATGTCCCGGCAGCTCCGGACGTTAATCCAGCAAATTCAATTGACGGCAGAACTGGTTACTGCTTTCTCCGGTAAATTGTCCTCAATATCCAGACGGTATCCGATACCGCGAAGACCATACACGAACTGAACGAAAGGTCGATGCAAATCGATGAAATTGTTCATTTGATTACTGACATATCTGAACAGGTGAATCTGCTCTCGCTGAACGCTTCCATCGAGGCCGCGCGAGCCGGAGAATATGGAAGAGGTTTTGCCGTCGTTGCGAATGAAATAAAAAAGCTGGCTGGACAATCCAAAGCTTCCGCAACGAATATTTCTGACATGATGAAGGACATGCAGGAAGCAACCGTGCGTGCAGTATCGGAAATGGATAAGAGCGTATCAGAAGCGATTGATGGAATTGACACAATAAACAGAGCCGGAGAGGCGTTCGGGGAAATCTCTTTGGCTGTGGAACAAGTTTCTTTGCAAATTACGGAAATCTCTGCGGTTACTGAGCAGATTTCTGCTGCAACGGAGGAAGTTTCCGCATCCATGTTCGAAATGGTTCATGTGGCTAAAAGTACGGTAGAACATACCGGGAATGTGCTATCCCTTTCGCAGGAACAGTTGGCCACAGCGGAGGAAATGACGGCAACCTCAGATACGCGTAACCGGATGTCGACTGAGTTGAAAAAAATGGTTAGTCAATTCAAATTATAGGCCGGTTTGATCGTTTGCCTAATTATACACGGTTCCTTGCGAGCGTTTTGGTTAAAGTAACCATGTGTGTATTCTCTCTTAGAAAGTTTACTTATTAGGTCTACGAATAGACTGATAACCCGCATCGATTGATACGGGTTATTTTTATTGCAGAGTTAGAGGAAACTTGCCGTTAAAGATAGCGCGGAGAATCATATCACACAAGTAACGGCTAAATTTAACGCTTGCACAATTGTAGATCTTGCCACAGGCGCTTACTATTAGGGCTAATGATCGACTATCCTTGCCTCATATCGTACTGGCTAAGCGGTTCGTAATATCGTATCATGAAGAGTCGCCTTCCTGCATGGAATGGGTTGGAATGTCCATAATATAGGATACATTTATCACGCAAGGTTCAAGAGGTTCAATATTATTTTTCCTTATAATGCAAATTATTATTTAAACAAAGGAGTTTATTTATGAATGAGCAAGGCTTTAAGGACTATAAATTAAGTGAGGATATTATCCGTGCCTTAGATAGCTTGGGGTACCAAAAGCCCACGGAAGTTCAAAGCAGGGTGATCCCCTTTGCGCTTGAGAAGAAGGATATGACCGTTAAATCCCATACGGGAAGCGGTAAAACCGCGGCTTACGGCATTCCGATCTGTGAAATGGTGGAATGGGAAGAGAATCGGCCGCAGGCTTTGATTTTAACGCCAACGCGCGAGCTTGCTGATCAGGTCAAGCAGGACATCATGAATATTGGCAGATATAAACGAATCAAGGCAACTGCTATTTATGGGAAGCAGCCTTTTGCCAGGCAAAAGGTGCAGCTGACGCACAAAAATCACGTTGTCGTAGGTACGCCGGGACGGGTAATGGATCATATCGAGAAACAAACCATTGACTTGGAGCAAGTAAGGTTTCTTGTGATTGATGAAGCCGATGAGATGCTGAGCATGGGATTTATCGAGCAGGTGGAGAAGATTATCCGCGAGCTTCCCAAGGATCGAATGACCATGCTGTTCTCTGCGACGCTGCCCAAGGATGTTGAGAATTTATGCCACCGGTATATGAATCATCCATTGGATATTGAGATGAAGACAGAGGGTAAAACGACAAGCCAAATTGAACACTCGCTTTATATGGTGAAGGACGAGAACAAGCTTAATCTGCTCCGGGACGTCACCATGGTCGAGAATCCGGACAGCTGTATTATATTTTGCCGAACGCAGGTCAGGGTAGATGTTGTGTTTAAAGAATTAGACAAGCGGGGATACCCCTGTGACAGAATCCATGGGGGAATGGAGCAGGACAATCGCTTTCAGGTTATGAATGCGTTCAAACAAGGGGAATTCCGCTATCTAATTGCGACGGATGTAGCCGCGAGAGGGATTGATATAGACAGCATCAGTCATGTGATCAACTATGACCTTCCATTAGAGAATGCAAGCTATGTGCATCGGACCGGCCGAACGGGAAGGGCTGGCCATTCGGGGAAAGCGATCTCCTTCGCGACGCCAAATGAAGAGAAGTTCCTTTTCAACATTGAAAAATATATTGGGTTTGAGATCCCCAGGAAATCTAGTCCTTCAAAAGAAGCAGTGACACATGCTAAAGCTGCTTTTGAAGCGAAGATGAGGAATCAGCCAGCCGTCAAAAAGGACAGGAGCTCCCGATTGGATCAAGAAATCCTGAAACTGTATTTTAATGGTGGGAAGAAAAAGAAGATCAGAGCTGTAGACTTTGTCGGCACCATTGCCAAAATTGAAGGCGTATCGGCGGATGACATAGGGATTATCACTATAGAGGATAATGCTTCCTATGTGGATATTCTCAACGGCAAAGGCCGCCTGGTACTCCATAAGATGAAGGATACAACGATCAAAGGAAAGCTTCTGAAGGTTCAAGAGGCGAACAAGAAATAGGATGTTACAACCATAGGATGATCCTGGTCGGAGACTCACCGGGGTCTTTTTTTTGCGTAACGGGGTGGGGAAGCGCAACGGAATAAGTCATAGAAATGTATCGGCAGAACCTTACCATAAGTTAAAGGCAAATATCTAGAGCCTCCTGTTGTTTAGCGGGAGGCTCTAGATATAATTATTACATTGTGACACAAATCAACAATCTATTAGTCAACACATTTGGAGGCCTTTTTAGTCGAACCCTAGTTTTTTCCCATAGATGGTATGAAAACCATGTTCCGTATGTCGTCTTCCGTATATGTATTGCTGAAAAAGTCGAGGTATGCCTTTTCGGCGGATATCAAACGGTTGACCGTCAGCGTTGGGTCTATCTGATTTGCGCGAATATCATTAAAGAACGATTGATACACCTGCCGTCGGAGATCTACAAAGGACTCGCCTATGTGAGCCAGAGGATCATCCCAGTAACGGAACACATTCCCGGCAATTGTTCCGGCATCTTGCGGAAAGCCTTCGGATTTGGTGTACTTCGGCACGTTTCGGTTCGAATAGTCTTCTAAATTCGTCAGATCTTCTGCACCGAGGGTTCCTTGATAATAAGGCTTAAATACATGCTCCAGATCATAAAGCACTTCGTTGTTTAAATACAGAACAGCCAATTTAGCGTCATAGGGAATACTGCCGTTCGCTGTGCCCTCGAAGTCCTTTTCTGAAATGGTGAATTCCGTTGTTTGGTTGTTATTCAGCAGCTGCAAATGGTTTCGCAGTTCTTCCCTCAGATAGGGCCTTTCGTCGGAAAGGGTCTTTTTCCATGTGACTGTGTGATTGCCTACAACGATAGCTATGGATAATACGTTGTCTAATTTTTTCACTTTGACCGGGGTGGAACGGAGTTCCTGAGTCCCATCTCCTAATTGCCCCGCATGGTTGTTACCCCATGCCCATACGGTGCCGTCACTTTGTAAAGCGAGGGTATGATCAAACCCGGCAGCAACCGCAATGATGTTCGTCAAACCCTTCACCTGAACAGGAAAAAACCGATCTTCCTGCGTGCCGTCTCCCAATTGGAACCGATCGTTGTATCCCCAAGTCCATACCTGACCATCCTGAATTGCGATGGAATGCTCTAGTCCGGTCGATATGGTGTTGTCATTATGGGCATTCTGTGCTGAAACGGTAGGGCAGATTGGAGGATAATAAGCCCCAAATAATACTTGCGGCGGTAACATAAGTAAGAAAATTGAGTTTCATCTGAATCACCTCATAAGTTGATCTGGTTGTCTTCTACAGTATTTCATCGTTTGGTTACTTATTTTGTTATAGAGGGGCTCGGTGACTGCTCCTTTCGAGGTAGAGTTTCCGTTTTGAAAAACAGCAATTGCTTCAATGTTATCATTTTTTGGGGATAAAATTTTAGAATAGATTTATAAGAATGGGGATATAGGGTTGGTACACCGTTTTTTTATAACTCTGGCGTCTTGCATTATTAAGATATTGTGAATTCTGCTTAGCTCATCTCCTTTCCGGGTAACAAGATAAGGTACTGCTTGTACAATTTTCCCACGGGAGGGCTTTATTGATGAGCGAAGAACGTAAAGTGAACGAGAACAGCAAAAATGAACAACTGGAGCAGTTTCGCGTCCAGGATGAAGGACAACAATTAACAACGAATCAAGGACTGAAAATTGCCGAGGATGAGTTCTCCTTAAAAGCGGGCGAACGGGGCCCCACGTTAATGGAGGATTTTCATTTTCGGGAAAAAATGACGCATTTTGATCATGAACGTATTCCCGAACGGGCCGTACACGCGAGAGGGTTTGCTGCCCATGGGGAATTTGAAGTATATAAATCGATGAAAGAATATACAAAGGCGGGGTTCTTGCAGGATCCGTCTGTGAAAACGCCTGTTTTTGTGCGCTTTTCAACCGTAGCAGGCTCCCGCGGCTCGGCCGAGACCGTTCGGGATGCGCGCGGTTTTGCCACGAAGTTCTATACCCAGGAAGGAAACTATGATCTGGTTGGAAACAATATTCCGGTCTTTTTCATTCAAGATGCGATCAAGTTTCCGGATCTGGTGCATGCGCTGAAACCGGAGCCTCACAATGAGATGCCGCAAGCTGCAACTGCTCACGATACGTTTTGGGACTTTGTAGCCAACAACCAAGAATCGGCTCATATGGTGATGTGGGCGAAGTCCGATCGGGCGATCCCGCGCAGTTTTCGTATGATGGAAGGATTTGGAGTACACACGTTCCGTTTTGTGAATGAACAAGGGAAAGCGCATTTTGTGAAATTCCATTGGAAGCCAGTACTTGGGGTACACTCCTTGGTTTGGGATGAGGCGCAGAAGATAGCAGGAAAAGATCCGGATTTCCATCGTCGTGATTTGTGGGAATCGATTGAACAAGGGAATTATCCTGAGTTCGAATTAGGTGTCCAGCTTCTTAAGGAAGAAGATGAATTCAAATTTGACTTTGATATTCTGGACCCGACCAAGCTATGGCCGGAAGAGGATGTGCCGGTAACCATCATCGGCAAGATGACGCTGAATCGTAATGTGGATAACGTGTTTGCCGAAACGGAACAAGTTGCCTTCCACCCAGGGCATGTTGTTCCCGGTATCGACTTCTCGAATGATCCGTTGTTACAAGGCCGTCTGTTTTCTTATACCGATACACAGCTGACCCGCCTTGGCGGTCCGAACTTTCACGAGCTGCCAATCAATAGACCCGTATGTCCTTTCCACAACAATCAACGCGATGGAATTGGCCGTCAAACGATTAATCGGGGCCAAGTCAGCTATCATAAAAATTCGTTGGCAGCCAATACACCAGCCCCAACGCCTGAGGCGGAGGGAGGATATGTACATTATCAGGAGAAAGTGGAAGGCCGTAAAGTACGCAGCCGAAGCGAAAGCTTTAAAGACCATTTCTCACAAGCGACGATGTTTTGGAACAGTATGAGTGAACCTGAGAAGCAGCATATTATCTCGGCGTTCACGTTTGAGCTTGGAAAAGTGAAGAGCAAATCGATACGTCAGCAGGTGGTCGACATGTTTGCGAATGTCAATATGGAATTGGCCGCAACGGTGGCTGAAGCGATTGGAGCAGCTGCGCCACAAGGGAAAGGGTCCAAGGTGACGAAATCATCCCCGGCACTTAGCCAAGCCAATACCAAGAAAATGCCGAATACTCGTAAAGTCGGTGTGATTATTGGGCAACATGTTGACGGCACTGATGTAACGTCGATTTTAGAACAATTAGAAGCAGCGGGGATCCAGACTGAGATCATTAGCGACAAGCTGGGAATGGTAAAAGGATCGAAGGATAAGGACCTTGAAATCAAGCATACCTTTTTAACAGCCGACTCCGTCCTATTCGATGCGATTTATGCGGTTGGAGGAAGTGGTGGAAGCAAAACGTTTATCAAAAAGGCCGTTTCCTTTATTGATGAAGCGTATGCTCACTTTAAACCGATTGGAGCGACCCACGAAGGGAAGCAATGGTTGGAAGACAGTGATATGGCAAAGAGCCCTGGTGTAGTCATAGGGAATGAAACGAAAAAATTTGCGAATGAATTTGTTGATGCGATTGCAGCCCATCGACATTGGGACCGTCAATTGGTATAAGTAATTTGTCTCAAAAGAGAGGAGAAATCCTCTCTTTTTAGTGCTTCCACTCCAACGTTTCATCTGGATCTGCAAGTTTTCGTCCATAAAAACGCAGGGAATGAAAATTGTGAATTTCGCTGCATGCCTTCCTCATTTTCTCCATAATCACGGTTTGATCCTCCTCGAAAGGGGGCCAATACAAGATGTTCATTTCAAAAGATTGTCCATTCTCATCCTCGCGAGTATAGCGAATCCGATCCGCTTTTTTGAATCCGTTTCTTAAATAAAATTTCATCCTCTTTTGTGTATCTTCATCGTCGACATCTATCGGTTCTGCTTCGAGGAGGATCAGTTTTCCCTTTTGTTTAAATTGATCCAGCAACTTGGAGCCGATTCCCCTGCCTCTGTTTTTGGAATTTACGAGGAAATAATCGATAAAGATAAACGTCGGAAATTCTGCAAATAACACCAGATAATCGGCTGTTTCTTCTTTGTGATAATAGGGGGAGGTTTCTAGTAACGTTTTCAATTGCCCTGGATCTTTCATTTCATGCTCGGGAAAATAATCGTTAAGCTTCTCATACCATTGCATATCGTACACCTCCGTAGGGATTTACAAATGAATATCATGAAATGTTATCCACTATAGGATTATTATGGGATAGGGGAGCGGGGTCTATTCCTATGCTTCGTAATCGGTGAATGAAAAACGCGAATTTTGTCTAATATTGTGAAATTTTCTCTTGAAACCGTAGAAAAGAGTGTGTAGTATATACAAAGTAAAATATCATACAACAACTCGTATAATTTTGGGGATATGGCCCATAAGTTTCTACCGGACGACCACTTTAATCGACCGACTATGAGTGAAAGCGCATCTAGGGTTCCGTTTCTTTGATCTTGCAGAAAAGAAAGGCTGGTCCAAGCGATGCGGGCACTATCGTGTGTTACACCAAAAGGGATAAAAACCCAGAAGGACAGGCTTCACTTGAGAGGAACTGCTCAAGGAGCCTGTCCTTTTTCGGTTGGAAAAGGAGCGATAAACGCAGAATGGAATTATTGAAGGAACGCATCCGTCAGGAGGGATTGATTCTGTCCGATACGGTGCTAAAGGTGGATTCTTTTTTGAACCACCAGGTGGATACGCAGCTTACGCTGGAGATCGGACGGGAGTTTGCGCGGTTGTTCAGCCATGAACCCATCACCAAAGTACTCACCATTGAGGCCAGCGGCATTCAGTTTGCGATGGCGACGGGGATCGCACTGAACGTGCCTTTTATTTATGCAAAAAAGAAGAAGGCCGTCACTCTCTCCGAGAAAGTGTATTCGGCACCTGTGCATTCGTTTACCCGGCAGGAATCGTACCAGGTTAGCGTTTCGCAGAAATACTTGGGGCCCAGCGATAAAGTGCTGATCGTAGATGATTTTCTGGCTACAGGCGCGGCGCTGGTAGGGCTGGTCGATATCGTAAGAGAATCGGGAGCAGAGCTTATGGGAGTAGGCTGCGTTATCGAGAAAAGCTTTCAGGAAGGCCGCAGCCTGCTGGAAAATAAGGGAGTGTCTGTGCATTCCTTAGCCCGGATTGCTTCGATGTCGCCAGGTGAGATTCATTTTGTAGAAGACAATAGTTTATTCCATCAAGGTCAAGGGAGAATGTAAAATGTTAAGCAAACAAAAAGTGATTACCTTAGGCTTTCAGCATGTGCTGGCTATGTATGCCGGAGCTGTGATCGTGCCGCTGATTGTCGGGGGAGCGCTCAATCTGACCAGCACCCAAATCGCTTATCTGATCGCAGCTGATTTATTTACCTGCGGCATCGCCACGATCCTGCAGGTAATGGGAACGAAGTATTTCGGCAGCGGACTGCCCGTTATTTTGGGATGTACCTTTACTGCAGTTGGCCCGATCATTGCCATCGCCTCCACATCGAATTTGGCGACAGCGTACGGAGCCATTATCATATCCGGTTTGTTCGTTATTTTAGCCGCGCCGCTGTATGGAAAGATGCTTAAATTTTTCCCTACCGTTGTGACCGGGTCGGTCGTGACGATTATCGGGCTCTCCCTGATTCCAGTAGCGATGAACAACGTTGCGGGCGGTCAAGGAAGCCCCGACTTCGGCCAGCCGAGCAATCTGCTTCTTGCGTTTTTCACGCTGGTGGTTATTCTTGTAGTCAGCCGGTTGGCTACCGGATTTTTACGTGCTATTTCCGTGCTTGTCGGGTTGGTTGCCGGAACGGTCGCAGGCTATGCCATGGGCATTGTTAGCTTCTCTTCCGTTTCGTCAGCGTCATGGGTTAGTGTTGCCCAGCCATTCTACTTTGGTATTCCTGAGATCAGCATCACCGCTATTATTACTATGATTATCGTAAATATCGTCAGCATGGTAGAGTCCACAGGCGTTTATTTTGCCGTAGGCAAAGCAACCGATCAAAAAGTCGAGAAGAAGCAAATCGTCAACGGCTTGCGTTCCGAAGGTCTGGCCATTATGCTGGGCGGGATTTTCAATGCGTTTCCTTATACCGCCTTCTCTCAAAATGTCGGCTTGATCTCGCTTACTCGCGTGAAATCCCGGGACGTTATTTTTGCTGCGGGAGGCATCATGGTTATTCTGGGCTTGCTGCCTAAACTGGCGGCCTTAACGACGGTCATTCCCAATGCGGTGCTTGGGGGCGCCATGATCGTTATGTTCGGATCAGTCGCAGCCGCGGGTATATCGATTCTCTCGGGGGTTGACCTGCGCAAAGGCGACAATCTTCTGATTGCCGCTTGCAGTATCGCTGTAGGTCTGGGTTCGGCAACTCTTCCTCAAATGTTCGATCAACTGCCGGGCTTCGCCAAAATGCTGATGCAAAACGGAATCGTGTCCGGTTCCTTGACCGCTATTCTTTTGAATTTGCTCCTGTCCAAGCGAAATGCTGCCGCTTCGGAGGTTGTTCAGGAAGCTTAATAGGTCGTTTGTAAATCGTTCCCGAACTTGGTTTCGGAGGCGATTATCGGAAAGCCGGGAAAGCACAGGGAAAATTCTGCTGATTTCTTAGATAGATGGGAACGGGATATGTATGAAAATATACAAGCCAGTGCTTTCAAGGCACTGGCTTGTATATTTTTTATCCGACTTGAATTAATTGTAAAGAGGCTCCATGGCAGCTTGCGTTGGCTGGTAGGGCGGCAAAAAGTTGAACCCTGTCATCGGTTAGTAAGGAAAAAAGGATCGAGCAGCTTAACGTGTTGCTGTTTGGAGTGGGGCCGGCAGATTTGTATCCATAGGTGATGGAAGAGAGTACTTCAATTGAACCGTTGATGACGATGTTAAACTGTGCCGGACTCTCAGCTTCACTGGGAAGAGCGGCTGTTACGTTGTAGTTGATTTGAAATATTCCGTCTCTTAAAACTTTTAATCCTTCAGGAATAAGGACAACATCTTGCAGCGGACCCGCAATCCTCAAAGGAACAGGACCTGAAACCGTATGACCTGAAGGGGAGTAGGCATATCCAAAAGCGACATCTGGTAACCCTGGAAGTCCGGGAGGCCCCTGCTCACCCTGCTGTCCACGAGGTCCCGGAGGTCCCTGCTCGCCCTGTTGTCCACGAGGTCCTGGGGATCCCTGCTGACCCTGTGGTCCGCGAGGTCCTGGAGGCCCGGGAGGTCCTGGCCTATACCCGCAAGTGCATGGATTACAGCAGCACCGACAGTAATTCATTTCAGCACTCCTTTCTAAATGGATCATTCGGAGAACGGTCTGGGACGGCGGAGCTTAGGTTATCTTCGAATGGTGATGGGTACGGAAGCAAGCAATCCGCCCGAGCTGGATTGTATGGTGATCGACCTTGTTGCGTCCGGCTGCATTGTGGCCCCTTCTATTCGGTATTCCCACTGACCCAGAGCATCAACGTCCACTTGAGCAAGAACAGGTCCATTACTGTTGTTACCCAAGTGAATGGTAATCCTTACTCCTGGCCCAGAAACATTAGATGTTCCTGTTATTCGCCATTCCGCCTCACGTGTTCGGAACTCCGCACGGGTGACAGTAAGGTTATCGGGCAGGGTCATGATCTGGACGGTATCCGCCGATGCTCCCCCTGGGCCGCTAACGGTTAATTGGAAAACCAAGGGTTCCGGTTGCTTGGGAAATGCAAAGGTTGGATTTGGTGTTTGGGCACCGCTCAGCTGTACGGCAGCTCCAAAGATTTGTTCCCAGATAAAACTCACGGCGTTCACGGAACCACTGCCATCAAGGGTAACGATCGTACCTTGTTGTACCGTTTGATCCGGTCCTGCGTCCGCAATCGGTGTCGGTGCATCCTCAACAACCTGAACAGTAACGCTGCTTGTCGATGGCCCTCCCGGGCCTGTAACGGTCAATGAAAACACGAGAGTGACATTACTGTTCGGTGCCGTAAACGTAGGTGTAGCTGAATTTTCTCCAGTTAGTACAACGGGAGTTCCGGATACTTGGGTCCAATGAAAGGATGTGATGGGTCCGGTAGAGTGCGTACCATCCAGCATGACTTGAGCCCCAATGAGTACGGTTTGATCATCTCCGGCGGACGCCTGGACAGGAATCGGATTAAATGGAGGTCCTTCGACGACAACAGGAACGGTCATTTTCCCACCTGCTGCAGACCAAACCGTTACATCATCGGGAGCATAATCCAGGTTAGAGATCGTCAAGGTTCCACCTGCAGGAATGGTGCCAAAATCAGCGACGGTCAGTAACGGATCCCCGATCTCGTCGCTGGACTGAGCCGAAACGGTCAATTCTTTGGTTTCGGTGCTGTAGGTTGCTGCAGTTGTGATTAAATCTACGGGTAAAGCTACCTTTGAACTGTCCGGATGATCACTGACGTTGGTCACCGTAACCTCGCTTGGCGGATGGTTGCCCGTATAGAAAACACGTGCAAAGTAGGAGCCTTGGTTACCCAGCATTATTGTCGGCAAAAAGCCTGTGCCGGAGACTTCCATATCCTGCGGCGAATCATCTGTGAAGGCGAAGAGATCAATAAATCCGCCGTTCATCGTGGTTCTTTCATAGGTTGCACGAGTAATATCAAGGCCGGAGTTGACGGCGATTGTGCCTAATAACGCAAATTGTCTAGTCTCGATGCAATTATCCGGGTCGATACCGGGAGTAGTAGAACGATCCGGAGAGCCAATACCAATACCAGGCCCCTCAATGCGGAAATAATTTTGCGGCTGCCCCTGTTGATCTACAAATATACTTCCGATGATGGGATGCAAAACATTAGGATCACCAATGTACCCCTGTGGAACAGCAGGTATAACGTTGGGATCCCAGCGAAGAAACGGATGGACTCTGCTATTTCCCGCAAGTTGAAAGTTCCTTCCGTTTAAATCGCCTATGTCTTCAGTAAAATTGATTTCACCAATGCTTGGATCTCCCGGATCAGGTTCAGCCACAAAGGTATCTACTCCGTAGGGATGACTCACTGTATAATCGGTATTAGGGATTAATCCGGAAACGCGAATCCGAACTCTTCCAAATACAATTTGTTCATCGTCTCTTGGAACTTCGTTTACAAATGCCGCTTCAAGTGCCAATACGAGTCGAGCTCTTTCTCCAGTGCCCGTGGTCATTTCAGCTTCGGCTGCCATATAAAAAGCTTCAGATGGGAAGTTGTCAGGGAATGACACCGGACTTGAGGGATCAGGTAGCTCTGCTGGGGTTATGCCGCTGAACGGATCATTTGGATCAAGATTCAGCTGAAGGCGAAGTTGATTTTCATCCTTATACCATAAAGGGAAACCATTATGCTCACTTAAAGGACCAACTTTCATAGGGTGCCTCCTTTCATAAACGATTATTGTTTTAACATTTCTCCCTATGATTAAGATATGATTTGCACAATCAATTGACAGGTACACCGGTACAGTGAATTTCTTCCTAAATAGCTTACAGTGTAAAAAAGCATCTCCCCTCAGCTTTATGAGGAAAGATGCTTTTTGCAGTACGGAAGATCTCATTCACTAATGGCAGCCAGGCTGATGATCTCTTGTAAAACTTCCTCCTTGATCTGATCTATCCTGTGGAAATCGGTGGAATGAACATAGATTTGCTCCAGTTCATCCTGAAGGGATTTGGCTTGTGCAAGATCCTCAATGGACGCTTTCATTTGTGCGGCGTATCGCCCTTTGATGTCGCTTATAGCATCCGCATGAGCTTCATCCGTACCTGGCTTGATGCAGTGCTCATACATATCCAAGATCTCGTCAGCATCGCGGTCGGGATAATACTCATGTGGCGCCGTGCTGTCAAATATGGCGAACCCCAGCTCCCGCACAATGACCATATCCAGACTGTTCGGGTCAAAGCCGCAGTGGTAAATTTCCACATCGAAGCCGCGTTCAATTCCTGCGGCTGCCAGCTTTTTCAGCAGGGTGGATTTACCCGAACCGGCCCGGCCTTTAATGAGGTATCTTTTCAGGCCTTCAGTCAAATTCGGAACAAAATCGACCGCGCCTTTCGGGGTGGCCGCTCCCAAAAAACGGTGGTCTACGCGGCTCTGACGTTCGAGTTTCCGATTACCGTAGAGGAGCTGTATATACTCCACTGTCAGTTCATCGGCTGCCTGAAAGTTCATGTTTGCGATATAAATCGTTTCCCATTCGTCATGAATGCGAAGCGCTTCCGCGAACCCGGCATAAGCGCGTTCATGGGCTTGTTGAATGCTCTCATTCAAGTTTTCGATCTCCGGTTGTCGGGCAGCGAGCTGAGCCGTATCCCCGGTCTCGCCCAAGGTCACGTATCGCACAACCGTCCCCGGCTCCCGGGGCTCTATTACACGAGGGGCCGTCCCATCAACGATTCCCACCCTTAAAGCAGGGATGATCAATCCGTCCAGCGAGTCATTGTCCGAGGCGCAATGAATAAACCAGATGTCATAGCCGTTCTCTACCATTTGGTTTCCGATGGTCCGAATCAAACCCGACTTTGCTGTCGCCGATCCCCCTTGTAAAATAAAAAGACGCTCCAATCCTTGTAAAGACGAGTCGAACAGGTTGGCAAAGCCGCGAGCCGTATTGCCGCTCGCGTAAAAGTTTTTGACGATACCAGTCATCACCGTCACACCTTTCTAGGCTAATGTCATGGTGCATAGTTCATCGTATTACAGCCCTGTCAAAAAGGTGCAGCCGAATACAGTCGATGACGAAATGGGCTTCAGCCTTGGAAGCAACTGTAGAATAGTCGAGATCATCTAATGGGCAACATAATCGTTAGCTTCATACGGATAGGCGGTTAAGTGGTTAATTTATTCTTATAGAGGTTAAGGAGACTTCCCCATGTTAGACTTCAAACCGTTCATTCTACCGGAGGAACCAGTCCCCCCGTTCGCCATAGCCTGCCAACAATGTGAGCTTTCCAAGCAGCGGCATCGTGTGATATGGGGAGAGGGAAACCCCAATGCACCGGTTTTCATCCTATTGGACAACCCCGGTTCACGCGAAGATCGGGAGGGTCAGCCTTTTGTATGCGGAACTCGGGAAACGTTACAGTACGGGATGAGAGAGGCTGGACTAGACATCGATTCGGTTTATGTGAGCTATCTATTGAAATGTCGTCCAATACGTGCTTATAATAAGCCGCTTGCTAGAGAAGCGTGCTTTTCTCATTTGCAGCTACAATTGAAGGAGAAGAGGCCGGATGTACTGTTTGCTCTAGGCAATGTGGTGGTGCAAACCTTATTTCCAGACCAGGAAGCCGACGTGAAAAGCTATAGAGGAAAGTGGCATACGTTTCAAGAGATGCCGATAGCGGTTTCCTATCATCCTTTGGCTGTGCGCCGAAGACCTGTACTTATGAAGTATTTCGTAGAAGATATAAAGTTTGTTGCCGAAAAGATCAAAGACATGATATGAAAGGTTATAAAAGGTTTGGATTAGGGACCAAAGAGAGGTGAGTCTAGTGTCGTTTCAACCTGTAGACGCAATATTTTTCCAACAACCCACATTGGATTTGGCTCGTTCGCTGCTTGGGCTGCTGCTAGTAAAGGAAACTGAATCAGGCACGGCTTCGGGCTGGATTGTGGAAACCGAAGCTTATAGGGGGCCGGAGGATCGTGCAGCGCACAGCTTTAACCATCGAAGGACGCCAAGAACGGAGGTGATGTTTGGTCCTCCTGGTTATGCATATACCTATGTGATGCACACCCATTGTCTGGTGAATGTGGTCAGTGGGAAGGAGGGCCATCCAGAGGCCGTGTTAATTAGAGCTGTCGAGCCTTATACGGGCATAGAAATGATGTATGAGCGCCGCGGAAAAGAAAAAAAGAAAATAGAACTCACCAATGGTCCGGGCAAGCTGACGAAAGCTCTGGGAATAAACCAAGAGGATTATGGAACACCTTTATTTGAACCGCCTCTTTTTATTGCAGAGGGAAGAGGAGAAATTAAATCCATAGTGACCGGTCCTAGGATCGGCATTGAGAATAGCGGCGAGGCCAAAGACTATCCCTGGCGATTTTGGGAGAATGGAAACCCGTTTGTATCTAGGTAAGTAATAAGCGCTATTCTCTATTAACGAAGTGTCAACTCTCGCAGTGGTTTTGAACGAGCTTACATGATATAGTGGAATATATTTAAAATAGAAAAGAGGACTTAACATGATCGATCATATCGTACTAGTTAAATTTGGCGAATCGACAACGCAGGAGCAGTTGCAGGATGTAGTTGAACGATTCAAAGCTCTCAAAAATCATCTTACGGGAATCGTGGATCTTCAAGCCGGTATCAACTTTTCAGAGAAAAATCAAGGCTATCAATTGGTATTGAGCGTTCGGTTTGAAAACAAAGCGGCTCTGGAGGCTTATGGACCGAATCCTGAACATCAAGCGGTTGCGGCTTTGATCAGAGAAGTAGGACGAGTGGATAGTATTGTGGTTGATATTGAAATCTAAAGCTTGCTTCTCATAGATCGATAGTAAAATAAGCTTTGTCCTGCAGCCTTGGCTCGGACAAAGCTTATTTTTTGTCCGACATATGGGAGTGATCTGGAGGGTCTATCATTCCATCGACTCTCCAGTAGGTCCCCTGAGTATCCTTTTTCCTCTGGGGAACGTATAATTATAATAGATTGATAGATTTTCAATACTACATAATATAGGAGTGATTATACCTATGCATAGCGGTATCTTGAGAGGTTTTACTCACCGGCACGAAGCCCCGGTTCAATATATATTGCGGCTTGATGAAACTGAAGTCCCACTTAATGATTGGGTTGGAGAGCACCTTCAAATCCAGTTTTTACATGAAATTCGATGTATTCATTGCAATAGAAAAATTAAAAAAACATACAATTCCGGCTACTGTTATCCCTGTTTCGTTGCGCTTGCAGAAAATGATTTGTGTATCGTTAAACCCCATGAATGCCACTTTGATCAAGGAACGTGCCGGGATGAAGCTTTCGCTCAAACGCACTGTATGGTTCCGCATTATGTATATCTTGCGGTAAGCAGCGGCCTTAAAGTCGGTCTTACCCGCAAGGGAAACCAAATGAAGCGTTGGACAGACCAAGGGGCTATTCAGGCCATTCCCATTGCTGAGCTCCCGACAAGAAAGCTTGCAGGAGAACTGGAATTTGAACTTAGCAAACATGTGATGGACAAAACGGACTGGCGCAAAATGCTGAAGGGTGAAGTCAGCGAGATTGAATTGCTTCAAAGCAGAATTGAGATTCTTGCTCATGTTCCGGAAGCCTTTAAACCGTATCTGCTCGACGAAACGACGGTGTTCGAATTCCTTTACCCACAGATGGAGTCGCTGCAGAAAATCAAGACGTACGATCTGGAAAAGTCTCCGATGATCACGGACCGTCTGATTGGAATAAAGGGCAACTACCTGATGTTTGAGCAAGCAGTAATCAACGTAAGGAAATATAGCGGATACAAGGTATCCATTTCACTTGAAGCCTCGCAGGTGGCGCAATAACGATGTGGCTTGGGACTTCAGCGCCGCGGCTCTTCGTCCGGACGGACGCTGGCCGTGCTGGCGGTCACCGATACGGACTGACTAATCTCATGATAGAAAGAAGAAATGCACGATACACCTCAAACGGGACGTATCGTGCTTTTCATATGGATGTGATTTCAAAACCGCTTCTTACTTAAGCTTCCTGAGCCCATTCCTTTAGGGTACGGTCATGCGGAAGGAAGAAGGTCAGAAGGCCGATCAGTGGAAGGATACTCACCATCTGCATGACCACCGGGAGATGCAGCGCATCGATCAGACCGCCGAGCGCCACCGCTCCCAGCGCGCCTAGACCGAAGGCGAGACCGGTAATCAGTCCGGACACGGTTCCGATCTTGCCTGGGATCAGCTCTTGTGCGTACACTACTGAAACGGAAAAGCTGGAGAGGATGATGAAACCGTTAACAAGCAAAATGACATACGCCCAGAACGGATTGGCATAAGGCAAAAGCAAGGCCAGGGGCGCGGAGCCGACCATGGAGAAGAAGATCAGGTTGCGTCGTCCGAATTTATCGGACAGCGGACCACCCATGAAGGTGCCTAGTGCGCCCGCCGCGGCGAACAGGAAGATGTAGATTTGAGCCTTTTCCAAAGTAATTCCGAACTGTTCCATGAGATAAAACGGATAATAGATCGTCACGCCAGCATGGTACCAGGACCGGGCGAACACGAGAAAAATCAACGTTAAGATAGCGAAAGTGATTTGCTTTTTGCGCAAAGGACTCATGACCCGTACGCCGTTCTTCTTTGCCGCAGGCGGATGCACAGCTATATATCCGCTGTACCAGCGGGAGATAAAGAGCTGGACGAGAATGGCCAGCCCGGCAACTGCCGTAAACCAGATCGCCCCGAATTGACCGAGCGGGACGAAGAGGAAGGCCGTCATAAGAGGAGCCAGCGATTGCCCTGAGTTGCCGCCTACCTGAAAGATCGACTGCGCGAGTCCGCGTCTTGAGCCTCCGGCCATGTAGGCTACCCGCGAGCCTTCCGGATGGAAGACGGCGGAGCCGAGTCCGATGAATAGCACGGATAGCAGAACCAGCCAATAATTCGGCGCAAAAGCCAGCCCGAGCACACCGATAAAGGTAAGGCCCATTCCCATCGGCAGCATGTAAGGGGAGGGACGGCGGTCCGAATATAGGCCGATGACCGGCTGCATAATCGAAGCGGTCATGTTTAAAGCGAACACGATAATACCCGATTGCATATAGGTCAAATTCATGGAATCCTTCAGAATCGGCAGGATCGCAGGAATGATCGATTGAATGGAATCATTAAATAAATGCACCAAACTGATGGCAAGCAGTATGCGGAATACGGTTGGTTTCCCATTGGCCTCCGGTGACCTTTGAAAAACCGGTCCGGAGGCCGCTGCTCCGGTTTGCGCCTGCATGAAAGAACGCTCCTTTCTTGGTTAGGATCCAGCGGCCTAATCCCGATGTTTGGTTATTCCAAGCGCTTCTCCCATGGTAACTCTGCTGCCGACTTTTACATCTTCACGGGGGGCGAAGGTGCCCGATTCGGTCAGGAGCACGACGGTAGATCCGAATTCGAAGTAAGCAAGCTCGTCGCCGCGGCTTAGCTCATTCGGAAGCGGGGTAACGTATTGAATGCTGCTCACATTCAAAGCCCCGACCTTCACCACGGCGACTTCCCCGGTATCATGCTGTATATAAGTAATCAAACGCTCATTACGGCTAAGGACCCGACGCATATGCTTGAGTCCGAAGTCGTTTACCGGATACACCTTGCCTGCGACATGCTCCTTCTCCAGAATCTTACCTGTCACGGGAGAATGAATCCGGTGATAGTCGGTGGGACTCAAGTAAAGAACATAATAAAATCCATGTTTGTAATTGATCATGCGGGGACTTTGGTTCAGCAGCTCATCAATTGTGTAATCCTGTCCCTTTACATTGACAATAAGCCCCTCTTGAATGCTTCCCATCCCGGTAATCAGGGCATCGACGGGGCTGACTACCGTATCTGGCGTCTCGTCGATAGGACGCAATCCTGCTTTTAATCTGCGGGTAAAAAAATCGTTCAAAGAAGCATACTCATGTATCGCTTTCTCCGCATCTTGTACGCGAATGCCGTAAGTACGAATAAAGCGTGGAATCAGCGCTCGGCTAGCTCTGGATTTGGCAAAGGTTCCTGTCAGTCTCGACACGGTCTTGCGTGAGGAAAGCTCGGTCAGCAGCCGGAATAGCGAAATCTTCATAATGGAAAGGTTCACCTGTTTTCTCTTAATGTAAGTACGCGAATCTAACGCCTATCTTGACACAGAACGGAGCACAAAGCAATCCTAAAACGAACCTTAAAAAGCAAGAAAAGCTCCCGAAGGAGCCTTTCATTTCATATATTAGGACGGATTAAGCCTTACAGGCGTATTTTTGAATTCCCCACAGGTAAGGCAAGCGGCCAGGTTCACTAAAATCGGGCTGCAGGTCTTGGATGTAGCTATGGAATTTTTTCAAGATCCTCCATTGACAAATATTTCAATCGTGATAATATGATGATGTCACTAGGGGAGCCGCACAGGCTGAGATTGGATCAATAGATCCTAGACCCTCTGAACCTGATCTGGTTTATACCAGCGTAGGGAAGTGGAAGATCGTTGGCACATATATTTCTATGGTGCTTACAAGGCCGCTTCCTTCATCGGGAGGCGGCCTTTTTGGCGTCATTCTCCCGGGGTTCTGAAAAAGATGGAAGAGGAGAGAGGAAAAGATGTCCAAACGTTTGAAGTTGACAGATATTCTGGTCACAGTCGTTATCGCCGTTGTATTCAGTATTATTTATCGGGTGTGGACCGACGTGTACAATTTGGCAAAGCTTCCGGGAATCCAGCTGGATCAATTCATGTACGGTATGTGGTTTATGGCTGCGACCGTCGCGTTCTTGATCATCCGTAAGCCAGGGGTGGCCTTCCTGGCGGAAGTAGCCGCAGCCTCCGGCGAGCTGATCGTCGGTTCTCCGTACGGTGTAGAGGTGCTTACATACGGAGTCCTTCAGGGGATTGGCGCCGAGTTGATCTTTGCCGCATTCCTATACAAACGCTTCTCCGCTGCCGTAGCTGGTCTGGCTGGGATTGCTGCGGGTACGGGTGCGCTGGCCCTTGATTTTTTCAAAGGCTATCTTCTCGAATTGCAAACGTGGAACTTGGTGCTGTACATTGTCATGAGGTTTATTGGGAGTTTTCTCATTTGCGGTCCGCTCGCCTATCTTCTTGTGAAGGCATTGGAAAAAACCGGGGTCACACAGCTCGTGCGTCCGGCGAGCGCCGGCGATTATGAAGATCTGGACAGGAAGAGCGTGCATTGACCGGGTCGGTGCAAAACCGTGATCGCTTCATCACCTGGGTTTCGCAGCTCCGGCTGAAGTTTCCCGGCAGTTCGTCACTATTGTTCGACGGCTTAAGCGCCGGTGTGCCAGCAGGGCAAAAGGTACTTCTGCTGGGTCCCAGCGGCTGCGGCAAATCTACGCTTCTTCAGGTTTGGAGCGGGCTGATCCCGGATGCGTTGGAGGTGCCGCTTAAGTACGAAGACATCGGCATTCCTCACTCGTGGGGGTATTTGTTTCAAGATCCTGATGTCCAGTTCTGCATGCCTTATGTAGATGAAGAAATAGCGTTTGTGCTTGAGAATATCCGGGTGCCCCGTGATCGTATGCCCGAGAGGATCAGGCAGTGTTTGGAGCAGGTCGGCCTGGATTTGCACGACCCGCATGTGCCGATCGCTTCGCTTTCCGGAGGGATGAAGCAGCGGCTTGCTATCGCCTCGCTGCTTGCGCTAAGGCCGGACGTCTGGTTCCTCGACGAACCGACATCATTGCTTGACCCCGAAGGGACGACCGAGGTATGGGAAACTGTTAAACAAATCACTCATGACAAAACGGTCATTATCGTGGAGCATAAAATAGATGAAATTGTAGATTACGTGGACCGGGTGATCCTCTTTGACTCTGATGCGCGTATTGTCGCCGATGGGGAGCCGGAGCAGGTGTTCCGGAACTTTAAGCCACAGCTGATGGAATACGGGATTTGGTATCCGGGCGTGTGGGACGACTTTGCGGATAGAAGGCCCAAGCGTGATCGTTATCCAAACGAAGTTCCCGAGGAGAGGGAGCCGCTGGTCCAATTGCATGAGCTAACGGGTTATCATGGGAAGGACAAGAAAATCGATGTCGCCTCCGCGAAGCTGTATGCCGGGGACTGGGTTGCGATTGTAGGGGAGAACGGTGCGGGCAAAAGTACGCTGCTCCAATCCCTCATGCAATTAATCCCGACAAAGGGTGAGTACGTGCTGGCGGGGAAGCCCGTTCGCAGCTTCGACGATGTGGCGGACATGGCGGCTTATGTGTTTCAAAATCCGGAGATGCAGTTTGTGACGAACACGGTTTACGATGAATTGGCGTTTAATTTCAGGCGTGACGGGGATTCCGAGGACACGATTAGAATGAAAGCGGATGAACTTCTGCAGTGGTTCGGCCTCAGCAAGCACCGCGACCTGCATCCTTATCAGCTGTCGCTAGGTCAGAAACGCCGGCTCAGCGTGGCGGCGGCCACGGTCAAAGCACAGCGGCTTGTGCTGTTAGACGAGCCTACGTTCGGCCAAGACGCCGCGAATACGTTCGCGCTGCTGGAGAAGCTGGAAATGTGGCGGCAGGAAGGGGTCGCCATCGTTATGGTCACACACGATACGGAAATTGTAAGCAGGTATGCTACAAGGGTATGGGAGATACGGCAGGGGCGTCTTGCCGCAGCGCTCAGTCCAGGAGAGTATACGAGCCGATTCATGGCGGATCGACCGCTGCCTTTCGCAGAATTAAGGAGCTGATGGCTGTGCCTTTCCTTTGGTCTTATAGGGAAACGTGGCTGCACCGCGTCAACCCTACCTTTAAGCTGATCGTTTCGATAGGCATGTTTATGCTTGTGCTGCTGACACATAACTTGAATGTTCTGATGAATGTGACTTGGATGCTTATTCTGCTGTTCTTTGCCGCCACCGGCCATCCGACGCGCAGACTGCTGCTTCTGATGCTGCCCTTCGGGTTGATGTTTGTGTCGTCTGCTACGTCTATGGTGTTTTTCGGCAAAGGAGAGACGACCTGGCTGCGCTCGGGGCTCATACACGTCACGGAGGAAAGCTTCTACCGCGGCATGCACATTGGACTCAAATCGGTCAATATGGCTCTAATCGGCCTGTTGTTCGGACTAACGACTAGTCCTGTTCGGTTGTTCTATTCGCTTATGCAGCAGGTGCGGCTGCCGGCCAAGTACGCATACAGCTTTATGGCCGCTATGCGTCTTTTACCGATGGTGGCAGCTGAATACCGAACGCTGCAGATGGCGTTTAAAGTCCGCGGCGTCAAGAGAGCGAAAGGGATCCGCGGCTGGGTAGATTCGCTGAAGCGGTATGCTATCCCGCTGCTGGCCCAAAGCATCCGCCGTGCCCAGCGGATTGCGGTGGCTATGGAGGCGAAGCGGTTCTCATCGGTCAAGGAAAGAACGTATTATTACCTGATCGGTTGGTCTGTGAATGATGGGCTTCTGGTCGGGATCATGCTGCTCTTATGGATTGCCGCTGTTTGGTTGGGATGGCAGCATCCATATTTCAGCGTAGGGGATGTAAGGTCAACATAGTTAAAGGCAGTTCACTAATTTTCAATGAAGAAACGGAGAGGATTACCCATGAAATTTTCCGAACACCTTCGTCGCGCGGCGGATGCAAGCTGGAACGCCAGCTTCGAGCATCCGTTCGTTCGTGGAATCGGCAACGGCACGCTGCCGCTGGCCTGCTTTCGTCATTATGTGCTGAACGACGCCTATTATTTGTCCCAGTTCGCACGGGTACAGGCATTGGGGGCAGCCAAGGCGAACGATTTGTTCACGGTCAACCGCATGGCCGTGCATGCACAAGGCACTTATGGAGCTGAGCTCTCACTGCACGAGAAGTTTTCAAAGCTTCTGGGCATCACCGAAGAGGAACAGAAGGCATTCGAGCCGGCGCCGACAGCATACGCGTATACGTCGCATATGCTTCGGGCGGCGTACACTGGACAGATGGGCGACATTATCGCCGCCATTCTTCCGTGCTATTGGCTCTACTACGAGATCGGTGAGAGGCTTGCAGGCTGTACACCGGAGGAGCCGATTTATCAGGAGTGGATCGCCGCGTACGGCGGTGAATGGTTCCGCGAGCTGGTGGAGGAGCAGATTGTCCGGATCGACGAGATCGCGGAGCAGGTGACACCGCAGGACCGGGAGAGGATGCAGAACCATTTTGTCATCAGCAGTCGATACGAATATATGTTCTGGGATATGGCCTATCGCCAAGAAACTTGGCCGATATAGTACGTTGAAACCGTAGCGGTGCTCGCTGCGGTTTTTTACCGGTTGAAGCGCCTATCAATTTCTCCTATCAAACTCGGTAACGGCTTTAGTTTAAACACCCGGCTGCTGTCCCCCGTCGATGACGATTTCCGTGCCCGTGATTGAAGGGACGCGGTCGGAAACAAGCAGCAGCGCCATCGCCGCGATTTCTGCCGGATCTACGATATGGCCTAGCGGAATAGCGGCGTTCAGCTCTGCTTGCTGAGCCTCGACCGTAATCCCCTTAGCATTCGCATTCTGCTCCGCCAGTTTTAGTGCCCGTTCTGTAGCCGTTGTTCCGGGCGAAATGGCGTTAATTCTGACATTGGATCTGGCCAATTCCTTGGAAATCCCTCTAGTAAAGTTAAGGAGAGCCGCATTGGCGGTACTGCCGGCGAGAAACGTTGGGCCAGGTGTTCGTCCTGCACCGCCGACGATGTTGACGATGCGCCCGTCACCTTGACGGATCATGTGGGGGGCTGCTTCCTTCACCATGCGGATGTAGCCCAGCAGCTTCAGGTTCCACGCTTCCAAAAACGCCTCCTCGGGCATTTCAAAAAACGACCCGGCTCTTGCCGACCCGGCATTATTGATCAGAATATCGATACGGCCAAAGTGAGCCATCGTTGCGGAGACGGTTTGCTTCACCGTCTCCGAGTCGCGCATATCTCCGTTCACCGTGACAATGCGTGAAGCCTCCTCCTCAGGATAACCCTGGAGGATTGCGGCAGTTGCTTGCTGCATGCGCTCAGGGTTCCTCGCCACCATTACGATTGAAGCTCCTTCTTCAAACAGCGCTTTAGAACAGGCAAATCCGATCCCGGCGCTTGCTCCGGTGATAATGGCCGCTTTCCCGGAAAGTCCCAAATTCATCCCATTTCCTCCTTCATCGTTTGCGGCTTTTTGCTTCCGTTTGCAGGTAAGGTATATTATCTTTTCGGATACAGCGGATAATCGACCGATGATGGCACTTTAATCCATATCATGCGCAGCGGCTCGTCGGCTCCGGTTTTGAAGAACGACTTCGGAAGCCCTTTCCATGAATAACAGAAAAGCCTCGTGCTCAAACTGGTTGTAGGTCGGTGGTCGTCTCAGAGCCTCGCTAATATTTGGTTCAAACCAGGCTCCTTCTTCATAACTGGTTCTGTTCATCGGAGCTGCCTGTTCGAAAAGGTTTTACCCCATCGTCCCCTTCCTTACCCCAGCCTTGGTCCTGTTGATCGGGGTCATCCTCGCGCTGCTTCGCATCTTGAAGCCAGCGCAAGCGGTAACAGTTCATCCCGGCCTGTCCGAGTTCCTCAAGCAAACCGTAATTGGCCCAAGCCCCCACAACGGCGCCGATGACGGGAACAAGCTGCAGCATCTTGCGAAAGTCGATCGTATCCCGGTATTCCTGCTGCAGCTGCCGCCAATCAATATGATGGGTGTATGAGTCTGCCGGAGGCAGTGTTTTCGATGTCTCTGACCATTCAGCAATCGTGCGGTAGAGCTCCGGTTTTTTATTTTGGCTGGAGAAGGCGATCTGAAACACATGGAGGATAAACAGCCGCTCCCTATAATCCAGTGTTGAATGTCCGTAAACGTGAGCGAGTTCGAACAGAAATTTCATCTTGATGCCGATGAGGATGGGAAAGTCCGCGATGCCGAGCAGAATGCCGCCCGCACCCGCGCCGGCGCCTTCGGCTGCCGCCAGCTTTTTGTAGAAGGAGATCAGTTCTTCAGCCTTATGATCGCGCATGGCCAGACTCAAGGATGTTAAGGGTGCATTCTTCGGAATGTAATCCATACCGAAAAGGGCGGTTTGGACGATGCCCTTCACCGCGGTGGTGATTGTGGTGTGGACCTTTTCCGGTATGACCTGATTTACGCGAGTTTGCACCGCTCTGGACGTTTTTTCCATAACTCCCGGCGGCTTGATCAGCTCTTTCTCCCAACGTATCAGCTGTCTGGCCATCTGTTGTTCGTATACGGTCAACTGGTGGTCCATTGTCATCCCCCGCTCGACGATAGGAATATGTCAGTACACGTCATTATTATACGCTATACTTAGGAAAAAAAGGAGTTGGTAACCCATGGTTTGCCGCTGCGGCTGGGTGAATGAAGATCCGCTTTATATTCGTTACCATGATCAGGAATGGGGGGTGCCGGTTCATGACGATCGGATGCTGTTTGAAATGCTGATATTGGAAGGGGCGCAAGCAGGACTAAGCTGGTATACGGTGCTGAAAAAAAGAGATCGGTACCGTGAAGCGTTCGATGGTTTCGATCCCGCTATCGTGGCGGGCTACGATGAGATGAAGCTGGATGAGCTGCTTGCCGATCCCGGTTTGATTCGCAACCGGCTGAAGATGCGGGCCAGCGTCACCAATGCCAAAGCATTCCTCGAGGTGCAGGAGGAATTCGGCAGCTTTGACCGTTACATCTGGGGGGTTGTCGGAGGCAAGACCAAACGCAACGCTTGGCTCTCGCTTCGAGAGGTCCCCGCCAGCACACCGGAATCGGATGAGATGAGTAAGGCTTTGAAAAAACGGGGCTTTACTTTTGTGGGTTCCACGATTTGCTATGCATTTATGCAAGCAACAGGCATGGTGATGGATCATACGACGGACTGCTTCCGGTATGAAACGGGAGTCGACGAGTAACCTGGTTTCACACACCTCTTTTGCATCGACCAAGCTATTCATAAATGTCGCTGCTATTGGACAAGAAAGCCCTTCCGTCCTCGCTCTTCCTTGAATACATTAATAAAGACTTTATGTAAAAAGGAGGCAGCGCTATGTATCGTCCCGATGTAGCTATTGTGACGCCCGGGTCCTTCGTTATTCCTTCCGGCAAAAGCAGTTCCGTCGAGCTGGTAGTGGAGCAGGTGGCAAGCCGGATCAAGAGCCATATTCGTTTGGTTGTCTTAGGCCGGTTGGGCCGGTTGCCGGCTTCGGAGGTCCGTCAGGGAGTAAGATACATCCGGGTACCTGCGCCCTCCCCTCAGCAGTATATCCGCAGTGTCAGCCGCAAGCTGGCTTCATTACGGCCGCAGGTGATTCAGGTGGAGAACCGCCCGAGGTTTGTTCGATATTTACGTCGAAGATTTCCGCAAGCACGCATATGGCTGTCGCTGCACTCGGTAACTTTTGTTTCCATGCCGCATATCGGCCCCAAGGAGCTGCAACGATGCTTGGCCGCGGCGGACCGGATTGTGGTCAACAGCTGGTTTCTAAAGGAACAGATTGAACGAAAAGATCCGGGGTCTGTGAACAAAATTGTGGTGAATCATCTCGGTGTGGACCCGGAGCGCTTTATGACGCGATGGTCCCCCGAAGGAGCCGCCAAACGCGAGATGATGCTGCATCGTCATGGATGGCAGGACCGGAAAATCATCCTGTATGTCGGCCGATTGATCCCCATGAAGGGCGTGCATCGTCTGTTTAAAGTCATGCCGCAGATCATCCAGCAGGTGCCAAGCGCCCTATTGCTAGTAGTAGGAAGCGCCTACTACGGCTCGAGAAGAATCACGCCTTACGTCCGCAAACTCCGCAGGAACGCAGCGAAGCTGAACCCCCATGTTCACTTCATCCCGTATGTGTCTCATGGAGAAGTCGATGAGTGGTTCCGTCTTGCGGACGTGCTGGTTGTACCGTCTACGAATAAAGAAGCGTTCGGGCTTGTCAACGTGGAGGCGATGGCATCCGGCGTTCCTGTGATAGCCACGCGGGCCGGCGGGATGAAAGAGATTGTAGAGGACGGGATAACCGGCAGGACACTGCAGCTTTCATCACTGGGGACGGAGCTGGCGCCTGCCGTGACCTGGCTGCTGCAAGATGAAGAGGAAGTCCGCCGGATGGGGGAAAAGAGCGTTGATCGGGTGCTAAATCATTTTACATGGGAACAAACGGCGGCAAGATTTTTGGACTTGTATCAGATGGAGGGTATCCGTCTATCTGAAGGAGATCTTCAGCCGTTTTGATTTGTTAGCGAGTTCCTGGTTTCCAGACGGCTGTAAAAGAATTCAAAGCTATATAACGAACGGTTATTGTGCGGCTGCCTATTTTTTACAGGGTGAATGACCTCCTTTTGGGTGAATGCATATGTTAGCAATGACTACTTGCGAACTTTACCATTGCAGCATGATAAGTCATCACGGAATATAGGAGGGCACATATGAAAAAGGTGAGCCGCCGGAGTTCCGGCAAAGTCAGACCGACTCGAACGAAGCGAGTCGGTGCGTTCATTAATGAATTGAGCTGGTTGGATGAAGCGAGTACGGAGTGGACAGAAGAGGCAAGCCCTGAGGAGTCTGCCCCCGAAAGCGATCTTGAAGCGAATTCTGGTCAGGAGATCGTACCGACGGTACCATCCCCATCTCCAACTCCGTCTCCAACTCCAACTCCAACTCCAACTCCAACTTCAACTCCATCTCCATCAAAGGGAATTTCTTCGAATGCCCTGTCCGCTTCAAGCGCTATGGTCTATACAGATGATTTGGCTAACGAGTCGGTGACGTCGGAGAAGATAGCGCGTTATGCTGTCGACGGATATAAAATTAAGCGCGGCAGCATCGGAAAGGATCATATTATCGATTATGCAATTGACGGCACGAAGCTTGCTAACGGCAGCATAACTCAACAAAAGCTGTCACCTGGGGCAGTTACAGAAGAGAATCTGGCAGTAGGTTCCGTCACCACGGACAAAATTCAGGATCGGGCGATCAGCGGGTTGAAGCTGCAAAACAACAGCATCACGTCAGAGAAGCTGGCGGACAAAACGATCGATGCGATGAAAATCGCAGAGCACTCGATTCATACGAAACACTTGGCCGACGAAGCGGTTACGGCTGAGCTGATTCAGAACCAATCCGTCACGTCCGACAAAATTAAAAGCGGAGCCATCCAAACCATTCATATGGCCAACGGCTCCGTCAATACGGCGAAGCTCGCCGATGGGGCGGTTACCCCGGAGAAGCTGAAGGATTTGTCTGTAACATCCGCCAAACTGGCCGATGGGGAAATCAGTACTAGTAAATTGGCCACAGGAGCGGTGACGGAGGACAAATTGGCGCCTTGGAGCGTTGCCTCCGAGCATATCAAGCTGCATTCGATTGTTCACGGTCATTTGACAGCAGGGCTCGTTCAAAGCGAAAACATCGCTCCAAAGCAAATTGAAGCAGGACACTTGTCTGAAGGAGCTGTGCAAGCCGTTCATCTCAAGGATGGCGTGATTACTTCCCCCAAGCTTTCCAAAGGGGCGGTACAAGGTGCGCATTTGCAGGATGGAGTTATCGATGGAAAGCACGTCCAGCAGGGTGTAATTGAAAATCGTCATCTGTCGGCTCGAGCTGTTACAGGCGATAAGCTGGCGGCATCCAGCGTTGGCGTGTCCCAACTGACAGACGGGGCGGTGACGGCGGAGAAGCTGGCGGAGCATGCTGTAAACTCCAGCAAGCTGGCTAAGGGCTCGGTGAAAGCAGAGCATTTGGTCGCCGGGACGGTAGGATCGGGACATTTGGCCGAGAAAGCCGTGCTGACGGGACATTTGGCGGCAAAGGCGGTTGCTGTTGAGCATTTGCAGGACCGAGTCGTGACAACGGAAAAGCTTCAGGACCGTGCGGTTACTTCAGAGAAGCTGAGCAACGGAGCGGTCTTGCAGCAGCATCTCCATGAGGGAGCCGTGCTGACCGGACACTTGTCAAACCACAGCGTAACGACCTCGAAGATATCCAGCGAATCGGTTTCAACGGATAAACTGACCAATTTGGCTGTCACAACGGCAAAGCTGGCGCATGCCAGTGTGACTCCAGAGAAAATCGGAAAGGAAGCAATACAGGCGGAGCATCTTTCTCCCGGGGCGGTTCAGCATGTGCATCTTGGCAAATCATCCGTTAGGACACAGCAATTGGAGGATGGGGTTGTAACGACGGAGAAGCTGGCCAAAGGAGCGGTTACCGGGCTTCAGCTTGCTGAGGGTGCGGTGCGCTCCTCTAACCTGGCCGAAGGTGCAGTAGACGGCAGCCGGCTCGCTCCGGGGTCTGTATCGACCGAGCATCTGAGACAGGGGGCGGTCGGGGCATGGCAGCTCGCCACCGATGCGGTGGGTGAAGCTCAATTAAGGATTCAGGCAGTGACTACCGAGAAGCTGGCGCTCGGCGCAGTAGATGCCAGACGATTGGCCGCAGGCTCCGTTGCATCGGAGCACCTGAGCTCTGGCTGCATCGCATCGGGGCACATCGCCGCTGAAGCGATAGGCGAAGGGCACCTGGGGCCCCAAGCGGTGACAACGGAGAAGCTGGCGCCTGGTGCGGTAGATGGCAGCCGTCTGGCGGAGGGGGCCGTTGTGTCGGAGCACCTGGCCTCCGGCGCCGTCGGATCGGTACAGCTTGCTTTTGGATCGGTCAGCGAAGTGCACTTGCAGCCGCAGGCGGTGACGAAGGAGAAGCTTGCGCGCGGTGCGGTGGATGGCAGCCGGTTGGCTGCAGATTCCATAGCGGCGAAGCATCTGACCTTGGGCTCCGTTGGTTCGGAGCACCTAAGGGAAGAATCGGTAGGCGAAGCGCACCTTCATCCGGGGGCGGTGACGGCGGAGAAGCTGGCGCCCGGCGCGGTAGTCGGCAGCCGGTTGGCCGCAGCCAGCGTTGCATCGGAGCACCTGAACCCGGGCTGCGTCGAGTTCGAACACCTAAGGGAAGAATCGGTAGGTGAAGTGCAGTTGCAGCCGCAGTCGGTCACAACGGAGAAGCTGGCGTCCGGTGCCGTAGACAGCAGCCGGCTGGCTGCTGGCAGCGTCGCATCGGAGCACCTGTCCTCGTGCAGCGTTGAATATGAACACCTGGCCGAAGAATCGGTAGGTGAAGTGCACTTGCAGCCGCAGGCGGTGACGAAGGAGAAGATTGCACGCGGTGCGGTAGACGGAAGCCGGTTGGCGGCAGAATCGGTTACGGCGAAGCATCTGACCCCGGGCTCGGTTTTTTCAGAGCATCTTGCTGCAGGAACGGTAGGCGAAGATCAGCTTCAACCGGAGGCGGTAACGGCGGAAAAGCTGGCATGCGGTGCGGTGGTTGGCAGCCGGTTGGCAGCGGGCTCTATCGTATCAGAGCACCTGACTGTAGGCTCCGTTGATTCAGAGCATCTGATCCCAGGTTCCGTCGGCTCGGCTCAACTGGCGGAAGGATCGGTAGGCGAAGTGCAGCTGAGTCCGGAGGCGGTGACCACAGAGAAACTGGCCCCAAGTGCGGTAGATGGCCGTCGTCTGGCAGTCGGATCGGTCACCTCGGAGCATCTGACCCCGGGCTCGGTTGGCTCGGAGCATCTGGCCGAAGAATCGGTAGGTGAAACACAGCTCCAGCCGGGAGCAGTGACGGCGGAGAAGCTGGCGCCCGGAGCGGTGGTCGGAAGCCGGCTCGCGGCGGGCTCGATTGAAGCGGATCATCTGACTCCAGGCTCCGTAGAATCGGAGCACCTAAGGGAAGAATCGGTAGGCGAAGCACATCTGGGGTCGGGTGCAGTAACGACGGAGAAGCTGGCGCCCGGTGCAGTAGATGGCAGCCGTCTGGCGGCGGGCTCCATCGCATCAGAGCACCTGACTCCGGGGGCCGTGAGATCGAAGCACCTGGCCGTAGACGCGGTGGGTGAGGCGCAGTTGAGGCCGCACGCGGTGACGACGGAGAAGCTGGCTCCTAGTGCGGTAGACGCGAGCCGTCTGGCAGCAGGCTCCGTGTTAGCGAAGCACTTAGGCGATGGATCCATTGATGGAATGCATATTAAGCAGGAAACGATTTCCGGCTATCATCTGATCCCGGGAACCCTCTCTCTGCTGCACCTCGAACCCGAGCTTCAATCTCTGCTGAGCGGACTGTCAATCAAAAAAGCGCTTCGGGTGACGAGTGCCCCTGCTGACACGGATTTGGTCAGGGAAGCGGCTGCATATCTGGTGGGAGATGCGGATGCAGCGTCTGAGACGGAAGAAACGGCGGAACTGATGGAACCAGCCGGGGACGAGGAATCCTCAAGGGGTACCGCGGTAACAGCTCTGCTGGAACTTGCCGCAGAGCCCTACGTTGAAGCGATCACGGAGCCGGCAGAGGAACTGGATAACGATAAAATCGTCCTGCACTCGATTTCAGAGGATACTCTGACGGTCTTCGATAGTAAGGACGTCGGATTGCATCCTGAGCCTATCCTGCATGCAGAGGCCAGCTTACGGATGACCAATGCACAGCTATTTGGTCTAAGCAGCTTCTCTTTGCCCGCAGAATCGGAAAGTGTCACCGTTGAGGTAACCTTCGAAAGGGCGTATGCTGACGAAAACTATGTTCTCGTTGGTACGACGAGTCACCCGGGCTGTTATGCCGTGATCCAAAGCAAGCAAGCAGACTGTGCAGTTATTGAAGTCGTACGATGCAAATCTTCAGAAGAGCTTCAAGGGTCTGTCAACTGGATTGCCATCGGCGTCGCATATGAATAAACCGACAAAGGCTAAAGGCTTGTTCCCGGAGGGAGCAAGCCTTTAATACATATCGGCTGCATCATGGTTTGGGATCGGCCTACCTCAGCTTAATGTCGGCCCTACATGATAAACGTCCATAATGCGTACAAGGATGATGCATATCATATCAGCATAGATCGATATGCACTCCTTTCGGAAGGGCAGCCCGTGACAGGGATTGTCCTTGGGCACGGAAGTCACTTGGAACGGAATGGCGATTCCGCTTTTAGAGGAGGGTAGGGAAAATCACCGATGAGAATTCTAGTCATAGACGGTCATGCATTGGCTGGCGGAATGGTATTTCAGTACTTATCTGAACACACGCAGCATGAGCTTTTTTTCACAAGTCGGGAGAAAGAACATCGTCCGTACAGTCTTTATCTCGATGCCAAAGATCCTGTAATGGTTGAAAAATTAGTCGAAGTGATTCGTCCTCACATCATCATCAACAGTATCGGGCTCATTAACGATCTAGCCAGACAGCAAGAAATTGATGCTTATCGCATTAACGGACTGCTGCCTCAGCAATTGGCTGACTTGGCGGACCGGCAGAAATCGAGACTGATTCATCTGAGCACAGACAGTGTCTTTCTTGGTGACCGCGGCTCTTATGAAGAACGGCATGTTCCCGACGGGAACACCGTCTATGCCAAGACGAGATCGCTTGGAGAGGTAAGGCGCGCTCCCCATCTTACTATACGTACTTCTCTGCTGGGTCCGGATCTAGACAACCCTTGCTGTGGATTATTAAGCTGGTTTCTGAAACAAAGAGGAAGCGTGAGGGGATTTGTAAGTGTTCCTTGGAACGGCATTACTACACTGGAATTGGCCAAGTTTGTCCATGATATTATTGATCGGCCCAAAGCGCTGAGCGGGATCGTCCATTTAGCCTCAGAGGAGAAAATCAATAAATACGAGCTGCTGGAGCAGCTGCGAACGATTTTTCATATACAAGGCGTTGTGATTCAACCCGATGATGCTATTACACTGGATCGCACGCTAAAATGTACACGCAAGGATCTGGATTATGTCATTCCGCGCCATCATCAAATGCTGCGTGAGCTTTACCAGTGGATGGTCAGTCACGGTTTATCCGGACGCTGAGAGATCGGCGTCTTTTTGCTTTTTATGAAGAGGACAACGATGCAATGACTCTATGTAAAGGAATGGCGGAGGAGGTAGGGAGACGAGCTGCGCCGCCATTCCCATGGATGGAAGCCGCCCTGGAACAGGTACGGAAAAACCATGGTTAAAGATCGTTTCGCTACTTGTTGTGTGATTGTACTTTCCTGCATTGGGCGAGCAGATACTTTGCATAAGCCATGGGGTTCTCATAAGTGGCTTTCCATTCTTCCAGCATACCGGCTTCCCGAAAACTGTACCGCTGGTCCTTTCCATTGCATTCAATAAACAAGGGATTACCGTCCGCCGTTATGCCGATATCCAGCCCCAAGTCGGCCAAATCCGGTAGGTTGTTCCCCAGATGAGAAGCTATCCTTAGCGAAAAATCATATATATTCTTGATCACTTTTTTCTGCTTTAGACGGGGGTATTCCTCCTGTAAAATGTCCTCCAGCCGATGAACCTTGCCTCCTTGGGCTACATTGGTCAAGAAACAGCTTTTAGAAGCCACTTTGGCCACATATCCCGTGATCTGCCATTCGCCTGAAACTCCCTTTTGTACAGATACCCGTAGATCGAAGGGGCGCCCCTTGTAGGTTGCCAGGGGCAGGCACTGCTGGACGATATATTTCCCCTTTAGAAGTCTGCGCCGCAGGATCCGGGGCAGTCTGGAGCCGCTGAATTTAGCCGTACGCCAGGCTTTGTTGCGTACGCTGAGCGTGACCGGATACTCTAAGCTCCAACCGGTTGGGGTGCGGTCCAGCTTCATCACCCCTCGTCCTATGCTGCTTTTATTCGGCTTAACGATGATAGAATCGAACAATTTCATCAGGCTTCTTACATTCGCCGGGGTGGCTCGGCAAGTCCGCGGCAAATGGGGAATGAAAGCGGGGTCTGCCATGAGCAGATTGTGAATGGTTAGCTTGCCGTAGCGGTTCCAGCGATTAAACAGCTGCTTCCCTTCACCCGCCCAAGATTGGAGCTTGCGGAACTCCCGTATGCCGGGATAAATAGCGCGATTATGAATAACTTGCGGCGAAGGAATGGTCGTTAAAACAAACTTGCCGTCGGTGGATTTGACATAAGCCTTCACATGAGCCCTTCCCGCCTTAACATCGTGAATACGAAAAAAGCATGGCGTAAAGCCGAATCTCTTGCCCGCCTCTACGTAAAAATCAACCCTCTCGTGTTTTGTTTTTCCTGTAGGTATTCTACAGTGCAGCTTATCATTGACGAGGATGCCCACGTAGGGAGGTAGCATGGCACTCACTCCTTTGTCCTAAGAATCGGACTTCATTTGACCTTACAGTATATGTAACAGAAGGAAAGGGGGTTTGGACAGGTGACGTGGGCATTCAACGGGATGTCTGCCTGCACTGGTCATAAGCCAATTTTTAAAAGGAGAGGTTATTGGTCTATGTCCATAACCACCCCGGCGCATATCCTTTTAGGAGTAGTTCTTTTGTGCATAGTGAATTTGTCCATTTCAAGTTATGCTGAAGGATGGTGGCTCTAATGAAGGTCCGAAAAGCAATTATTCCGGCTGCTGGTTTGGGTACCCGCTTTCTTCCGGCTACCAAAGCCATGCCGAAAGAAATGCTTCCTATTATTGATAAGCCGACGATTCAATTCATTGTGGAGGAGGCGGTGGCTTCCGGTATTGAAGATATCATCATCGTGACCGGCAAGGGCAAGCGGTCGATTGAGGATCATTTTGATGCCGCCTTCGAGCTAGAGTATCATCTTCTCCAAAAAGGCAAGGTGGAGCTTCACCAGAAAGTGCAGGAGCCCTCTCGCATGATCGATATCCATTATATTCGCCAAAAAGAGCCGATGGGCTTGGGGCACGCGATCTGGTGCGCCAGAAAATTTATCAAGGACGAACCGTTTGCCGTGCTGCTTGGAGATACCTTTGTGCAAGGAGAGCGCCCTTGCTTAAAGCAGATGATGGATTACTACGATCGCTATAAAACGTCGATCATCGGTGTGCAGCCTGTGAAGGAAAGCAAAGTGTCCAGTTATGGCATCATCGACGGGCAGCATATGCACGACCACTTCTATGCGATTACCCGTCTTATAGAAAAGCCGAAGCCGGAGGATGCGCCTTCAAATTTGGCGATGATTGGAAGATATATTCTGACACCCACGATCTTCCCTATTCTGGAGCATCAAGAAGCGGGATTCGGACAGGAAATTCAATTGACCGATGCCATCTCTAGGCTGAACGAGCTAGAAGCCGTCTATGCCTGTGAGATTGACGGCGTATGGCATGATGTTGGCGATCAGGCCGGATATGTCCGAACGATGCTTGCCATTGCCGCACAACGGGACGATATCAAAGAGCAGCTGTTTGAGCTTCTGCCAACGCTGTTAAAGCAGCGGGAAGGAAGGAGCGGGGACTTCGATGACGATTGATTTTTTGATCGTCGGCGCCGGGTTCTCCGGCTGCGTATTGGCACGGGAGCTGGCAGAGAAGCTTGATAAACGAGTGCTGGTCGTTGATACAAGAAATCATATCGGAGGCAATGCGTATGACTGTTATGACGATGCCGGCATTCTGATCCAGCCTTACGGACCACACATCTTTCATACCAATAGTAAAATGGTGTTTGATTATTTATCCCAATATACGGAATGGATATTATATGAACACCGTGTATTGGCTCAAGTCGATGGACGCAAGGTGCCGATACCGATTAACCTGGACACCATCAATGAGCTTTACGGGCTTCGTTGTTCCGAGAAAGAACTCTCCGCATTCTATGATGCGGTCCGGCAACCTGTGGACCACATTACCAATTCAGAGGACATCATCATCAGTAAAGTGGGCGTTGAGCTGTACGACAAATTTTTTAAGCACTATACCAAAAAGCAATGGGACTTGTGGCCGTCGGAGCTGGATTCCTCGGTTTGTGCAAGAATACCGGTACGGACGAACAGGGATCCCCGCTATTTCACCGACAAATATCAGGTAATGCCCAAGCGCGGATATACCCGCATGTTCCAGAGAATCATCGATCACCCGAATATTCAGATCATGCTGCAAACGGATTATAAGCAGATTAGCAGCATCATCCCTCACCGGTATTTAATATATTCGGGTCCGATCGATACCTTCTTCGATTACAAGTTTGGCAAGCTGCCTTACCGTTCGCTGAATTTTACATTCGAAACGCTGGATCAGCCGTTATTTCAAGAAGTGGGCGTAGTGAACTATCCCATGTCCTATGATTTTACGCGAATTACCGAATTCAAGCATATCACGGGGCAGCAGCACCCAAGAACGACGATTTTGTACGAATACCCTTCGGCCGAAGGGGACCCGTATTACCCGATTCCCAGAGAAGAAAATAACCGGATCTACCAGCTGTATAAACAGGAAGCGGAGCAGCTGGAGAACGTTTGGTTTGTCGGACGCCTTGGAACTTACAAGTACTATAATATGGACCAAGTGGTGGCGCAGGCTTTGACTTTATTTGAAAGCAAATTAAGAAACCTCCTATGAGCATAGGAAGGAGTGAACTGTCCGTGATATTTTGTACGCTTGTACGGAAGGAACAGCTGGCTAACGCGATCGTACTTGCAAAATCCGTGAAATCCTTTCATCCCCATGCCCGGATCGTACTCTGTCTGGCAGAGCATCATGTGTCTGCAAATCATACTTCATTGTTCGACGAAGTTGTGATTGTGACCAATAACGGTCAGCCCTTCGATTCAGCGGAAAGCTGCTGCGCTGCCAAAGCCTATTTGTTAAGGCAGCTGCTTGCCTCACATGCAGATGAGAAGATCATCTATCTGGACCCGGAAATTAAATTATTCGAATCGTTTAAAGAGATCGAACAGCTGCTTGACCGGCACGATATTATCGCAGCTCCTTATCATTTGGAGCCCTGCGATATGGAGGAGTATGGTTGGGAGATTGAACGGCTGCAGAATGGGTTTCTGCATGCAGGATTTCTTGCCCTTCGAAGCTCGGAGACCGGGAGAAGGTTCAGCCAGTGGTGGTCCCAGCATGTCGATAATAGCTTCTATGGCCCCTCCAAAGACGGGTGGGCGGATCATAAATGGTTAAGCCTGGCCATGGTGCCTTTTCATATCTATCTACTCAAAGACCCTTCGTTTCATGTCGCCGCTTGGAACGTTCACGCAAGCGGCAGAACCATCTCTTTATCTTCGAAAGGCCATTATATGGTTAACGGCCAGCCGCTTCATTCCTTTCACTTTATGAATACAAACGGGATGCTGGACCAACGCTTGGGGTCGTTTATTCCCGATCAAAGTAAGCCGGTGCATAAACTGTTTCAATCTTATCGAGGGGAGCTAGAGCTTACCAATCAATCCTTATCGTAAGGAGGTCATGTCCATGATCATCTGCACAATGACTACAGCCAGTCATTTATTCAGGGCCAAGGTAATGGCCAATTCCGCCAAGAAGCATCACCCCGACGCCATGGTAGTCGTTTGCTTAATCGAAAAAGCACTGCATCCGTCGGCAGGGGAATTCGCTTCGTTCGATCACGTGGTGCTCGCCAAAGACCTGGGTATTCCGAACTTCGACGCCTACTTATTTAAACGAAATGTTCATGAAGCCTCCTTTGCGCTTAAAGGCCATTTTCTTAAATACTTGTTCCGAACCTACCCCGGCGAGAATGAATTCGTGTTTATTGATACCGACACACAAATCCTGAGTCCGCTGGACGAAGTCCGGGATGCCCTGCGCGATCACTCCATCGTATTGACACCGCATGAAGTTAACGACGCAAAGGAGAGCCATTATTTTCACGGCATCTTTAACATCGGTTTTATTGCCCTAAGCAGAACGGGAGATACCGGGCGCTTTCTGGATTGGTGGATCCGCCGGGTGGACCGGTATTGTTATGATCACTATCAAAACATGGGATTGTTCTATGAACAAACCTGGCTCGATTTGGTCCCCACGTTGTTCGATACGAAGATCTTGCTGCATCCCGGATATAATGTGGCGTTTTGGAATTTACGGGAGAGAGGGCAGTCCATTGCGCAGGATGCAAACGGTCAATATACGGTTAACGGCCAGCCTCTTCGATTCTTCCATTTCTCTAACATGACCGGGGCTTTGGCCGGTTCCATGAAAAGATTTATTCCGGATGAGAAGGCAGTCATGTATAAGCTGTTCCGTTCCTATCTGAGAGAGCTGAAACGAATGGGACGAAGGACAGCAGGCCGCCTTCGCTGGAGTTATGATTATTATACTAGCGGTGTGAGAGTCTCCCAGAAAGCACGCGCTCTGTTCAGGGAGGAGCCGGACCTGGAAAATAAGTATCCTAACCCCTATCAATATTCCAATCGAACCTTTAGAACCAAGTCTTCCTTACGAATTGTTCAAGTCGTCTCCAATGCCCCGGACGCGTATCCTGTACCCCCTATCGATCAAGGAGGTACGGAAAAGGTGGTCTACGAGTTGACGGAGGAGCTTGTAAAAAGGGGTCATCAGGTGTACCTGTATGCTGCCCTGGGAAGCAGAAGCAGCGCCAAATTGATCCCGTATCCTTCCCATATTCGTGCAAACCATATAGGGAAATATGTAGGCAGTACGCTGCCACCCCGTGTGGATATCATCCATGACCATACGTTCAATTCGGCCGTCAGCCGGAGCCGACGGAGAATTCCAACATTGTGCACTCAGCATATCACACGTAATTACGGGGTTCCCCATTCCGTTTATGTGAGCAAGCGTGCGCTAGAGGTGATCGGCAAAAACAAAGGCTTCCATGTATATAACGGAATCGATCCGAATCAATACGAGTTCAGTGAGGAGAAGCGGGATTATCTGCTCTTTATCGGAAGGATCATTAGAGAAAAAGGAATTATGGAAGCGATAGACGTTGCCGAGAGAACGGGGAAAAAATTGATGATTGCCGGACCCATAAAAGACAAAGAGCTGTATGAGAATGAAATTCAACCCAGGATCGAGGGCAATTCGAACATTGAATATGTAGGCACGGTAGGCGGAAAGCAGAAGCAGGAGCTCATCAAGCACGCCAGGTGCTTACTGTTCCCTATTCTGTGGGAGGAGCCCTTCGGACTTGTCATGATCGAAGCCATGGCTTGCGGTACTCCGGTGATTGCTTTTGCGAACGGCTCCGTCCCGGAAGTTATGTCGGGTTTCCCTAATCTGATCTGCACGACGGTGGATGAGATGGTTCAGAAAGTGCTGCACGAACCGCTTCCCGATCCTCATGCGCTCCGTGATTATGTAAAAAGACACTTTACGATGGAGCTGATGACGGACCGTTATTTGGAAATCTATGAGCACATAAGAAGTAAAGCCCGCAGGATCGGAGGAAAGAAAAAGGGGAGGTTGCTGGGTAAACGGGCACGAAAGCTGAGATTGGTTATGAGGAACAGACGGAGAAAAGGAACCGGCGTCAAAAGGAGAATAAGAAGAACCGTTCCCGCTTAGATGAAGCTTCAGACTAGAAACCAAGGGAGGGAGCATCCATGGGGGAAAAGCGTAACCTCATCATTGCCAGAGTCGGAGACCGTTCACTTCACCACGAATGGCTGCAGCCGGCGGAATTCAAAAATTTTGATTTATGCCTTAGTTACTACGGCAATAAGCCGGACCGATATGCCCATGATGGAGAGTATTACTTTGAAAGCAAGGGAACCAAGTGGCCGAAGCTGTACGAACTGATGGAAACCCTGGGGGACAGTATTTTGGAGTACGACGCCATATGGTTTCCGGATGATGACATCAGCACGAATGCTCAAGATATTGCGCGGATGTTTGAGCTGTTTCACGAGCAAGAGCTCATGCTGGCGCAGCCGGCGCTGAACCAGAATGCTTTCTTTCAAGTCACGGTCCGGCATATTGACTTTAAATTAAGATACACCAACTTTGTAGAGGTCATGGTTCCGATTTTTTCCAAGGAAGCCTTGCGTGTGTGTTGGCCGACTTTTCGTAATAATTTGACCGGGTGGGGATTGGAGCATGTATGGGCAAAGCTGCTGAACTATCCCCATAAGAAAATAGCCATTTTGGATGAAACGCCGGTGAAGCACACGAGGCCTCCGGGCCAGGGAGATTTGTACAGCAATATTCGATCGCAGTTTAACATCAATATTCAGGAAAACAATGAAACGAAGATGCTGGAGCAATATGGTATTGTAGCCCCCGAACCAAGTGAGATCAAGCATTATGACGGAATCAAGGTGTGGGACCCGATTGCGGAGCTGCATGAGAAATCAAAGCGTGAATCAGGGCATGGGAAACGCTTGAGAAGACGAAGAAAGACAAGATGGAACACGCGGGCTCAGCCAAGGAAAAGAGTAGGCTTAGGGAAAAACAGAAAAGGAACCATCATGAAGAAAAAAATATCCGGCATGCGCAGAACCGTCGGGGGTGCTGCAGGAAGAGGGGCCCGAAGAATGACTAAGAAATCGAAGGCGGCCTAGGGTAAGAATCGGAATGATCCTATGTACGATGACAACGGAGAGCGTCTGCACGGGGCCAAACTAGAAGAGTGGTGCCGATCGTAAGGCGTCTGTAAATTTTCTCGATGACCGGTTGGCGGGGCGTATACTCAAACCTCCTGCCAGCCGCAGGAAGAAATCTTGCAGCGGAAGTATGAGGTGGGATTGATGATATTTGCTCTGCTTGCGCATGAAGACGAGCATACTCTGGCCGCCCAGCTGGACAATATTCGTCATTTTAATCCTGGATCGCGGATTGTGCTCTACAACGGGGGAACCGACCCCGATTTTGCCAGGAGGTTTGAACTACCGATCTGTCCGTACAGCCGTCCCTTGAATCACGGTAATCTGACCTTTTATATGTGGGATGTGATGAGATGGCTTGAGGAGGAGCATGTCGATTATGAATATTTGATCAATTTAGACCATGATTTGCTGTTCGTGAAGCACGGGTTCCAAGCCTTCTTGAATGAAACGATGGGGAAGTACGACTGTATGGGCTGGGATATGGTAACGAGTCGCAGCAGCGAGGATTCGGAACTGACCTGTGTACAAACGATGTGGGACGAATGGCATCTATGGAAGCCCGTTTTCCAAACGGATCATTTTATTCGTTTTTTGAACCCTGCGCAGGTGTACCGCCATCAGCTTGTCCGGTGTATGCTGGCTTCTGTTGATCGAGTGAAGATGGAACGCATGTTTTCAGAAACCCGCGTCTTTGCTCTGGAAGAAATGTTTTTCGTTACGCTGGCGCTTAGTTGCGGGGGGAAGATCCGTGAATATCCTCGGGATGAGACATGGCACAAGGTTGCACGCTTTCAATGGCCGGGTATCAGTCATGAGGAGGCTTATCATGCCAGGGATCATCCTTATTACTTCTGGGTTCACCCGGTTAAAGGGATAGCGTTGTTCCAAATGCATCAATGGTTAATGTCCGGGGCAAGTTTTCCGCAAGAAGCCTTGTCCACTCCCGAGGAGCCTGCCGCTAAGCCCCAGGCAGCGTCGTCGGAAGTGCAGCGCTATGTCAGGAGAAGGAACCATAAAGCCAAGCGGAACACAAAGGTTAAACGGAAACCGGTTGTGAAGAAAAAGAAAATAAGCTTGAAAAGAACAGGGCTTCGCGGCAGCAGGAGGAGGAGTAAACCGCTTCTTTACGGAAAAATGAAATCGGCCAAGAGCATACGAGGAAGATTGAAGGGGGCCAAGGGAAGGGGTGCGAAAAAACACAAAACCAGTGGATGACCTGACTCGCTTATATTTTTTTAACAGCAATAAGACCGACAAGGGGGGCCTATGGCCGGTTGTCGGTCTTATTGCATTTCTCTTGCTGTGAACCCGGGCGATGACAATCATGAACCAGCGTTATGTTCACCCACGGTTTCTTCGGGGCTCCGACCCTTTTTCTCCGTATTTTGATTCCAATCATTTTGACGGCGATCTGCCGTTGATATCTGCTGATCGCTTCAATTTGTTCAACCAGTCTTTGCTCGGCTGCTCTCGTCTTAACCGTAACGTCTGCCACGCTTTCCAGGATTCTCGCCAGCGCGCGTTGACTTCGGGCAAGAGAATTCAAAATATGAAGCTTCGTTCGCGCTTCTTCCTCGTGCCAGTTCACTTTAAGCTTCCTCCGAATGACATAGGGTCAAGTCCCAGCAGGCCGCCGGCGTTGTCCGCATCATTCGCGCTGTTCTCCTTCTCCCCAATAAGCGCCTGAAGACCCTTGGCGAGCGCCTGTTCCATTTTGGTCATTCCGTCAATGACCTCGATTAATTGATCATGGATTTCCACGGTTTTGCGCAGCTGATCCCCATCTTGCTCAAACTGTGAGGAGGACATGTGATGGCAAAGCCATTGACTTGAACGTGATGCTTCAGCGGCCTTAGCCTCCAAAATTAACGATATGTTCAACTGGAATTGGGAAACGGAATTCAGTATCTTATGATAAGCTTCTTCTCTGCTCATACTTACTTCCTCTTTTCCATTATCAAATAAGTTATTCTTCTCCTTCGGGGATTTCGACTTCTTTCATAATCAGTATCAAATTATCTGCTATGGCATCGGATAGATCGGCAAGGCTGTTTAAGTAGGTTGCAATATTCTTAGTGACGCTTAGTGATTTTTCCATCAAATCCTCGATATCACGGAAGGTCGGGTTCTCATGCGGGATTTCATGAACGAGATGGGCCATACGCACGGCAACATGCCTCTTGGATTCAAGAATTTTGGTCATTTCCCAGTGCGAGGAGGCCATATATTCGATGATGTTTGTAACTTTTTGATGCATAGCATATCCTCCCTCATAAACGAAATTCTTACATAATATATGCTGCAAGGCTTGACATGAACCGTGGCATTCGCCTAATCTGAGCTTATTCTTTGCTTCCAAGTTCACTCCACTTCATCAGCAGCCCACCGTGCACGAAACCTCCGCCGAAGCCGTACATCAGCACGTTGTCGCCTTCTTTCAGCAAGCCCTGTTTGACCCCTTGGTCCAGGGCCAGTGGAATGGTCGCGGCTGATGTATTGCCGAAGCGCTCGATCGTATGCAGTGTTTTATCCATAGGAATCCCTGTCCTCTCACAAACGGACTCGATAATGCGCAGATTGGCGCTGTGGGGAACGAACCAGTCCACGTCGCTGGTAGACTTGCCGGCTTTCTTAAGCAGCTCGGACACCCCTTTGGGCACGGTCTGAACCGCAAATTTGTATACCTCGCGGCCGTTTTGCACAAGCTTTCCGTCGCCGCTTACGGGTACTCCGTTCAGAGAGGAGGCGAGGCCGCTTCGATATAGGTGCAAACCTCCATTGCCGTCGGAGCCGAAGTTGGAGGAGAGCAGAGTAACTTCCGCCCCTCTGGACTCCCGTTCCAGCAGCACGGCCCCGGCGGCGTCGCCGAACAAAATACACGTGGTGCGGTCCGTGTAATCAGTTATTTTGGATAAGGCGTCAGCGCCGATGACGAGCGCCTTACGATGAAGCCCCGATGCAAGCATGCTGCCGGCCGCATGCAGTCCGTATACGAACCCGGCGCAGGCGGCGCTCAGATCAAAGGCGAGTGTTTGCGGGATGTCAAAGTGCGCCTGGACCAAAGAAGCTGTCGAAGGGAAAGTGAAGTCCGGAGTGCTGGTGCTGACGATGAGAAGATCTACATCCTCAAGAGACACACCGTAGCGGTCTACGAGATTCTTTACCGCTTCAATGCACAGGTGGCTGGTATACTCTTCGGGAGCGCTGATCCGTCTTTCACGGATACCTGTACGCTGAACGATCCATTCGTCATCGGTCTCCACCATTCGCTCAAGGTCTGCATTGGTCAACAGCCGATCTGGTGTGTAGCTGCCGATGGCTTTTATTTTTGGAAAGAATGAATTCATGGGTAGATCACCTCTGTATATTGTATATGTTACGCTTAAAATGATTATAACCTGATATTAGTACTAGGTACTAAAAATAAGGATACATTGGGTTTCGCTATCTGTCAATGAACTTATGTACTCGAAGCTTAGCCGGATTTCGGTATATAATGAAGCCAGCACAACAGAAATCACAGGGAAGAGCAGATGACGCTGCCAAGGCATAGTCATGGAGCTTCCTTGCTTTCGGTTTATGGATAGAGAGGTGTGTACGATGAATTGGTCTTTGAGAAGCTACAAAATATTGACGATTTTGCTGCCCCCTCTTATCATTGGGGGGTTCGAGTACATCCGGCATGATTTTTTGCTAAACGTGATTTCTATGGAAGCAGGTAATTTCTATATGACCCTGCTAACCCTGCTGCTCTCTTATCTGTTCGGCACGTGGATGTTCGGGCGCATTCAGACCACTAATGAGAAGCTGGCGGAAGAGCAGGCGAAGCGAGCCGTATATGAAGAGCGGGAGCGGCTGGCGCAGGAGCTGCACGATAACATTGCGCAGATCTTATTTTTTATGAATGTGCAGCTAAAGAAAGGGCGGCTGGATGAAGCCCGATCTGCCGTGTCGGAGATTGATCATCATCTGCGGCAAGCGATCTTCAATTTAAGAACGGCCCCGGAAGAGGGGGCGAATTTCATCACCAGGCTGCGAACTTGGCTGGAAGAGTGGAGCGGGATGAGCGGTATTGCCGTCGATCAACGGATCAGCGTGCCTGAGGACAGTATTCCGCCGTCAGCTGAGGTTCCGCTGTTCTCTATCATCCGAGAAGCGTTTACCAATATCCGCAAGCATTCCCATGCCGATCATGCTTACATCGAGTTTGTACGGTGGGATGATGGATCGGGCTGGCGTTTGCGGATTTCCGATAACGGCAAAGGAACGGATCGTGAAGCGGATGAACAGCCGAACCGTTACGGGATCTCGATCATGCGCAAACAGGCCAAAGAGCTGGGGGCAAAGCTGGAGATCGATTCGGCTCCTGGAGAAGGGCTGAAGCTGCTCGTTACAGGCCCGTTAAGCGAGGAAAAGGGAGGAAGAAAGGCATGAATTACCGCGTACTGATTGCAGACGATCACCCGCTTGCCAGAAGAGCTGTCCGTACGCTGATCGAGGGAGAGGACGGCTTCGAGTGGATCGGTGAAGCTCAGAACGGCCTGGAAGCAATCGAGCTTTGCGGCAGGCTGCTGCCGGATCTCGTACTGATGGATATTCAAATGCCGAAGATGGGGGGCCTGGAAGCAACGAAGCGGATCAAGCAGCTCTATCCGCATATTCGTGTGGTCATGCTCACCGTGTCCGATGATGTGACGGATTTGTTCACTGCCATACGTTATGGCGCTCAAGGATATCTGCTGAAAAATATGGATCCCGACGATTGGATTGTGTATTTACATGGTTTGCTTGATGATGACAGTGAAATTTCGCGAGGCATGGCGGACCGGCTGTTCCACTCGTTCCGCTCGGCGGATGCTGCCCCCGTAAGCAATATACAGCCAAGCGCGCTGTCTCAGCGGGAGTGTGAAATATTGAGCTGTGTGGCCAGCGGCCAAAGCAACCGGCAAATCGCAGAGACGCTTATTATCACAGAGAATACGGTGAAGAATCATATTAAAAACATTTTGGCTAAGCTGTCTCTCGATAATCGGGTACAGTTGACAGCGTATGCCGTCCGTCATGGACTGACACAGATCGGACAAAAAAACGGGCGAAAATAGCCCGGTTGAGTCATTCTTTCGAGCAGCGGTTTGTTATACATTACAGATGGATATAATGATCGCTAAGAAGGAAGGGAATTATATGATGAAAAAATGGCATATTATGCTGGTGCTGAGCCTATTTTTATCGCTCATGCTCGGAGGCCTGGCTAGTGCACATGTAACCGTCTTGCCCAAAGAAACGACACAGGGGTCTTACGAAAAGTTTGCCGTCCGGGTCCCGGTTGAGAAGGATGTGGCCACAGTGAAGGTGGAAGTGAAATTTCCTCTGGAACAGGTTACGATTTCCCGTTTTGAGCCGAAGCCGGGCTGGACATATGAGATTACTAAAAACAATGACGATAAAATTACCGGGGTCATTTGGACGGCATCGGGTGAAGGCCTGGGACCTGCCGAGTTCGGCGAATTTTACATGCAGGGCAAAGTCGCGGATAACGCTACTGCCATCCAGTGGAAGGCGTATCAAACGTATAAGGACGGGAGCGTTGTTGAGTGGGTAGGTGCGGAAGGCGCGGATAAGCCGGCCTCTGTTACGAAGGTGAATGCCAAGCCGGCAGGAGCAGCTACAGACAGTCACGGTCATGCCTCGGCCCCGGCAGCCGATGCAGCCGCAGCCCATGGCAGCGATGCCGCGGCGTCGGCAGCAACCGAGACACCGGCAGCAGCATCTGGGGCACCACTATACTTGTCCATTGCTGCCGTTATTCTGGGAGCGGCATCCCTCATCGTCTCTCTGTCACGTAAAAAAGGTTGATCTGCTGCGAGTGAATTTAACCCGTCTCCATCTCTGGAGGCGGGTTTTTGTGCATCATAACGTTATGGGATATGGAAGAAGAAGTATTCTAGGCAAAAATAATCATAAAAATGCAGTATATGGGGGATGCTGGTTTTAGATTCGATCATTAATTAGTTCAGGGAGGACACCACGGAGATGCTGCAACGTATTCGCAACAAGAAAAAAACCTTGTTATTGCTCATATGCCTGATGATGAGCTTGACTGCTGCCGGGACGGCCTTTGCTTTCGGTGAAGGAGCGCAGGGTCCGGATGTTTATGCCGTTCAAGGTATGTTAAAATCGCTGGGCTATTACGCGGGCAATATTACAGGTTATTACGGACCCGATACAGCTAGCGGCGTAAGGATGTTCCAGAAGGCTCATGGACTTCGGGTCACAGGGGCGGTTGATGACCAAACCTTACAATCCATACTATGGGCATACGCGAATCTGAAAATTCCGAAGAAGCCCACGCCCGCTCCGACGCCACCCCCGGCTCCGCAGCCTAATCCCGTGCCTCAGGAGAAACCGACGGAGCTCACGGCCGAGGAGCAGCAGATGCTCGACTTGGTCAACCAAGCTCGTACCGAAGCAGGGTTGTCCCCGTTTGCAGTCGATTTGGAGCTGTCGAAAGTGGCCCGGCTGAAAAGCCAAGACATGGTAGATAAAAACTATTTCTCCCATGACTCTCCAACCTATGGCTCGCCTTTCGACATGATGAAGAAATTCGGAATTGAGTATCGCACCGCGGGAGAGAACATCGCCTGCAATCAGAACGTGACTGCAGCCCATCAAGCTCTGATGAATTCGGAGGGACACCGAGCCAATATTTTAAGCAAAGACTTCACTCATATCGGCATCGGTATAGTTGATGGAGGTCCCTGCGGTAAAATGTTCACACAGCAGTTTATTGCCAAATAACACGGGTCATCCCGTACAAAAAACTGAGGCATGATGATGCTTCAGTTTTTTGTACTCAAGACGGTCATTGCCAACAGACGGGAGCCGAAAGCTCTAATATTACGAGGAGGTTAAATTCGGTTGGAAACATTTCCTTAAAGAGGCCGATAGTGTAAAATAGGAGAACACAAACAAAATTGGTGGAAGCGGGTCGGAACCATGGCTTCGAAAGTGCTGAAGGAATTTAAAGAATTTGCGATAAAAGGAAATATGATCGAGCTTGCCATCGGTGTCATTATCGGTGCTGCTTTCAGTAAGGTAGTGACGTCGATCGTCAATGATGTGGTCATGCCTCCGATCGGACTATTGCTTGGGAGGGTCAATTTTTCAGATTTGTTCATCAGCTTGGACGGGATGTCGTATGCATCACTCAAGCAAGCGCAAGATGCAGGAGCGCCAACATTGAATTACGGACTGTTTATCAACACGCTGCTTGATTTTCTAATCGTGGCTTTCGTCATTTTTATTGCCGTAAAGCAGCTTAATCGCCTGCGCAAAAAGGAAGAAGCCAAGCCGGAACCGAAAGCGGACACCAAGGAATGTCCGGAATGCTTATCTGATATACCGTTCAAAGCGGTCCGCTGTAAATATTGTACTGCAATACTTGAAGGGACAGAGGAACCTAAAGGCGTCTAATTAAGAAATGACAATCATCGTTCTCCGAAATGGTGGGGGCAGGAGATTTTTGCATCTTAAGAAATTATTCAGAAAATCCTTCACTTGTTCTAAAGGTATTATGGTTAACCTAGGGTTGATATGAGCAGGGAGGGTTCGGTGCACATGAATCTCAGTTCCATCGTTCAAGAAAAGTTTTTATTTCTTAATAAATTCATCCAATCTCCTAAAGAGGTTGGGAGCGTGACGCCCAGCTCCCGTTTTCTGGCACATGCCATGACCAAGCCGGTTGCTTGGGACAAGATTGAGAGTGTGGCGGAGCTTGGAGCCGGGACGGGCGCGCTGACCAAATACATTGAGCAGGCCGCCTCAGGTCGAGTTAAAGTGCTTCTGTTTGAGAAAGAACCGGCGCTTCGATTTCAGTTGGCTCAAAAGTATCCCGCGTTCTCTTGTTATGCAGATGCCTGCCACATTCAAAAAGCGGTTCGCCGCGAAAAATTGGACGGTCTGGATATCGTGATCAGCGGTCTTCCGTTCTTTAACTTCCCGCAGGAAATTCGTGACCGGTTGATCAAACAAATTATTTCGTCCTTGAAGCCGGACGGAAGTTTCATAGCTTTTCAATATTCTCTGCAGATGAAGCCGCAATTAAGCCGTTATTTTGACATTGAAACCATCCGCTTTGTGCCATTCAATGTTCCGCCGGCTTTCGTATATGTGTGCCGAAAGAAAGTGAATCAGACAACATGACTTATGAGACTTTGATCGATTTGATCGGTCAGTACGGGTACGCGGCCTTGTTCTTTGCATTATGGCTTGGTATTGTGGGAATGCCTATTCCTGATGAGGTGATTGTGATGACCGGAGGTGCGGTAACGGCGGGAGGGCTGCTGCTCACCGTTCCGGCATTTATTCTGACTTATCTGGGAGTTGTATCTGGTCTTTCCTTGGGTTATGTTCTGGGTCGTTATATCGGGACACCCGTATTGGATAGACTAAAACGAAAGAAAAATATGAACAAATATATCGAATTGTCTGAACAGTGGAGCAATAAATACGGAAGTTTGGCGCTGGTCATCAGCTATTTTTTTCCTGTCATCCGGCATGTGATGCCTTACGTTGTGGGGCTGAATAAAATGTCATTCCGTAGGTATGCCCTTTTTTCTTATACTACCGGTTTGCTATGGACTCTGATTTTTTTCACGGCGGGACGTTTAACAGTGGATCACGCGGCGGAAGTCGGGACAAAAATATATACGTACGGCTTGAATATGCTTTGGGTGCCTGTTATAGCGGGCCTGTTATATTGGGTTGTCCGGTTTATCGTTCGAAAAAAGCGGGGAAGGGTCAAGCAAATGATCGATAAGCAATAACTTGTTTTCATTGATTAAATCTCTTTTTATGGACAGACTATTCAAGAGATGAAACGTATTGTCAACAAAATTTACAGAGTCGCCGCATGCATAATCGGCGGCAACAGATGATGAACCCCTTAAAAATCCATGGACAATCATGGATATTTTTTTAGTTTATATTCGAAAAAGTGCGTTAGAAGCCCATTTTTCCCATACTAACGCACCACAATATGCTATCCTTCATAAACTAAATTTGACTGTATCCCTAGACCTTGTAATGATACCAAAACCCGGGCAAGGAGGGGTGACATGAAGGGCAGCGACCATAAAAGTAAATTTTTGCTAACCAATCGTGAACGTGAAGTATTTGAACTGCTTGTACAAGATAAAACGACCAAAGATATCGCGCAGCAATTGTTTATCAGTGAAAAAACTGTGCGAAACCATATCTCGAACGTTATGCAAAAACTTAATGTGAAAGGGCGTTCGCAAGCGGTTGTCGAGCTGATCAAGCTTGGGGAGTTGCAGATCTGAGGAAATCCAATGGACCTAACAAAGCCTTCTTACTTACGTTTCCTCGATGTAGAGGGATCGTTAGAGAAGGCTTTTTGGTTTGAGAAGAGGAAGGAGGGAAGGGAAGAAATTGGACAACCCTGTCATTGTAAATTAATGTGGCTCCATATTGGGTGATACTACTATTGTCGGATGTGTTGAAATGGATACTTAGTATCACTTTATGAGCAACGCACGGTTGTTATGAAATGTGGTAATATTGGATAGAATTAATGATTAAGCTTGTGAATATCGAGGTGAGAGAAATGGGCAAAAATGGTTTGGCCAATGAACTATTATCATTGTACGAGATGTATAGATCAATTTTCGAAAATCACCCAGATGCATGTTATGCATTTGATTTACAAGGTAATTTTATGATGGCTAATCAATCATGTGAGAGGATTTTTGGTTATTCCAGAGAAGAATTGCTCACCATGACATTTGTTCCTTTCTTTAAAGAAGAAGATGTAAATACGGCTTTTCGATATTTCACATCTGCTGCCAATGGGAATCAAGAGGTTGTAGAAATGAAGGTCCGACATAAAAATGGACACTTTATGGATTTAAATATAACGCTTGTACCTATATTTATAGATCATAAGATACAAGGGGTCATAGGAATTGGAAGAGATGTGAGTGAGCAAAACCTCACTCAGAAGGAATTGATATCTTCAAAGAATCAATTGCAAAACATTTTTAACAGCTTAGATGCTTGTTTCTGGTCGCATGACGTAGTAACGAACACCAAAGCTATTATTTCACCTGCATGTGAAAAAATTTATGGCTATTCTCAACACTTTTTTATTTCCGACCCCTTATTTTGGATCAAGGTCATACATCCAGACGATAAAGATAAAGTCCAGAAGTACCGGCAACGGATATATACTGGTGAGTCGGTCAAGCAAGAATACCGAATTATACATGCCACTGGCCAAATCAAGTGGGTCTCGGATCATACGATACCGGTATTTAACGAGAGGGCGGAATTGATACGTCTGGACGGGCTGGTTTCCGACATCACTCAACGAAAAGTAGCCGAAGAACAGCTGTACTTCATGGCTTTTCACGATGTACTAACGGGATTGCCCAATCGGCGCATGTATAGAAACAAACTCGATAAAGCATTAGCGAATGCTCAAGACAAATATAAAGTCGTTGTTATGTACCTTGATCTTGATCGCTTTAAATATGTTAATGATTCCCTTGGACATATGATGGGTGATCGACTGTTACAAATTGTGGCTGATCGATTAAAAGCTTGTTTGGACGAAGAAGATACTATTTCTCGTCAAGGCGGTGATGAGTTTACCATTTTACTAAATAAAGTAGCCAGCCTTGAACACATTTATCCTATTGCAAATAAAATCCTAGATACTATAGTTCAACCCATTAGGCTTGATCATCATGAATTTATCTTAACTACAAGTGTTGGTGTCAGTGTATATCCAGATCATGGACAAGATTCTCACACCTTAATCAAGCAAGCCGATCAAGCCATGTACCTTGCAAAGGAACATGGAAAAAATAATTTTAAGCTTTATGAGCCTGATATCACAACGATTTCATCTAGAAAATGGATATTAGAGCAGAGTCTCCGTAAGGCAATGAAGAATGATGAATTATCTCTTCATTATCAACCCATCGTTGATCTCAGGAGAGGAAGCATGATTGGTCTGGAAGCGTTAGTACGCTGGCATCAATCTGAATTGGGTTATATTCCACCTACTGAGTTTATACCTATTGCAGAGGAATGCGGGTTAATCATACCTATAGGTGAATGGATTCTTAGAAGTGCGTGTATGCAAAATAAATTATGGCAGAAAAAGGGATACCACCCCATATTTGTGTCCGTAAATATATCCGCGAGACAATTTGAAAATGCGAATTTTGTTCCAATGGTGGAAAGTATATTAAGCGAAACCAGGTTGGAACCACAGTATTTAAAGCTTGAAATAACGGAAAGTACAGCGATGTCTAGTGCTGAGGATATGATTAAGAGACTCGAAAAGCTTCAAGCATTAGGAGTTCATCTATCCATTGATGATTTTGGGACAGGATATTCCTCGTTGAGTTACTTGAAGAAATTCCAGATTGGAACGTTAAAAATAGATCAGTCATTTATTAAGGATATCAATATAGATCCTAACCAGGAAGCCATCATTAATGCTATTGTGGCTATGGCTAAAAATTTACGTATCCATGTCATAGCGGAAGGCGTTGAGCTGTTGCAACAGGTTGAGTTTTTAAAAAATATTGGCTGCTATGATATGCAAGGATATTTTTTCAGTAAGCCTTTGGCGACTGAACATGTCGAAAGATTATTCGGTAAAAAGTTGTAGATCTGAGAATGACACGGACCGAACAAAGCCTCTTTTTACGCCCCCGCAAGAAAGGAAGCAGGGATTCATGGGATTATTAATGACTCTTTAGGACATCACCGTGGCGATGAATTTCTAAGGAGGGTCAGGTTTGCTGTAATTGAATGGCACCGCTGTCGTCATTCTAGTTAGCTTAAAGTGGATTCGGGGGAAGCAAGTAATTTTTGTGTAAACATGTTTAACGCCATGCTTGCTGATTCACCTTTTTCTTGGATCATGAACAAATTTCGTATGAATCGATATCCTTTAATCGGGAATTCGCAAAGCTCACCTGATCTTAATTCTTTCCTTACAACCAATCGGGATAGAATAGCAATGCCAAGGCCGGAAGCTACAGCCTCTTTAACCCCTTGGGTGCTGCTAAAAACAAAGGAACGTTTAACCTCAAGACCGGCATCACGAATAAACCGATCGCTGAATGCCCGAGTTCCTGAACCGCCTTCTCGAAAGATCCATATTTGTCCTTGCAGTGCTGATTCCAATTTAGCTGCCCTTGGATTACATAAAGGGTGGCTGGGTGAGGCAATCAGTATCATTTCGTCCTTCATGAATGATTTTATATGTAAACCAGGCTGAGTAACCTCTCCCTCGACTAACCCAAGATCCAACTCATTTGTGCGGACCGCTTGAACAATTTCTTCCGTATTTCCAATATTCACTTGAATTTCAACCTGAGGATACTGCTCTACATATTGGGCGAGTACCCGCGGCAGGATATACTCACCGATGGTGAAGCTGGCGCCTATTTTTAGTAAACCGGTCACTTCGTCACGAAGCGATTGGATTTCTTGTTTCGCTTCATGGTAGAGCGTGAGGATTTGCTTTGCCTGCCTATATAAAATCTCTCCTGCCTCCGTTAGTTTGACATGTTTAGGTGAGCGATGCAAAAGCTTGGCTCCAAATTCATTTTCCAAATTTCGAATATGTAAGCTTACACCAGGCTGTGAAAGGTTGAGAATTTCCGCAGCTCGGGAGAAATTGCTCTGCTCCGCTACGGTTACAAAGACCCGAAGTGTTTCTACGATCATTGAGATCCTCCTGTTTGACTCCATGTGTGTAGTACTTCTGCCACTAGATGGATGTTGTTATATGTTCATTGTATTTGTATTTCTTATCGTAAACAATCCCAATCATTAGTTTTACTCATGATCAAGATAGTAAATCGGTATTTCACTTCCGGATGCATCGGTAATATAGTTGAATCATAAGCACATTCAGGGTTCTAGGGAGTAGTTGGGAGTGAGTACGATGGCACAGGCATATGCCCTTCCATTAAAGAGGGGTTTTGATTTTATTCAAGGCATGGGATTAACACTGCTGTTGGCTCTGTCGGCTAAATATGTATCGGGAATTCCTTTCCTGAGCATTCTGGGGCAGCTTGTTATCGCCATTCTGCTTGGGATGATTTGGAGAGCTGTCATCGGCATTCGGGATGAGAACCTTGCAGGTATTTCATTTTCGAGTAAAACACTGCTGCGCTGCGGCATTGTTCTGCTTGGGCTGCGGTTGAATCTGTTGGATATCCTACATGCGGGACCTAAGGTGATGGTTATTGTCTTCACGGTTGTCATTTTTACACTATTTGTTGTCTATGGCATTACCAAATGCTTTAAGATACAAACGAGGCTAGGCATGCTTACTGCATGCGGGACGGCAATATGTGGTGCTGCAGCCGTTGTGGCCATTTCACCTCAAATGAAGGCTCGCAATGACGAAACAGCGATTAGCGCCGCGACCGTAGCCATTTTGGGAACGATTTTTACGTTGATGTACACGTTATTATATCCAGTGCTTGGACTTACGCCAGTTGGATATGGTGTGTTTGCGGGTGCTACGCTTCACGAAGTAGCTCACGTTATTGCGGCAGCAGCTCCAGGTGGTAAAGAAGCTGAGGATATGGCGGTTATCGTCAAGCTGTCTCGGGTTGCTATGTTGGTTCCCGTAGCTATGATCATCGGGTTTTGGGCAAACAGGTTGGAGAATACAGGACAAGACAAGTCGCAAAAGATGAATTGGAAATCGATCCCCATTCCTTGGTTTATTTTTGGCTTCATAATAATGAGCGGTGTAAATACGTTGAACTGGATTCCCTTAGCGATAACTAACCAACTGATCACCATCGCGTATTTGTTAATTGCGATGGCGATGGCGGGACTTGGACTGAACGTTGATCTGGTTACTTTCCGGCGTTTAGGAATGAAGCCTCTGGCTGCAGGATTCATCGGGTCTGTTTTGTTAGCTGGTTTAGGCTGGGTACTGGTTCATTATTTCGGGCTGGCATAACATGCAGTATGGGTGGATATCACTTTTTGGGTTGAGGTCATTCCTTATGCATATTATGGACGGAATTCCGACATATTAGTTGGTAACCAATGGTTAGGGGAAAGGAAGTTGGAGATGAAATTGTGGACGGGATGTTTTGCGGTTGTTCTGATGTTATGTTCAACTCTGCTTGCGGAGGCCCAGGAAATGGCCATTCCAACGAAAAGGGCTGCTATTGTCATTGACGACTTTGGTAGCAACATGCCCGGAACCAAGGAGATGATGAACCTGCCGTTTCCTATCACTGCTGCGGTGATGCCCTTTTTGCCAACGACAAAAAGGGATGCGGAATGGGCGCATCAGAACGGGCACGAAGTGATCGTTCATCTGCCAATGGAGCCCAAGTCAGGCAGCAAAGACAAATGGCTTGGACCGGGAGCGATAACGACCGATCTCACGGAGGATGAAATCAGGCGGCGTGTTAATGCTGCGATTGATGATGTACCCTACGCTGTAGGCATCAATAATCATATGGGCTCCAAAGTAACCGCAGATCCTCGTGTGATCTATATCATTTTGGAAGAATGCCAAAAAAGAGGAGTGTTTTTTCTCGATAGCCATACGAATTACCGGAGCATTGTGTCCAAAACAGCATCAAAGGTCGGAGTTCCTTGTATTGAAAATCATATTTTTCTTGATGATGTCAACACGAAGAACCATATTGCCAAACAAATTAAACTGCTTCAAGAGCACCTGCTGGATCATGACCAATGTGTAGTCATTGGTCATGTAGGAGCCCGCAAGAAAACGGCTGAAGTTCTGGAAGAGGTCATCCCTCACTTAACGGATGACATTGAGTTTGTGCCGGTTTCCCAGCTGATGAATAAATAATCAGCGTTTGTTATAAAACACGATAAAAAGCCGAGGCTGTTTCGGCTTTTTGTTATGTTATCGATCATTGTAATCATATTCATTTAATAATATATTCATAGCATAGTGATTTAATGGGTACGAGAAGAGGGGAAGAAATGAGCAAACGACATGTTGATTTTTTGGGTGATATAACGATCTTTGTTTCTTCCGCTTTAATCATCAAAAACGTAAATAAATCGATCTTTAACCTTCTTCGTTATACTGAAGAGGATCTAATCGGCAAACACTTGAATTTGATTCTTCCTGAATATCAGCTGACGATGATTACGTCAAGGGCGTCAGACTATATTCCTTATGTTGATACGATTCTTGTATCTCAGAATGAAAATCGTATTCCCATCTCGGTTTCCGCATCGGCAGCCCATGACGATCATGGGAACATACTCGGCATTATTTTGCTGCTGCATGATATCTTGGGTAGAAATCAAGAAAAGGTAACTCTTGTCGACATGAATAATCGCTACCGTTCGATGGCGGATAATGCGCTGGATGCTGTCATTGTGATGAATTCTGAAGGCATGATCATCGAATGGAATCCTCAAGCAGAGGTTCAATTCGGTTGGACGGAGGAGGAAGTCATCGGGCACAGCCTGGCCGAGCTTATTATCCCGCATGCCTTTCGGGAAAAGCATCAGCGGGGACTTCAGCGGTTTATAGAATCAGGGGTGCATCACATACTGAATAAAAGAATTGAGTTAACAGCACTACATCGTAACGGTCATCTATTTCCGGTGGAGTTAACCGTAACCCCCATTCGTTGGGGGGATACATATCTTTTCAGTGCATTTGTCAGGGACATTACTTCGAGAAAGCAAGCGGAGAGAGAGCTTGTGGGTGCCAAAGAGGCCGCCGAAGCAGCAGCTCGGGCGAAAAGCAAATTTCTTGCAACTATGAGTCATGAAATCAGGACGCCTCTGAATGGAATTGTCGGAATGACACAATTATTAAAAGAAACGATACTAACTGAGGAGCAGCAGGAGTATCTGGAATATATTCTTAAGAGCGAACATGCCTTGCTGGCAATCATTAATGACATTCTGGATTTTTCGAAAATCGATTCAGGGAATGTGGAGCTGGAAGAAGGGCCGTTTGATTTAATAATCTGTATTGAGGAAACGTTCGATATCTTATCCGGGATCGCAAGAGATAAACAGTTAGCTATGAGTTATACAATCGATCCTGACTTACCGAAAACGATGGTAGGAGACATTACTCGAATAAGGCAAATCCTCATCAATCTGATCGGAAATTCAATTAAATTCACACCGTCGTCAGGCAGTATTTGTTTAACAGTTGAGAGCATGAATTCGCCAAGCAGCAGCCAGTTCAAACTTCGGTTCACCGTCAAAGATTCCGGAATTGGAATCCCAAAGGAGAAGATGGAGCACTTGTTTATCCCGTTCTCACAACTTGACTCCTCCACCACTCGGAAGTATGGAGGAACCGGTTTGGGACTAGCCATTAGCAAGAGCCTGGTTGAACTCATGGGTGGGAAGATCTGGGCCGAACCCAATAACGAAGGAGCGACTATGATATTTACCATTATGCTTAAACCGGCAGCTTTGTCGATCAACGATCAGGCGGACGCGGATCCTGACTTGTCGATTGTGGCTGGCACAGTCCATATTCTGATCGCTGAAGACAACGCAGTCAACCAAAAAGTGCTTCGTTATTTATTAGCCAAAGAAGGGTTTCAATCGGATGTGGTAAATAACGGTTTCGAGGTCATGGATGCCATCAAATATAAAGCATATGATCTCATTTTTATGGACGTGCAGATGCCTGGGATGGATGGGATTGAAGCCACCAGGCAAATAAGAAAGGTATTGCCTCCTGAGGCTCAGCCTAGAATCATTGCGGTAACGGCCAATGCTTTCACAGAAGATAAAGAGAAATGCCTGGAAGCAGGGATGGATGATTATATCAGTAAACCGATCAATCGGTCGAAGCTGGTCAAAACGCTGAAAATAGCATATACATGATGCAATATTGGAGCAGCCGCTGACTGTTCCAACGGATGTAACGGTTTCTTCTCAATAACAATCATAGTGGTTGGTTTTTCTTGCTGTTCGGGGGAATAATGGATTTTACAAAGTGAATTCTATATAATAAGAGGATACGGGGTAAGGAGGGACGTCCAATGCAGATGAAGAATAAAAGAATAAGGCTGGTGTTTTTGCTGCTGATTCTGCTTGCGCTTGCGTTGGCCTCCGTCAGTCCTTTTATTAATGTTGAACCCGTATCCAGAGGTTCGTCTGCTTCCACAGGTTATTCCACGTTTTCCTTAGGAGCGATGGTTTATCAGCAGATAGCAACGACATATCTGACCGCTGCTTTTTCTTTTGCAAGCTATTGGGATCTGCTGCTAATTGTTTTGCTTTTACGAATACTGGTCCATCGGTTTGATTGCGCAGTTCCCAAGCAAATGAAAAAGGTTCGGCTGCGGCCAATTAAATTTACTTCGCATTTCGTGGCGGTATGAGCTTTGTTGGTGTGTATAAGCTATGACTACAAATAAGATTTAATTTCAGGAGGTAACTTTCATTATGCCAAATATTAGAGAAATCGATTTGCCCGGTATCGGTCGCAAATTTCAACTTATTACCCGTGGTGGCGACAAGCTTGTCATCATTATACACGATGATGGAAGAAGAGAGCTTTATCATTTTGAACATGAGGATCCGGACGATAGCATCTCCATGGTGACTCTTGACGACGATGAAGCACGTATTATTGGAAGCATCATAGGCGGGATGAATTATAAGCCCAAAGCACTTGAAACGATTGAAGTGGAACTGGACGATTTGACCATTGAATGGTACAAGGTCGAGCAGGGTTATAAATGTATCGGCTTATCCATCGGGCAGTTGGAAATTAGAAGGAAAACAGGCACCAGCATTATCGCTGTCGTTGAGAAGGATCATAGTAAGAACATTACTCCCGGTCCGGAATATGTGTTTAAAGCCGATTCAACGCTTATTATTGCCGGAGAACGAAAACATCTAAAGCTCCTTAAACAGATTCTAGTTAACGGGAGTGAGTAAGTATGGATCATATCGTTCTTGAAGTAGGTCTTGCTATCGCGCTTATCGCCGCCGCGGGCTTGTTGTCTGCTAAATTGCGATTTTCCGTTATTCCGTTTTATATCTTGGTTGGTATGGCGGTAGGTCCTCATGCTCCCCAACTCGGATTTTTCGATTTCCGTTTCATTGAGAGTGCGCCGCTGATCGAATTCATGGGCCGTCTCGGAATTCTCTTCCTCCTTTTTTATCTGGGACTTGAATTCTCGGTGGGGCGTTTGATCAAATCGGGCAAATCCATCGCAGTTGGCGGAACGATATATATCGCAATTAACTTTACATTGGGCCTTCTACTTGGCTGGATGCTGGACTTTCCTTTTAAGGAGATATTGGTCATTGCAGGGATAACTACGATTTCTTCGAGTGCCATCGTCGCGAAGGTGCTGGTAGATTTAAAAAGAACTGCAAACCCCGAAACGGAGATGATCCTTGGCATTATCATGTTCGAGGATGTCTTTTTAGCCGTTTACATTTCTATCCTCTCCGGACTTGTCTTAAGCGGCGCTGCCTCGCTTGGCGGTGTTTTGCTTTCCGCTTTAATGGCGTTGGGATTCATGCTCATTTTTATTATCCTGGGCCGAAAGGCTGTACCATTCTTAAATCGTGCATTAAACATCCGATCTAATGAAACCTTTGCGCTGGTGGTCTTTGGTGCTTTGTTCTTAATTGCGGGCATCGGTGAAACTATTCACGTTGCTGAGGCGATCGGTGCGCTGCTCACCGGGCTCGTACTGGCAGAGACAGAGCATATGAAGCGGATCGAGCATCTCATCCTTCCATTCCGGGATTTCTTCGGAGCCGTGTTTTTCTTCAGTTTCGGATTGTCGATTGATCCATTTACTTTAGGCGGAGCCGTGTGGTACTCTTTGGCCGCAGTCGTCATTACACTGATCGGGAATTTCGCATCAGGCATGCTCGCTGGGAAATACGCCGGCTTGTCGCCCAAGGCGTCGGCGAACATCGGACTTACGATTGTTTCACGAGGTGAGTTTTCTATTATTATGGCGAACATCGGCAAAGCCGGCGGATTGCTGGCGATCCTGCAGCCGTTTGCTGCGCTTTATGTGTTGATTCTAGCGATCCTAGGACCGCTGCTGACTAAAGAATCTACGTGGGTCTACAATACGTTGAATCGCGTCATTCCTCTAGGAAAAACAAAGAAAGAGCAAAAGGTCCCCGTTCGGCAGACCGATGAATCGTGAATGGACTAAAAATTCAGTCTAAGCAAGATAGGGGCAAGCCGCTTCGGTCGGTGCTGCTCCGATATAGCTCATTCGGAGCGGGCATCGGCCTCGTATCCGTCGGGTTAGAGTTGTTTCTGAGACCTAACTGGATCGTGCCCGGAGGGGTGCAGGGGATCTCGATCATGCTGGCGTATATTACAGAGATGCAGATGGGTTTGTTTCTGTTCCTGCTTCACCTTCCATTTGTGCTTCTCACGGGGGTAAGGCGAAAGGGCTTCTCAGCATGGATGGCTTGGATAGGTCTGCTGCTGCTCGCTGCCGTTACGATGATATTACATCCCGTAAAGCCGCTTACCGAGCATCCGCTTGCCGCATCGATTTTCGGAGGACTGCTGCTTGGTATCGGGACTGGTCTCATGATCAGAAACGGCGAACATGCGGACGGGGTAAGGGAAACAGCTTTTCTGTTAAGGAAAAAAACGAGCCTTTCTATGTCAGAACTGGTTATGCTGATACATATTGGTATACTGGCTCTGGCGGGCCTTCTCTTCGGTTGGGAGCAGGCTTTGTATTCCATTATCGCATATTTCCTAGCTTGCCGGTCGCTGCAGTTTATGCTGCAGAACCGCTTTGAATTGGTCATGGTTTGGATTAAGACCCGTCAAGCTCCCACTGTGAAAGAGAAGGTTACCGAAGCTTATGGTGCGCAAGCGGTATGGGTTTCGTCACTGACTCATTCTATAGGAACCCCTAATGAACTGTTTCTCATCATACCGCGCGAGCTAATGAAACAGGTACATCGGTTTCTGATCAGTGTCGACCCGATAGCATCGGTTGTATGCACTCCGATTCATCCGTCGGAGGCAGCCGAATATACTGTGACGTAAACCATGTTTTAAGGCTGTCCAATAAGTCATCTTGGATGACTTATTGGACAGCCCTTTTTTGTTTTGTTCATGAGAATAAAAAAGAAGAGAAATTGTGACTGAATCCGCCCCTTCAATCGCTTTAAAATGCTTCATCATGCATTAATTGACAAGGATTCAAAAAGAATATACGATTAAATTTATATGCCTAATCTTTATCTTCATAGCTCTTGACTACGTCCGATAAAAAGCCACCGACGAGGGTTTTAGCTGGATTCCGCACTTTGTCAAATCGGATTTTCCTGAAAAATCTGCGTAATCTGCCGTAAACCTGAATGTTTTGGGTGTTTTCGGTGTATAATGGAATTATATCAACCTATTATAGTAAAATATACTCATATGCCTAACTGCAAGGTATCCAAGGAGGAATATGGATATGGATAACATTACATCTCTGTCGGAGCTGCTGGCAGAGCAGAAGGCGTCGTCTTATATAGAAATTCCAGGGGTAGCTTCTAGAACCTTCGGACAAACGACGCTCACAACAACATTGCCAATGAGCAAACTGTTTGCCATCTATGAAGTGGATTTGGAGGTTCAGCGCTCCATTGTACCGCAAAACCTGTCCAAAATGATGGACTATATCATGCTGTATCTTGATCACGGACAAGGGATTTATTTTCCGGGCATTATCTTGTCGGCCCGCGGAACCGGAGAATACGATACGGATTCCCGTGTGTATAGACTGCAGGCCATTGAGAAGCTGTATGTGGTGGACGGACAACATCGTTTGGCGGCATTCCGCCGTTTAATGGAAACGCTGCAAAGCGCTATGGCAAGAGCCAAAGACCGCAGAGAATACGATCGTATGGAGGAAATTTCAGCGAAGCTGAGCAAGCTTTACACGTTCCCGATGTCTACGATGATTTATCTCGATATCAATGCGCGCCAAGAGAGACAGCTTTTTTCAGACATTAACAAGCTTCCGCGCAAGATCGGCGGTAATTTAGCGGTTCTGAGAGAACAGCGCAGATACTATCATGTGCTAGCTTCGCGCTTGGCGCTTGAGACGCCGGTCATGAAACAAATTCCGGTCGACATGTTTACCGAGCGGGGCAAAGGGCCGGAATATATATTCTCTTACCACTTGCTCATTGAGATTATGATCGGTCTGTTTGAAGGTCGTTTGAAATCGGCTGCCCGGAACAACGGGTATTATTTCGACGACGATGAAGTGGAACAGCATATGAAGCTGGCCGTCAATTATTTTGAAAGCTTGCTTAAATATTTGCCGGCGCCGGAAAAAGGCGAATTGTGCTGGTCGGAAAACCTGCAAATCGCGATGTCTATGTTCTTCCATGACGAAGTGACCAAAACCGGAACATTTAACAAATATGCCCTTGACTATGCGGTTAAAATTTTGCCGCACATCGATTGGGATGCTATTTACAGCGGAGATGAGAAAGACCGGCTGCCAAGACGCTCCCGGATTATGAAGGCTTATCAGTTTATCAAAGATTTTTATCAGGAGCATCATATGTTCCTGATTCGTGAAGACTCGCTTTCGGAGCAAGTTTTCCAAACGGAAAACACTAAGGAGGACGTTGGCTAATGGATGGCTTAAACCTACAAATGACGATCCATCCGTTTTGCGATCGTTTCGGACTTGCGACGGTAGCTATACAAGTGCAGGATCTGTTAAACTATACGACCATTGATCCGATGGTCCAGCGGAAGCTGAGTGCCGGTCAGCGCCGTAAAATCGCAAACTATTTGCAAGAACGCGACCTGGATCGGGTGTTTTTTGGGCCGGTTACACTTAGTCTGCGGGATGTCAGCAGCTTAGCGAAGGCAGAGACCGGTCTGTTTCTTCGCCCGGGTTCAAAGCTTAGCATTCTTGACGGTCAGCACCGTATTCTTGCACTGGGTTATGTAGGCGAGCAAATGCTGAAAGAAGCCCGCAGATTGGATAAGAAGGTCGCTGCTATGAAAATCAAGCACCGCAAATCGCCGGACAATGCGGAGATTGCCTCTGAGTTGGAACAGCTCGAAGGGCAAGTAGAGCAGTTGGAGCGCCGTCGTTTGGAGCTCATGGAGAGCGAGCTGGCGGTTCAAATCTACATCGGCCTGAGCGAAGAGGAAGAGAAGCAACTGTTCGGAGACATTAACTCTAAGGTACAGCTGGTGAGCAAGGAGCTCGGTCATTCGTTCGACTCCATCGATCCACTCAACGTCGTTATTCAGCAGGTGGTAGATCACAATGTGTTCTTGAAAGGCGCAGGTGTAGAGCGCAGGGCTAACCTGACCGCATACAACAAAAACTTCACATCGTTCAGCTGGTTGTACTCTACGGCTACGATGCTGTTTACGGGGAAGATGCAGCCGTCCTATGAGCTGGCTCGCAAAATCAAACAGGATCCTTCCACGTACATCGAGATTTTGCATCAGTTTTACACGACGCTCATTCCGTTGATGCCGGAGCAACCGGGGCTTCCGCAGTATAACTCGTCGTCCCGTGCGATGCAGGAGAGCATTGCACTTTATGCGAACCGTCATTTATTTGCCGACGGCAAATATGTGAAGAACTGGACCTCGTGTTTGAGCATCTTTGAAGGCTTCGATTGGACGCAAGAGAATGAGCAGCTGATCGAACGTTTTGGTCAGCTTGATAACGGCAAGTTGAACCTCATTCATGAGAAATCGCTTCGCAAGCATGGCAAGCTCGTTGAATTGTTTCAAGAGCTGCATGGTGGTCCGATCAATGAGGATGAAGCATCGGCATGATGCTATATGCAAAAAGCTCCACAGAGACCGTAAGGTTTCTGTGGAGCTTTTTTATGAGATGAAGGCTGTACTTTTCTACACTGCTGTCAGCTTATTGATGACCATGATGGCCGCTCCGGTAACGAGCGCATCTTCCCCCAAGGAGCCCAGGCTGAACACGACCTGATACTTGGGGTAATAATAGGTTCTTTGAATGGCCACACGGGTTGCGATATGGAAAAAACCCGGATGGCTGCTGATGAGCGCGCCGCCGAGAATCACTTTCTCGGGATGCAGGATGTTAAGCAGATTGGATAGGCCGATGCCAAAATAGGTGGCGGCTTGGGTGAACAATTCGACGGTAAGGGGGTCATTGTCCCGCAGTGCCTGTCCCAGATGGGCGAACGTGATTTTCTCCGGATCAGGTTCCATTCGCAGCAGCATGCTGTCCCGCCCTTGCTTAAGCCGGGTTTGAGCCTGCTGCTCAAGCGCATGAATGGAAGCGTAGGATTCCCAGGATCCGAAATTTCCCTGCCCCCAAAGCCTAGGCCCGTCGGTCTGTATAATCATTTGCCCGATGGCTCCCTCCATGTCCACCGCCCCATAAACGACTTGCCCGTTTGTCATCATAGCAGAGCGCAGTCCGACAGCGACATGAATATAAAGGAGATGCTGATAATCCCGCTCCCGATCAGACCAAGACTCGCCGATCAGGGCGGTATTCGCGCCGTTATCAAGTAGCACCGGGAATCCGAGCCTTTGCTCCAAAATACCGGTGATATGGACTTGATTCCAGCCCTCGGAAGGGAAATACAAAGGCTCTAGAATCGTCCCTGTTACCCGATCGAGCGGTCCTACTGCCCCGACACCCATGCCGAGCACTTTATTTAAGGGGATCCCGTGAGCGGTCAGCATCTCTTGGGCCGATACGACAATATTATCAAGCAGCGCATCAGGAGTAAGGCTTTCCGTCATGATCCAACGTTTGGTTTCCAGCTTGTTCATTTGCAGGTCGAAGAGCACCAATTTGGAGTACATTCTGGAAATATCCAGACCGAACACATAGGCATAGTGGGGATTAACTGTATATAAAATGGGTCTTCTGCCGCCTGTGGAATCTCCGAAGCCCGCTTCCAAAATGAGCTCTTGGGCTGTGAGTTCTTCAAGAGTTCGGGTTAAGGTGCTTCCGGTCAACCCGCTTTTCTCGAGGAGGTCGATTTTGGATACGGTTCCTACTTTACGGATCTGTTCAAAAATATCTTTCGCTTTCCGGCCGGAAATTCTTTGTCCCAGGCTTTCGCGTTCCATGATCTTCCCCCGATACCAAATTCGTTGCCAATTAAAGTATAATTATACTATATTCGAGCTGGGCCGGAAACAGAAACGTGTTTTTTGCATCTCTCTTCTGGTAAAATAGGGATTAGTTTGTCGAATGGTTCAAGCGGATGAAGAGAGAATGCGGGAAAGGAAGATGGAGAGGAATGACGGAGTGGTACGAAAAAAGCTTTGGACAAGATTATTTGTTGGTATATAAGCATCGTGATTTGCAGGGCGCCTACGAGGAGGTGCGCCGGATGATGGAGTGGCTGGAGCTGCCGGAAGGGGCGGCGGTGCTTGATTTGTGCTGTGGGATGGGGCGCCATTCCATGGCTCTTCATCGCTTCGGCTTTCAGGTGACGGGGGTCGATCTGTCCGAGGTGCTTCTGGCGGAGGCCAAGAAGCTGGATCAGGAGGGAGAGGTGCGATGGATTCGGGGAGATATGCGCAGTGTGCCCTTGACGGACTCCTTTGACGCGGTGGTCAATTTGTTTACATCCTTCGGTTATTTTGCCGAAAGTGCGGACAATGAACAAGTATTGAAGGAAATGCGAAGACTGCTTAAACCCGGAGGGCGGTTTATTATCGATTATTTGAATCCTTCTTATGTGGCCGCCCACCTCGTACCGCATTCGGTGCGCACAGAGGATGAGATAACGATCGAGGAACGGCGCAGGATCGAGGACGGATTCGTCCGCAAAACGATTGTGCTGCAGGATGAAAGGACCAGAGGGGAACGGGTGTATGAGGAGCAGGTGAAGCTGATTGATCATGAATCCTTTTTGAATATGCTAAACCGGGCGGGATTGATTGTGGATGCCGTTTATGGCGGCTACGACGCCTCCCCTTATGAACCTGCCAATTCAAAGCGGATGATTTTCGTAGGCAGGAGGGACATGTAGATGCCAAGTCGAACGTCACTATCCTCCGCGGTTACGGAGCACGGCGACGTCCTGCAGGTCAAAGTTCCGCTGCCGTTTCCCCTGCGTTTTGTCAACAGCTATTTGCTGCCGGGGCCGGACGGCTGGACTTTAATCGATCCGGGCCTCCGGACAGAAGCGGCGGAGCTGCTTTGGGAGTCGGTACTTGTCGAACGGGAGATTGGCTTTGACCAAATCGAGCGGATCGTGCTTACCCATCATCATCCTGACCATTATGGTTTAGCGGGTTGGTTTCAAGAGCGCGCCGGGGGTGTTCCGGTTATGATGTCACGTACCGCTTGGGAGCATACACGTCTCCTGTGGGGGGAAGGGCAGTCGATGGCGGAAACACTAATGGCACTGTTTCGAACGAATGGGCTGCCTGCTGAGCATGAGGAGGCGATGCGGGAGAACATGGACAGTTTCGTGCAGTCCGTATCTCCGCAGCCGGAAGTTACCTTTATCGACGAAACCGCGAAAGTACGGCTTGGCATGGACGACTATGAGCCGATTCACACACCTGGACATGCATCCGGGCATTTGTGCTTCTATCGTGCCGAAACGGCAACGATGTTTTGCGGTGACCATGTGCTGCCGCAAATTTCACCCAATGTGAGCTACTTGCCGCTGGGTATCGACGAGAATCCGCTCGCAAGCTATATGGCGAGCTTGGAGCAAATCAGCCGCTACGAAGTACGCCTGGCGTTTCCCGGCCACCGCGAGCCGTTCACTCATTTACAGCAGCGGGCTAAGGAATTGATTGTTCACCATCGTGAAAGACTCGAATCGATGCGTGCTCACCTGACGGAGCCGCGTACGGCATATGACGTATGCCGCGCTGCCTTCGGCGATAAACTGAGCGTGCATCAGCTTAGGTTCGCTCTTTCGGAGACGATGGCGCACCTGATCTGGCTGCGTGAAGTTGGAACAGTGATGGCTGTAGAGCAGCACGGAATCATCAGATATGAGCAGAAAAAAGGATCATCATAGCAAGCTTCGATAAGGTGAAAAGAGACAAGTGTAATGTCGGGTAGGTAAAGTACTGAGCTAGCCTTCGTTCGGAAGAACGAGGGCTTTTTGCTTTTCGGTTTCACTGCTCAATGGGATGGCTGATAGTAATTTAATACCGGAAGTCCGAATGCGATTCGATGAATTCTGCATATTTTACGATGAAATGGGAAATATTAGATCAGCGAGAAATGCATAACTTCTGTGATCTGGATATATAGCCCATATGAAAGGGGACGGCTGAATGACAAATGACGGTTTACAATCTGGCGGTTTACGGCTTTGGCTGCTTCCGCTTATCGCATGCCTAGTCACGGGGACCGGCTGCTCGGCATCACCTGATAAAGGGATGAGGCCCCTTGAGTACGAGGGGGTGCAGCTTACGGTATCCGGAGTTGACGAAGGTCCCGGCGGGCTCCGCGTAACGACTTCGGAGCATTTCACCCGTTCTGCGGAAGGGAAGCTCCAGGCCTATGCGGTGGCCGAGCCGCGCGTTCAGTCGTTTGTCTCCTTCGCGGACGCAGCTTGGCAGTGGCATCAGAAAGCGCCGCCACAGCTGGTAGCCATCGGCGAAGTTTGGGCGCGTGCACACGGCTTCCCGGTGTCTTGGGCGAAGCAGCTGCAGAAGCTTGGTGTGAAGCAAGGCCGCAAGCCTCTGGTAGCCGTTGTTGAAGGCTCGGCCGAGCAGTGGGTGCGCCGCCCGGGAGCACCCGAAGGAGGCATTACGTTGCTTAGCCAAGCAGGCTGGACGGGTGACCCGCTTCGTTCCTTTAACTACGGCTATGGCGATGATGTCGTCCTGCCTTACCTGTCCGCGGCTGCCGTCTTGCAACGGAACGAGGGAGGGATAAGTAATGCACCTCAGGCCGTTGTGTTTAGAAATCAAGAGCTGGTCGCAACGCTTTCTTCCGATCAAAGTGAATGGCTTTCCTGCTTACGGGGCGGCGATTTGCCTCGGCTCGCTTGGCCAGCTAAGGTTTCTGCCGATTTCGCCTCCGGAAGGAGTCCGGAGCTTCATCAGGTCTCGTGCAGCACGGACATTGCGTCCAACGGTGATCTGAAGCATCCGAGGCTGAGGATTTCTTTGGCGATAGAGGGACGTTCGAGCGGACAAGCATCAGCCGATCAGTGGGAAGAAGAGATGAGCCTGCAGGGCACGGAGCTCATCCATTCCCTGCAGGAGCTCCGAACCGACCCGCTGCGCTTAGGAGAAATCGTTCGGCAGCAATACAGCGGTATTTGGACGCAGGAGCGTTGGCGGGAAGCTTTAGTCCGGGCGGATGTCACATTGGACGTGGATGTCACGTTACGTGGAGGTCCATAACAATGAATACACGATATACGTGGAAACGGGGGGCGGCTTGGGTTGTAGCGCTGTTTCTAGCGGCGTCTCTGTTGACTCTAATGGCCTGTCAGAAAGGACAGACGATGTCTCCAGGGGAAGGTCAAAATGAAAATCAAGGAGAACAACCCGCCAACCCGCCGACAGCTAAAGTAGAGCTTGTACCGATCAGTTACTCGGACGCGGATAAGCAAATGATTCGCAATACAGCCAAGATCGCTGGCGTTAATCCCGTTTATGTACCGTTTAAAGCAGCTCCTGACGACAAGCTTGACCAAGTGCAAAGTGCGGGGAAGATCATGACGGTGAAATACAATCATATGGCCGTTATGCAATCGGTTGAGGAGATCAGGCCGCTGGCCAGCACAGAGTCAGAGAAAGAAGTGAGACTGAGTACCGGTACGGCCAAGTGGGTGAAGGCGGGTGGTCAGACACTGCTCTATTTGAAACAGGGCAAAACGTTCATTGCCATCCAGTCCGCGGAGTCTGTTTCCCCAGAAACAATAGAGGCCATTGCCGAATCGCTGGCGCCGCTTGAATAAATAAGAGCTGTTAATAACAAGGAGGGCGATGCTTCCCGTAATCGAGAGGCATCGCCCTTTCTCTAAGGGAGCGTTACTGCTTCGCTCGTTTCTCCTTCTCTTCCTGTTTGCGATGTGCGATCCGGCTGCTGGCCGAAGCGGCGACGGCGCCAACAATGTCGTCCAGAAAGGTATGTTTGTGTTCGCCGTTTTTATCGTTCAGCCGCTTTACAATGCCCGGTTTGAGCTTGTCGATATACCCAAAATTCGTAAGACCAATGCTGCCGTATACGTTAACGATGGATAACGCCAGGATTTCATCGCACCCATACAGTCCCTCATCGTTCTCGATCATTTCCTGAAGAGGGGACATTAGTTTGCCTTGTTCTGCCAAGATATCGAGCTGAATGCCTGTCAGGATGGCGTTCTGGACTTCCCGTTTGGATAATACCATCTCCACACTCACCAAGCATTCTTCCAATGTCAGGCTCTCGTAATAGTCCTTTTGCAGAAAATAGGTTAATTCCGCAATATCCTCCGCCCGGACCCCGCGCTCCAATAGCCATTCACGGGATGCTTCTGCCACTTTTTGACTGTTCAAACTGTATTTCATGAGGATGCCTCCTTCGAATTCCGAAACAAACAAGTGATTACTCTTACCCTGCTGCTTTGAGGTATACATGGCTTGGGTGACTCACCTCTTTTTGGAAAAACACATCTTTAATTATAGGCTTCAAGAACTGGTGAAATCAAGGATTCTTCCGTCTACAGAATCATGAAAACAAGTCCGAATACGCGGACAAATTATTGTCATAAACTTGTCTCCGTTTCGTATACATAGAGTAAAAAAGGACAACACCCCGACATTGAAGGAGGAAAAGCAATGAAACAGTACAATTGGACACGGTGGGCCGCCGTTACAGGCATTGCGGTGCTGCTGACTTCCGGCTGCTCGGAAGTGACGAAGGAACAATCCCAGCCGATCGATCCTCCACAGACCGGAACGAATGCTGCGGAAACCGGGGCGATAGCCGTCTCGGCTGCGATTGTAAATCCGATGCAGGTTACGGTATATGCAAAGGATGAGAAAGGGTTCGTCGCTCCCATTGCCATACAGGTTGAGAAAACAGAAGGCACGGCCAAGAGAGCTCTGGAATACATGGTGGAAGGCGGGCCTTCCCAAGGCCGGCTTCCCGCGGGATTCACCAGCCTGCTTCCCAAAGGAACGGAAATCAAAGGCATCAGCATCAAAGATAAGCTCGCTATCGTAGATTTCTCCAATTCTTTCACAGATTATAACCTGCAGGATGAAAGGAAAATACTGGAGGCTGTTACATGGACGCTTACGAGCTTTCCGACAGTGGACAATGTGCAAATTCGCGTAGAGGGTAAAGCTCTGAAGGAAATGCCCGTCGGTGGAACGCCGATGGATGAGTCGCTGACTCGAGCGATGGGCATTAATTTGGAAAAGCCAGAGCATGTACAGTATGGTCAGACGACCCCTGTGACGCTTTATTTTTTAAGTCAGAACCAGGAAGAATACACTTATTACGTGCCTGTGACCCGGTTAATTAATCGGACGGATGAGGTAGCTGAAGCGATCGTACAGCAGCTTATAGCCGGCCCGGATGAGAAGAAAGGCTTGGCTTCTGTTATGGCGCCGGGAGCGGAGCTATTGGAGGTAAGCAAAGCGGAGGATGTCATAACGGTTAATTTCTCAGACACGATGCTCGGATCGGACAAAAAAGCCCCGGCTGAAGCGCTGAAGGCGGTTGTGCTTTCCTTGACGGAGAATGCGAGTGCGGCCACCAAGGTGCAAATTTTGGTTAACGGTGAAGCTAAGGTGAGTGCTACAGATAATCAAAGCTATGCCAAACCGGTGGCCAGACCTCAGGCAGTCAATCAGATCAAATTGTAATCCTTATTAGCAGTTGTATCCCCCTTTATGCGGCTGTAACGGATAAGGGGGGATTTTTATCGATTCAGACGGAGCGCGTCTTAACGGAAGGCGTTGCCGGTTGGTTTTCCATATTTGCTCTGGTACAATAAGGAGCGTCAGAGCAAAAGGAGGAAGAAGCACTTGATGAGAAACGATGGGCGAAAAGCCGATGAAACAAGGCCAATAAAAATTACGGCAAACTATAATAAACATGCGGAAGGTTCCGTGCTCATTGAGGTGGGCGATACGAAGGTGATCTGTACCGCGACGATAGAAGAGCGGGTCCCTCCCTTCATGAAAGGGCAGGGGAAGGGCTGGGTCACAGCGGAATATTCGATGCTGCCCCGCGCGACTTCGGTCCGCAACCAAAGGGAATCCGCAAGAGGCAAGCTGGGCGGACGTACTATGGAAATTCAGCGTTTGATCGGACGCGCACTGCGTTCCGTGGTCAATCTCGAAGCGCTGGGCGAAAGGTCCGTCACGCTCGATTGCGATGTGATTCAAGCGGACGGAGGTACTAGAACGACTTCTATTACGGGGGCGTTCGTGGCGATGGCCATCGCCATCGACAAGGTGGCAAACGATAAAAAATTAAGCCGTTTTCCGATCATTGATTTTCTCGGTTCGGTCAGCGTAGGCATAATCCAAGAACAAGCTCTCCTCGATCTGAATTACGAAGAAGATTCCAAAGCCAAGGTAGATATGAATGTCGTCATGACCGGTAACGGGAAATTCGTGGAGGTTCAAGGGACAGGGGAAGAAGCGGCGTTCTCCCGCGAAGAGCTGGATGAGCTGCTCATGTTAGCGGAGCTTGGTATTCAATCGATGATCAGTGAGCAGGAGAAGGTACTTGGAACCATCTCGGACCGGATCAGGGGGGCTGCCCATGCCGCCGCTCGGTCCTGAAATCTTAATCGCAACCAAAAACGCAGGTAAAGTAAAAGAGTTCGAATCCCTCTTTCGGGACAAAGGCTTACAGGTTCGCAGCCTGCTTGATTACCCGGAAATCCCGGACATTCCTGAGGATGGGGAGACATTTGCCGCTAATGCTTTGATCAAGGCAAAAGCGATCGCTTTGAGGTTCGGTGTTGCCGTCGCCGCTGACGATTCAGGCTTATGTGTTGATCGTCTGAACGGAGCTCCGGGAGTCTATTCTGCGCGTTACGCGGGAGAACCGTCGGACGATGCGGCGAACAACCGCAAACTGCTTGAGGAACTGGGCAAGCTCGATGCGGTTGCGCAAGCTCCTGGGCGAGAGGGAGATCCCGTTCAGCTAAGTCCGGCACGATTCGTCTGCGCCATAGCGCTGGTGGATAAGAACGGAGAGCCGATGGCTGAGGTTGAAGGCGAATGCGAAGGTGTCATCATTAGCTCTCCGAGAGGAGAGCGTGGCTTCGGTTATGACCCGCTCTTTTATGTGCCTGAGCTTGGACGTACGCTCGCCGAGCTTACGCTGGAGGAGAAGAACGCCTTGAGCCACCGGGGACGGGCGCTGCGCATGCTTTGGGACAGACTTGCAGAACGTGAATAAACGAAAGACGGGACTGACCTGCACGGTGAAACATACCGGCAGTCAGTCCCGTCTTTCATTTAGTGGCCTTCACGCCCTCAGCGAATTCCGACTTTATAGCTGCGAAGCCACGTATCCACTTGAGCGAGGTAGGCAAAGAGCTGGGGCCCCGTCATCAGCTGTCCGAACCAAGGGAGGTCGAACCGGCCGTCCTCATTCTCAGCTAACGCGCGAATTTTGGCGACATCGATGAATTGCAGCAGCGGCGAGGATGAATCGTTCAAAATATCCAGCACCCAGGAGCGGACGGCAGACAAGTAGTTTGGATTATGCGTTTTTGGATACGGGCTCTTTTTGCGAGTAAGCACATCTTCCGGCATGGTGCCTTTCAGCGCTTTGCGCAGGATACCCTTCTCACGGTCGCCAGCCGTCTTGACTTCCCACGGAATATTCCAGACATATTCAACGAGCCGATGATCGCAGAATGGAACGCGAACCTCAAGTCCGACTGCCATGCTCATCCTGTCCTTCCTGTCGAGGAGGGTTGGCATAAAGCGGGTGATATTGAGATACGACATCTCACGCATCCGGTTCTGCTGCCGGTCCTCGCCTACGAGCCGCGGCACCTCGGATAACGCCTGACGATACCGTTCCTGGACATATTGCTCCGGCTTTACCCACTCAACAAAATCAGGCGAAAGCAGAGCGATCCGTTCTGGAGTTGCCAGCGACCAAGGGAAGGTTTGAGCGTTTAAGGCATCCTCCCGGTGAAACCAAGGATAACCGCCGAATATTTCATCCGCGGCCTCGCCGGAAATCGCCACTGTGGCATCCTTTTTGATTTCTTGGCAGAACAAGTACAGGGAGCCGTCAACATCGGCCATACCAGGTGAATCCCGGGCGTATACAACGGCTTTCAAGGATTCGACAAGCTCTGGCGTATCAAATTCCAGCGCGTGATGAACGGTGCCTAAATATTCCGTCATCCGCTGGATCCAATGTGCATCGGCGTTCGGCTGGAAGGCGCTCGCTTTAAAATGCTTGCTGTTGTCTACATAATCGATCGAGTACGTATGCAGTTTGCCGAGCCCTTGCTCCCGATAATAACGGGAAGCGAAAGAGGTAAGCGCGCTGGAATCAAGCCCTCCTGAGAGCAGCGTGCAGATCGGCACATCGGAAGCGAGCTGCCGCTGGACCGTATCCTCCAGAAGCTCGCGCACTTTATCTGCGGTCGCTTCGACGGTATCTTCGTGAGGCTTGCTTTCAAGCTTCCAATAAGCGCGGATTCGAATGCCGTTTGCATCCATGACCATGCAATGCCCGGGCTTAAGCTCATGCATATTTTTGTACACGCCGTGTCCTGGGGTACGAGCAGGTCCTACGGCAAAAATTTCGGCCAGGCCTTCACCGCTGATTTGGGCGGGGAAATCGGGATGCGCCAGAATGGCTTTGGGCTCTGAACCGAAGAGCAGTCTGCCTTCCGTGTACGAATAAAAAAACGGCTTGACGCCAAGCCGGTCACGGGCCGCAAACAGCGATTGCTCCTCATTGTCCCAAACGGCGAACGCGAAAATACCGTTAAACCGATCGACGCAGGCTCGGCCCCATTCGATAAAGGCTACGAGGAGAACCTCAGTGTCGCACGTTGTTTGAAAACGATGACCGCGCAGCTCTAACTCTTTTTTTAGCTCGGGGGCATTATACAGCTCTCCGTTGTATACGATGCTAAAGGTGTTATCGCCTGCTCTTCGCGTCATCGGCTGTGCACCATTCTCCGGGTCCATAACACTGAGCCGCCGATGGCCAAGCGCGCATCGGTGCGTGATCCAGGTACCGGAAGCGTCGGGACCGCGCGGAGCAAGTGTATCCGTCATATTTTCAAGAATGGACGGATACTGTGTTAAGTCTTTGTGCCAATCAATCCATCCCGTGATTCCACACATAACCTTCATCCTCTCTGATCTCTGGACTGTCAATGCCAAACAAGCCTACCTACAAAAGCGACAGCAAGATGTTAAAGGTTATGCTGTAAAAACGCGCTTGATGTCTGTCCGACGCGGACAGACGACCTAAAACTTGACGAACAATTGGACAAACGATCGAATAAAAGTTACACTGGTTCATATAAATCTCTTGGGGAAGTTCTGCCTTGCGCGGCTCATGAATAGAAATCGGAGCTTTTGTCCCATTCTATGTTCATAGGAACGCAGGACAGGAAGGCAGACGATCAACATGTAAAGGTGGTCATAAGGTATGAAGAAGACATTATCTGAGCAGCAAAAGGAATATAAAGAAGCCAAGGAGCAGTTTGAGAAGGCCAACAAAGAATTTGAGAAAAAGCTGGCTGCCACGAAGAAGCTGGGAACTGTAAACCAGGAAACGATGGAGCAGCTTATTGAAGATACCGGATTGCACACGGCTTTAAATCGTCTTGGAGCAGCGGAAGCTGCGCTTTTGAATTGGTCTCACCAGATGATCCAAAGTGAACGCGACTATTTGAAGAACAAAGATGCCGTAGATCGTATGTACACATTCATCGACAAGAATCCGCATATTAAAGCACAGTTGATCCAAGCCGCCATGAAAATGGAATAATTCAGCGGACGGGTTCAAAGTGCCTTATCTATGATCCTGTGTAAGTACAAGCAGCCCGGATGCACGCCATCAGGGGCTTTTTTTATGCATTGCAACCGAAGCGGGCAGATTTTGCTTTCGTCTCTTTTTTGGGTTACACTGGCATTCATAAGAAAGTTGCTTAAGGAAAGGCGGTGTGACATGAACGAACGATTGAAAGATAACGTAATTTTATTCCCAAAAACCGTCGAGTACTATCAATTTGAACTAACCCGACTCCTGGAGGCGGAACAATACGGCGATGCAATCAAGCTGCTGCGTTTTTTACTAACTTGCCAGTCTGACGATGGAAGGGCAAGGGAAGAATGGCAGTCGCTTCTGGATTGGCTACATATGATGTTTCCCGATCTTGCTATCGGGTCTGAAAGCGACTTGGATCAGGACCTTAGCGAGTCGGATTTACTGCGTGAGCATTTAAGCGCCAAAGGCGAACATAGCGCGGAATACGCCCATAAGCTTCTGGAAAGCTTGAGGGAGCACAAGGACGTGGACAAGCTGATGCTGGCACTGGATCAGCTGGCTTTTCTGGACCACCCTGAGATTGATCAAGCCTTGCTCGACTGGTTCACCGAGATCCCGTTGCATCCCATCATTCAATTTAAAACACTGCAAACATTAAAAAAGCGTGGAGTCACCGGAACCCTACCGTTGAATAAGAACGGAGAGACGGCCGAGGTTCATATTGAAGACACGCCGGCCGGCTTCGATCAGTTTCCTTCCCAAATTCAAGACATTATTCACCGGGTGCAGGAAATCAGCGAAACAAAGCATCCGGCATTATCCTATTTTGCAGGTGAGACCTGGCATGAATTTCTCGCCTTTATTTATGGCACCTCGTTTTATTACCAAATGTTGAAGCAGGAAGCCGCATGCGTGGACGTATGGGCTGCAGCGCTGCACTTGACGCTATTGGAGCATCTGTTTGAAGGCGGTGACAAAACGGAGATTTTGGACCTGTACGGCATAACTTCCGATTTAACGTTTCAATGGGAGCAAGCCTACCGGTTAATGCAGCAATTTGCCGCGAATGTGTTTACCCGCAGGCTTTAGTCAGTGGCGGTATGGTTCCTATAAACTTTATGCCTTGAAAACGTCATTCATTATGGTTATAATATAGTGGTTATAACGAGGGGCTCGTCCTTAGTTCGTTTGGATGTGTACAAAAATATGGAACGGAACATTTTTGGAAGGGGAAAGCATAAAATGAAAGCAAGCTGGGAAAAAATAGAGAAGAACGTTGCTGTTCTTGATATTGAAGTGGAAGCGGAGCAGGTGGCCGCCGCTCTGGACAAGGCATTTAAGAAAGTCGTACAAAAGGTGAACGTCCCTGGTTTCCGTAAGGGCAAAGTTCCACGCGCCATTTTTGAATCTAAATTCGGTGTGGAGAGCTTGTATCAAGACGCGCTTGATTTTATCGTTCCTGAGGCTTATGTTGCAGCCGTGCAAGAAACCGGCATTGAGCCTGTAGATCGTCCTGAGGTAGATGTGGAGCAATTCGGCAAAGGACAAACTTTGAAGTTTAAAGCGAAGGTTGTCGTAAAGCCTGAAGTGGAGCTTGGTGAGTACAAGGGCATTGAGCTCGAAGCTGAGGAAGCTGTTGTAACGGCAGAAGAAGTGAACGAAGAGCTCGAAAAATTGCAAAAGCGCCATGCGGAGCTGGTTCCGGTGGAAGAAGGCTCAGCACAGAACGGCGACGTTGTTGTGATTGATTTCGAAGGCTTTGTTGACGAAGTTGCATTCGAAGGCGGCAAAGCGGAAAGATATTCCTTGGAGCTCGGTTCGAACAGCTTTATCCCTGGCTTTGAAGAGCAAGTGATTGGTTTGGAGAAAGACGGAGAAAAGGACATCACGGTGACCTTCCCGGATAACTACCAAGCGGAAGAGCTGCAAGGCAAAGAAGCCATCTTCAAAATTAAGCTTCACGACATTAAACGTAAAAACTTGCCTGAGTTGGACGACGAGTTCGCCAAAGACGTGAGTGAGTTCGAAACGCTTGACGAGTATAAGGCTGATCTTGAGAGCAAGCTGAAAGAACGCAAGCAAAACGAGATCAACGCAAAGAAAGAAACCCAAGTGGTGGAAAAAGCAGCAGCATCCGCGAAAGTCGAAATTCCAGAAGTCATGATCAATGAAGAAGCGGAGCAAATGGTCAAGGAATTTGAAGGCCGTCTGCGCACGCAAGGTATGAACATTGAGATGTACTACCAGTTTACTGGACAAAGCGCAGAGGACCTGAAAGGTCAAATGCACAACGACGCTGAGAAGCGCGTACTGAATAATCTGGTGCTTGAAGCCATTGCCAAGGCTGAGAACTTGGAAGCAACAGAAGAAGAAATCAATGCTGAGCTGGACAACTTGTCCCAAATGTATGGCCGTTCCGCAGATGAGATCCGCAGTATCTTCACATCCAACGGAAACATGCCTTCCTTGGTTCAAGACATTGTGAACCGCAAAACGGTTCAGTTCCTGCTCGAAAACAGCAAAACGGCGTAACCAGTAACGCTCATACAAGCGTCACAACCATTCAAAGGCACGTGTACTTCCATGCGTGCCTTTGTTATACCCAAATTGCGTTTCTGCCGGCTAACGCATCCGCATATAACATAAGAAGTGCCTTGCCCGAAGTACATAGCTCTACATATTTGGCTGCACATTACATTGCAGCACATAACGGTATTTAGCCGAAAGCCGTACATAACGAAGCAGCAGCAGATCGATTTGACTATAATGTACATAAGAAAACCGTCGGAAGCTCATAATTAGCAGTAAGCGGTAACCGTTGTCCAGCAATTGGGCAATGGAGTTTGAGCATGATGTTTGGACTCTCAAAGAAGATGTCTGATCCGTATTTAGCACGGGAATGACTTTGAACTTTAAACGTGCTACAATGATTTTGTAAGGCTCTTGTATTGCATTAACGAAGTAAAGGGGTTGGGACGATGACTCTGGTACCTATGGTTGTAGAACAGGAAGGCCGCGGCGAACGCTCTTACGATATCTACTCACGTTTGCTGAAGGATCGCATCATTTTTTTGGGCAGTGCGATCGATGACGATGTCGCCAACCTGGTTATAGCCCAATTATTGTTTTTGGCTGCCACGGATTCCGAGAAGGATATCCATTTGTACATTAACTCCCCCGGTGGTTCGGTAACCGCAGGAATGGGTATATATGATACAATGCAATTCATCAAGCCGGACGTTTCGACGATCTGCGTCGGAATGGCTGCAAGCATGGGCTCGTTACTGTTAACCGCTGGGGCTCCAGGCAAGCGCTTTGCTTTGCCGAACAGCGAGGTTATGATTCACCAGCCGCTTGGAGGCGTACGAGGTCAGGCATCGGACATCAAAATTCATGCCGATTGGATTATTAAGACCAAGCAGAAGTTGAATCAAATCTATGTGGATCGTACAGGACAGCCCTACGAAAAAATCGAACGCGACACGGACCGTGACAATTTCATGAGTGCGGAGGAAGCTAAGGCATACGGGCTCATTGATGCGGTTATCACTCGCAGTGACTTGACTTAGAGAAGGAGTGATCCCATGTTTAAATTTAACGACGAAAAAGGTCAGCTGAAATGCTCTTTCTGCGGCAAATCGCAAGAGCAGGTACGCAAGCTGGTCGCCGGACCGGGCGTTTATATATGCGATGAATGCATCGAGCTTTGCACGGAAATCGTTGAGGAAGAATTGGGGCACGAGGAAGAGCTCGATCTGAAGGACGTACCCAAGCCAATGGAAATCCGGGCTATCTTGGACTCCTACGTCATCGGTCAAGAGCAAGCCAAAAAGTCGCTTTCCGTAGCGGTATATAACCACTACAAGCGAATCAACACTCAGCAAAGCAAGCTGGAGGATGTGGAACTCCAAAAATCCAATATTGCTCTGGTCGGTCCGACAGGTAGCGGTAAAACGCTGTTGGCGCAAACATTGGCCAAAATATTGAATGTGCCGTTTGCCATTGCAGATGCGACCTCTCTTACCGAAGCGGGCTATGTAGGCGAAGACGTAGAAAACATTCTTCTGAAGCTGATCCAGGCAGCCGACTATGACGTCGAAAAAGCGGAACGCGGCATCATCTATATCGATGAGATCGATAAAGTGGCGCGTAAATCCGAAAACCCGTCTATCACACGCGATGTATCGGGCGAAGGCGTACAGCAGGCGCTTCTCAAAATTCTGGAGGGAACGGTCGCTTCCGTGCCACCGCAAGGCGGGCGTAAGCATCCGCATCAAGAATTCATCCAAATCGACACAACGAACATTCTGTTTATTTGCGGTGGAGCGTTTGATGGTCTGGAACAAATTATTAAACGCCGGATCGGTAAGAAAGTGATTGGCTTTGGTACGGATGGACACAAAGTAGATCTGAAGCCAGGCGAATATTTATCACTTGTGCTTCCTGAAGATTTGCTAAAATTCGGGTTGATTCCTGAGTTCGTCGGACGTATTCCAGTCATTTCTACATTGGAGCCGCTGGATGAAGCTGCGTTGATGCGGATTCTGACTGAGCCGAAGAACGCGCTCGTCAAGCAGTACCAAAAGCTGCTTGAGATGGACAATGTTACGCTTGAGTTCGAACCCGAAGCGCTGGAAGAGATCGCTAAAGAAGCGATCAAGCGCAACACCGGTGCTCGGGGCTTGAGAGCCATCATTGAAGGTATTATGCTTGAAGTGATGTATGAAGCGCCTTCTCGTACCGAATCATCCAAGTGCATTGTAACGAAGGAAGCAGTCCAAGCCAAGATTGCTCCTCAGATTACCGCCGTTGATGCACAATCGGTGAAGAAAAAAGAAGAAAGCGCGTAAGCGCAGGATATATTATCAAATCAAACACCTCCAATCCGCTGCCGAAATTCCTTATACACCCAACCAGGGGCCAAGGAACACCTGCTTCGGAGCGGAGGATGTTTGGTATCATGGGAGAGAAGAAAACAGATGTTTCATAGAACGGAAACGATTCCGGTCAAAGTTGGAAATCTGACCATTGGCGGCGGCAATGACGTAATTATCCAAAGCATGTGTACGACCAAGACGGCGGATGTGAAGGCAACGGTAGCGGAGATTCATCGGCTCGAAGAAGCCGGCTGCCAAATCGTGCGTGTGACGGTAAACAATAAAGAAGCCGCAGAGGCCATTAAAGAGATCAAGAAGCAAATCTCCATTCCGTTAGTTGCCGATATTCATTTCGATCACCGCCTGGCACTGATGGCGATTGAGAACGGTATCGATAAGGTAAGGATCAATCCGGGGAACATTGGCCGCCGCGACAAAGTGGAAGCGGTAGTGAAGGCTTGTAAAGAGCGAGGGATTCCGATTCGCATAGGTGTGAATGCCGGTTCGCTGGAGAATCATCTTTTAGAAAAATATGGGTACCCTACTCCTGAGGCCATGGTTGAGAGTGCTTTATACCATATTCAAGTTCTGGAAGAACTCGATTTCCATGATATTATTGTCTCCCTTAAAGCATCGGACGTCCCAATGGCCATTGCCGCTTACACAAAAGCGGCAGCTGCATTTCGTTATCCGCTTCATCTGGGGATTACAGAAGCGGGAACGTTGTTCTCCGGGACAGTGAAGAGTGCTGCAGGTTTAGGTGCGCTGCTTAGCATGGGAATTGGATCCACTATCCGTATTTCCCTTAGCGCCGATCCGGTGGAAGAAGTTAAAGTATGCCGTGAGCTCTTGAAATCGTTTGGTTTGATCACGAATGCGGCTACGCTTGTCTCCTGCCCGACCTGCGGTCGGCTTGACATTGATCTCTTCTCTATCGCCAATGAAGTAGAAGAGTATATTTCCAAGCTAAAGGTACCGATTAAAGTTTCCGTACTTGGATGTGCGGTGAACGGTCCAGGTGAAGCTCGTGAAGCTGATATTGGGATTGCTGGAGCGCGCGGGGAAGGAATGCTTTTCCGTTACGGCGAGATGATCCGTAAAGTACCTGAAACCGAACTCCTTTCCGAACTGAAGAAGGAAATTGATATCATTGTCGATCATTATGATAAAACCGGCGAAATTCCGGGTAGAAAGCATCACGCAAATGCAAACTAATATGTACTTTATTAAGCCCTGTATCTGTCTCGTCACATGAGACGGATGCAGGGCTTTTTTTGATGCCGTCATCGAAAATGTATAAATAAGCGCACCGTAACAAATAACAAGTTACACACTGTTTAGAGACCGAGCAGTCATGCGCTGGCTTTGGTCTTTTCTTTACGGCATTAAATACTGCTGCAGTCCTTTAGCTATGCTTTCTGCTATGGCTTGCTGTGAACCCGCGTGGACCAACATTTCACGATCTTGAAGATTCGTTATGAAGCCCATCTCAACGATAACTGTGGGGACACGAGTATGTTTCAGCAGATAGTAGGTTTTCCCGTAAACGGGGTTTTCGTGGAGACCGTACAAAGCATTCAGTGATTGCTGAAGCTGTTTGGCCAGCTGCTTACTTTGATCATTTTTTTGATGAAGAAGGATGGCTCCCCTTGTGGACGAACGTCTGGCCGAATTGACATGCAGACTGATCATTGCTTTGGGCTTGATTTCATTGGCTAAATGACTGCGCTGCGCCAAATCCTTCAAATGTCTTGATCTGGTTTTCAACCACAAATTCTCATTGCTGAGCGCATAGTCCCCCGATCTGTTGATCAGAACAATATAGCCTTTTTTTCGTAAAGCTTCATAGGTTTTCTCGGCTATGGCCAAATTAATATTTTTTTCCAAAATATGTCCGTAGGAGGTGCCCCCGTCGATTCCGCCATGGCCTACATCGATGATGATGTCCACATTGGATATAGCCGGATGATCGCTTATGGCATCGGGCAGAAGGATAGCGTCGGGCGCAAAAGCTTTAGCGCGCTCCGTGAGCCAAGACGACTGCGGTAAGAGCAAAATCAATAGCGCCAATACGAGCGAAGTCGCCCGTAATATCATCATTCGCTTGGCCATTAGGCTTGTGCCTCCTGTCATGGATCTGTGTGTCGTAGTCTTAGCATCCCCAAAAAGTTTCTCGAGTTTTAGCGATTAATGCTACCATGACTGGGCAATAATACCATATATATTTCGAATCAAGTTGCAGCTGTGCTCCGAAATATCTGTGTTAAGGACGGTCAGCTGAAAGCATATGGAGGTTAACGAGCTAATGAATATCAGTGTAGCTTTGATGGTTATTCAACTGTTCTTTGCCATAGTCATTGGGATGTACTTTTGGAATTTGCTGCGTAATCAGCAAACTAATCGAACCGCAGTCGATAAGGAATCCAAGAAGGAGCTGGAGAAGCTTCGTAAGCTGCGTTCTATTTCGCTTAACAAACCCCTTGCCGAGAAAACAAGACCGTCAACGATGGAAGATATCGTAGGGCAAAAAGAAGGTCTGCGTGCTCTCAAGGCTGCCTTATGCGGAGCCAATCCGCAGCATGTAATCATCTACGGCCCCCCGGGGGTAGGGAAGACGGCCGCCGCGCGCGTGGTGCTGGAAGAGGCGAAGAAGAATCCGGAGTCTCCGTTTCGGCCTGACGCCAAATTTACGGAGATTGATGCGACTACGGCCAGGTTTGATGAGCGCGGCATTGCCGATCCGCTGATCGGATCCGTTCATGATCCGATTTATCAGGGGGCCGGGGCGATGGGAGTAGCCGGCATTCCTCAGCCAAAACCCGGAGCAGTCACCAAGGCGCACGGAGGAATATTATTCATTGACGAAATTGGTGAATTACATCCTCATCAGATGAATAAATTATTAAAGGTATTGGAAGATCGCAAGGTATTTCTCGAGAGCGCATATTATAATTCCGAAGACACGAACGTACCGAGTTACATTCACGATGTGTTTCAGAACGGACTGCCGGCGGATTTTCGTCTCGTAGGTGCAACGACACGCAATCCGCAGGAGCTGCCTCCCGCTATCCGGTCACGCTGTATGGAAATTTATTTCCGCCCGCTGCTGCCCGATGAGATTGGCGCGATTGCCGCCAAAGCGCTCACAAAAATCGGTTTCCCCGATAATCCGGCTGCGATAGATGTTGTGAAAAAATATGCGACCAACGGACGGGAGGCGGTCAATGTGATTCAGCTGGCTGCGGGCATGGCGCTGACGGATCAGCGAAGGGAAGTATCGGCGTCCGATATCGAATGGGTGGTAAACAGCTCTCAAATTCCCCCGCGTCCAGAGAAAAAAATTCATCATCAGCCTGAGATCGGTTTGGTGAACGGATTGGCCGTTTATGGACCAAACTTGGGAATGCTGCTGGACATCGAAGTGACGGCGATTCCTGCAGTCCATCCGGGCGGAGGGAATTTTACGATCACAGGGGTTGTGGACGAAGAGGAGATGGGAGGGGGATCGCGGACACTGCGGCGCAAGAGTATGGCTCGCGGCTCAGTTGAGAATGTGTTAACTGTACTTAGAAGACTAGACATTAGGCCCTGCGACTTCGATTTGCACATCAATTTTCCGGGTGGCATTCCGATTGACGGACCTTCCGCAGGAATTTCGATGGCTGTGGCTATCACGTCGGCGATCAAACAAATTCCGGTGGACAACCATATCGCCATGACCGGAGAAATCAGCATTCACGGAAAAATAAAGCCAGTGGGAGGCGTTATAGCCAAGGTGGAAGCCGCTTTCCAAGCCGGAGCGAACAGGGTCATCATTCCCAAGGAAAACTGGCAAGAAATTTTTGCCGGGTTAAACGGTCTGCAGGTCATTCCTGTTGATTCCGTGGAGGAGGCGCTGCATCATGCATTGGGCTTGGAGCTGCCGGTTTTATCCGAAGCTTTGGATTTGCTGCAGGAGCCTGCTTCTCCAGCCTCTGTTACGATATTGCACGCCGATGCGCTCGAATAGGGTGATTGGCGTCTCTTTTTTGGGGCAAAGGGGCTAATTGGTGTTTTGAAATCAATTTTGATAAAATGTAAATCACAGCAATGTATGTTAAGTTTGGAGGTGCTCGCCAATGGGACTGAGCAAACAGAAGGTGCGTCGTATGCCGCTTCTTCCACTGCGGGGATTGCTTGTGTATCCGAGCATGGTCCTGCATTTGGACGTAGGCAGAGAGAAATCGGTGCGTGCGCTCGAGAAAGCGATGGTCGAGGACAGCATGATCCTGCTGTGTTCGCAGTCCGAAGTAAATATTGAGGAACCAAAGAACGAAGACATTTATCGGATCGGGACCATTGCGAAAGTACGTCAAATGCTCAAGCTGCCCAATGGTACGATCAGGGTTCTTGTGGAAGGCGTCCTACGAGCGGAAATTACCGAGTTTTTGGCTAATGAGGAATATTATGAGGTTCATATCAAAGAATTGCCTGAGCAGGAAACGTCCGATCCGGAAATCGACGCGTTAATGCGGACGGTATTAAATCAATTCGAACACTATATTAATCTATCCAAGAAAGTGACGCCGGAGACGCTGGCCGCTGTGTCAGATATCGATGAGGCGGGAAGACTGGCAGACGTTATATGCAGTCATCTATCGTTAAAAATTAAAGATAAACAAGAAATTTTGGAAACCGTGGATGTACGCTTGCGGCTGGAGAAGCTTCTGGGCATTCTGAACAACGAACGGGAAGTACTGGAGCTTGAGCGCAAAATAAGCCAACGCGTCAAGAAACAAATGGAGAAGACGCAAAAGGAATATTATTTGCGCGAACAGATGAAAGCCATCCAGAAAGAGCTGGGGGATAAGGAAGGCCGTGCAGGCGAAGCTGAGGAGCTGCGAAATCAGCTGGCGGAAAGCGAAGTGCCGGAGAAGGTGAAAGAGAAGATCGAGAAAGAAATCGATCGGCTTGAGAAAATGCCTGCTACCTCGGCGGAGGGCTCGGTCATCCGTAATTACATTGATTGGCTTCTGGGGCTTCCATGGTCACATTCCACCGAGGATGATTTGGATATCCTGAAAGCGGAGGAAATTCTTAATCAAGACCATTACGGCTTGGAGAAGCCAAAGGAACGTGTGCTTGAATATTTGGCAGTACAGAAGCTTGTCAAAAAAATGAAAGGCCCCATTCTGTGTCTCGTCGGGCCCCCGGGAGTCGGGAAAACGTCGATCGCTCGCTCTATCGCCCGCTCATTGGAGCGGGAGTTCGTCCGCATTTCTTTGGGCGGCGTTCGTGATGAGGCGGAGATCCGGGGGCACCGGCGCACGTATGTCGGCGCTATGCCCGGTCGTATCATCCAGGGGATGAAGACGGCAGGGTCCAACAACCCTGTATTTCTATTGGATGAAATCGATAAGATGGCGATGGATTTTCGCGGCGACCCGGCATCGGCGCTGCTTGAGGTACTCGATCCGGAACAAAACAGCACATTCAGCGATCACTATGTGGAAGTGCCATTTGACTTATCGAACGTCATGTTCATTACAACGGCAAACGGAGTGCACAACATACCAAGGCCACTGCTTGACCGGATGGAAGTGCTGTATATTCCAGGGTATACTGAGATCGAAAAGCTGCACATTGCGCAAAACTATTTACTTCCAAAGCAGAGGCAGGATCACGGCCTAACAGATGCTCAGCTGGTCGTGGATGAAGCGGCGGTTATGAAAACGGTACGCGAGTACACTAGAGAGGCTGGCGTCCGTAATCTGGAGCAGCAAATCTCATCCATTTGCCGGAAGGCTGCAAAGAAGGTAGTAGCCGGAGCTGAAAGCGTGCACGTGCAGGAGGACAATCTTAAGGATTTCCTTGGTCAGACCAAATACCGCTTCGGTTTGGCGGAAGAGCGGGATCAAGTCGGAGCCGTTACGGGACTCGCTTGGACAGAGGTCGGCGGAGATACGCTTGTCATCGAAGTTACTGTTATGCCGGGGAACGGTAAGCTGACCTTGACCGGTAAGCTTGGCGATGTGATGAAGGAATCCGCGCAGGCGGCCTTTAGCTATACACGTTCTCGTGTCGAGCAGTTCCGTATTCAACCGGATTTTCATGAAAAGTTTGACATTCACATTCACATACCGGAAGGGGCTATTCCGAAGGATGGGCCGTCTGCCGGAATTACAATGGGGACGGCGCTCATCTCGGCGCTTACCAGTATACCCGTCTCCCGCCATGTGGCGATGACGGGGGAAATTACGCTCCGCGGCCGGGTTCTGCCGATAGGCGGATTGAAGGAAAAATGCATGGCCGCTCATCGTGCCGGCATCCGGACGGTCATCCTGCCTAAGGATAACGCAAAGGATATTGAAGAAATACCCGAAAGCGTCCGCAGTGAGTTGAACTTTATCCCTGTTTCTCACATGGACCAAGTCCTTGAACATGCTCTCGTTAAACCAGTAGGAGTATAATACACATGCGTTGATTGGCCTATTGCCTGAGTGAGGTCGGGCCAATCAACGTCCGTTAGAAATGAGTGAAATGCCATGAAAGTGAATCAAGCCGAATTTGTTATAAGCGCGGTCGGTCCTAACCAATATCCTTCCGATGCCTTGCCGGAAATTGCTCTGGCAGGGCGTTCTAATGTTGGAAAATCTTCCTTAATCAACCGGATGATCAACCGCAAAAATTTGGCCCGAACCAGTTCGAAGCCCGGGAAAACACAGCAGCTTAACTATTACCGAATTAATACGGATTTATTTTTCGTTGATTTGCCGGGCTACGGATATGCGCAGGTGTCCAAGACCGAACGGGCAAAGTGGGGAAAATTCATTGAGGAGTACCTCCTAAAGCGAGAGTATTTGCAGCTGGTGCTTCAGATCATCGACCTGCGTCACCCGCCATCGAAGGATGACCAGGCTATGTTTGCCTGGCTTAAGCATAACGGGGTTCCGACGTGTATCGTTTCCACGAAGGCGGATAAAATTCCGAAGGGGAAATGGCAGAAGCATATCAAAATCGTGAGGGAGACGCTGGGTGCAGACAAGTCTGACCCGCTCGTGCTGTTCTCTTCCGAGACCGGTCTAGGTAAAGAGGAATTATGGTCCCTTATCGAACAACAAATCGGATACGGTGCAATCCCGGAGCAAGAAGATGATGTGAATACACCGAGTGAAAGCCGCAGCTAATAAAAGAAGAACTCCGTAGTGGAGTTCTTCTTTTTGTTTTTTTGCGATAGTGGTACAGGGAACTGCGAAACAAAGTGAGGGAAACCGAGTTTTTTATAACTTACCCCGTCCTTCTGAGGGGAAAACGCGAAATTTTCTGATTTCCGGCGAAAAACAAAGCCTTATCAGCAGGAATATTAAATAATTATGTAGTATAATGTATAGAGAACAACTGAAAAATAGGCTCAAGCTTAAGGTTCGAAAAAAATGAATCGAGGGATTTTTATGGCAAATAGGTTAGCGACCGAATACGTCAAAACCTGCCTACAGTTAACGGAAGCCGAGATGACCAAATTCATTCAGATGTTTGTAGAGCAAGGGGCTTCTTTGCAAGTCAAAGTGCTTGAAAACGGAAATCAAGAGGTTGTACTGCCGGACGACGCCGGTGAAGAAATTGTCCTGTCGTTTGAGCGGCAGATGAATTTGTATGTATGCCAAGGAACTTGCCGGATCAGAAATAAAAATCTGGTTAATTTAATGCGGAAGGCGGTCTCTGTCTTTAAAGGAGATGCCATTGTTCACCGGATTTATACTGCTTACACGATGATATACACTTATAAGCAAGGCGCAGTCGTTAAGATTGTAGAGAAAACGGAGAATGACGAGAAAGTCATTTTTGAATTTAAGGATACCATTGGCCAACTCGAGCAGCTGTTCCATAAGAATGAGGTGGAACAAGAGATCAAGCAGCTAAAAGCGCAAGTGAACCATCTGCTTGACCTTCGTAATGAAATGGCGGAGGCTTCCGTTCGTGAGCAAATTGACGCTCGACTCCGTAGGCTGACTCATCGTTTATTTGTACTTGAGGCATAATAATATAGATATGATAAAAGAGAGGAACTCTTCCAGGCCAGCGTGTGCTGTCCCGGGAAGGGTTCTATTTGTATTTTTATACATAGGCTTACATACACGGATGATCGAGCCATAGCGAAATGGGCATGAGATGAGGCAGCGTCCGTTCACTTCGGACAAGTTTTGTACATAATTTGTTCTTATGCGTTCAAGGGTTGAAGGGAAATAGTGAAATTCCAAAAAAAAGTATTGCATTTCTGTTCAATAGATGTTATTTTTATTTTCGTTGAAAAAATAATAGGAACCAGGATTCACTCAGGACATGTAATGTTGCGAGAGATTATTCCCTCGGGAAGTGAATGACGTAGGTCCTAGCGGATGAAATTTTCAAAACATTTTATTCCTAGGAAGGGGGAACCGAAAGATGGAATACTCAACTTTCGGAAGACACGTAGCTGTAGACACTTGGGGAGTTAACTTTGATCTTCTCAACAATGCTGAATGGTTACAAGTACAAATGGTAGAAGCTGCTGAGGTTTGTGGGGCAACCGTATTGTCGGTCCAGTCCAAACAATTTGAACCACAAGGCGCAACGGTTCTTGTATTGCTGTCAGAAAGTCATCTCTCCATTCATACGTATCCTGAGAAAGGGTTCGCGGCGCTCGATTGCTATACCTGTGGTGAAACAGTCGATCCTCAGTTGGCGATTGAACATATGCTTTCCGTTCTGAAGCCAGAGGTTACACACGCTAAGAAACTGGTTCGTGGTATGGGTGAATTGCAAGTCGAAACACCGGTATTGAAGCAAGCTCATTTAGTAAAATAATGATTAAAGTTGAACATAAGATAACCACGGTATTTATCCGTGGTTATTTCTTTTGATACCCCCCCATACATATCAAGTAAGGCTTGGATCGGGAAGGGAAATTGGCCCGTACACAATGAATTTAGGACGGCTAAGAAATAATACTGAAGTAAAGTATACGTCCTGTCATTCCGGAGGAAAATAGAAATGGCAGTCCTAGGTAATCTATTGGCTCAAATGAAAGCTGTGAATGTGAAAAAAAGTTCATAAATTATGTCGAAGAAGCTCGGACATCTATGTTATAATGATTACAATTTAAGAGGAGGAGGCAGGTGAACCAGATGCATATCGTCGTAGCGGGTTTAAATTATCGTACGGCACCGGTATCGATCAGAGAAAAGTTTGCATTCGCCGAAAGGGATTTGCCGCTGGCGCTAAAAGAGCTCAAGAACATCAAGAGCGTGATGGAATGCGTCATCGTGGCCACCTGCAACCGGACGGAACTATACGTTGTGGTTGATAGCCAGAACTTATGCGGACATCTTTTGCGAGGATTTATTGAGAAGTGGTTCGATGTGCCAAAGGAGCAGTTCAATAAGCATCTTTACGTTCTTGAGAATGAGGAAGCCATTGAGCATTTATTCCGCGTGACTAGCGGACTGGATTCGATGGTGATCGGCGAGACGCAAATTTTGGGTCAAGTCAAGGATGCTTTTCTGCTTTCACAGCAAGAGAAGTCGACAGGGGTAATGTTTAACACGCTGTTCAAGCAGGCGATTACGATGGCCAAGCGCGCTCACTCCGAGACGGGGATTGGAGACAATCCGGTATCCGTCAGCTACGCGGCTGTGGAGCTCGGCAAGCGTATCTTCGGGAGCTATGAGCGCAAGAAGGTACTTATTATTGGCGCCGGCAAGATGAGCGAGCTTACGGTAAAGCACCTGTACGCAAACGGAGCGGACAAAGTCACTGTCGTGAACCGTACGCTGAGCCGTGCAAGGGAGCTTGCAGATAAGTTTAGCGGTATCGCGAGTACCATGGACAATCTTATGAGTCATCTCGAAGAAGCTGACATCGTCATTAGCTCTACAGGGGCTTCCGGTTATGTATTAACGGCAGAGCAGGTATCTTCTATTTTGCAGCGTCGCCGTTCAAGACCTCTGTTCATGATTGATATTGCTGTGCCTCGCGATCTTGATCCGCGTTTGGGTGAGATGCCGAATGTCTTCTTATATGACATTGACAATCTTCAATCCATAGTCAATTCGCATTTGGAAGAACGCCGGAAAGCCGCGGTACAGATCGAAGAGATGATAGGCACAGAAATGGCTGATTTCGAGCAGTGGACGAAGACTTTGGGCGTTAGCCCGGTTATTCAGGCGCTGCAAACGAAAGCGGCATCCATTCATGAGGAAACGATGGACAGCTTAATGAAGAAGCTGCCCGAACTGGACGAACATGAGTTGAAAGTGATTCGCAAACTAACTAAAAGCATTGTCAATCAAATGCTGCGAGATCCCATTGTCCGCATCAAAGAAATGGCAGCCGAGCGTCACGGGGATGATGCGCTCGAAATGTTCACGAAAATTTTTGCTTTGGAAGAGCAATTGGCCGAGCGAAATCGGGTGGAGCAAGCGGCGCTGCAGCAGGGAGCGGAAGCTGCGCAGGAGCGGATGAAGGAAGAACTTCTTTCTAAAGTGAGGGCAGCCGCCTCGTCTACTGATGTTCTGGCCAAAGCCTGACCGGAAAGGGAGACCATGCTCAAGCAAACCTGGTTTTATGATGCCATTATTTATATTTATGCCCTGAGCCTCCTGTTTTACTTCTCGGACTTTGTTGGTTCGAACCGAAGTGCGAAACGGATGGGAACAGGGTTGCTTTCTTTTGTATGGGTATTGCAAACCGCATATTTGGTTTATAGTTTGCTGAAGCACAGCAATCTATCGACCTTTTCGATGTTCGAAACGCTTTTTATATTTTCCTGGCTGCTTGTTACTGTATCTATCATCATCAATCGTTTTTTTCGGATTGAGCTGTTTGTCTTCTTGGTTAATGTGTTTGGCTTTGCCGTGCTGGCGGCCAATTTTTTCAGTAGGCCAGGGATATCTCCTACATTGTCGCATTGGAATATTACTGATGAACTTTTATTCATTCATATTACGCTGGCAGTGGGAGGTTATGCCGCCTTCGTCATCTCGGCCGTGTTCTCCGGCATGTATTTGTTTTTGCACCGCAAGCTGAAGGAAAAGCAGTGGTCCCAACAAATGCAGCGCCTGCCGAGCTTGGAGAAAACGGATCACTATGCGCTCGTTGCCGCAGTAATTGGCGCACCGCTGCTTCTGCTGAGTATATCACTTGGGATCGTGTGGATTGCGCTGGAAGGTGACTTCATGCTTTTCTTCGATTCCAAGGTAGTGAATTCATGGTTTGTTCTTTTGGCTTATATTTTTTATTTAATTCAACGGCTGCTGTTGAAAGCACCGGGCAACCGGCTGGCGCTTTGGAATTTGGCGGCATTCGGGATTACCTTGCTCAATTTCTTGCTGGCTAACTACTACTCCGGCTTTCACCAGTGGTCATAAGGGAGTATGGGTAAATGTCCAAAACATGGTACCCGATCATGCTTGATCTTGAAGGTAAGCCGTGTCTCATTGTCGGGGGCGGCAGGGTAGCAGAGCGCAAAGCGCGCACGCTTATGAAGGCGGGGGCGAGCGTGACCGTGGTTAGCCCGCAGGTAACACCGCAGCTGGAAGCTTGGAAGGCGGAGGGGCTTATACAGACGCAGCATGAGGTATATACCATCGGGCTTGCAGTGTTGGCGGAAGCGTGGCTCGTGTTTGCCGCCACCGGTGATGCGATGGTGAATGCCCAGGTATGTGCAGAGGCGGAAGCACTCGGTAAGCTCGTGAATTCAGCCGACGATGCGGAGACCGGAGGGTTTATCGTTCCGGCGACCCTGCGGCGCGGCCGGTTGACGCTGGCCATTTCGACCGCAGGGGCAAGTCCTGCGCTGGCCGCCAAGGTGCGTCGGCAGCTTGAAGATGTGTTTGGCGAGGAATACGAGCATTATTTGGAACTGCTGCACGAGCTTCGATTGACAGTTCAAGCCATCGTACCCGATACGTCAGAACGGCAAGAGCTGTTTCGGGCCATGCTGGGATGGGAGCTGCTACCCCTGCTTAAGTCAAACAGCGTATCAACCGTTCAATTGCGGTCAGAGCTGCTGAAACGCGTGGAAGCAGATCCGACAACCGAAGGCATACACCTGATCGGATCATGGCTGCGGCATCTGCAAGATTCTTTGAATGGGAATTAATGGAATCGAGAAATGAAGGGTATGCTTGATGATATTACGATAGAAGCTTTCTAATATAGACTAGGTCATTAGCAATGAGGCTAACTGAGTGGACAAGGGGTTGACCGAACGCATGCGTAAAATCGTTGTAGGGACAAGACAAAGCGCGCTCGCTTTAACGCAAACCGGACAGGTGATCGATCATCTTCGGGAGCTGTGTGAACAGGCCGGTATTAAAGCGGACTTCGAACTGAAAAAAATAGTTACGAAAGGAGATCGGATTCTCGATGTAACGCTTTCCAAGGTTGGCGGTAAAGGTTTGTTCGTCAAGGAAATCGAACAAGCTCTCCTTGATGGTGAAATCGATCTGGCCGTACATAGTATGAAAGATATGCCCTTTGAGCTTCCGGAAGGATTAGTGATTGGCGCCATACCGGAACGAGAAGATCCACGCGACGCATTGATTACACTTGGGGGTCGAGGAATAGACGAGCTTCCCATGGGCGCTAAGGTCGGTACAAGCAGCCTGCGCCGCTCAAGCCAATTGCAGCACCATCGGCCGGACCTGCAGATTGAGCCGGTACGCGGCAACATTGATTCACGGCTGCGCAAGCTGGAGACGGAAGGCTTCGATGCCATCGTTTTGGCCGCGGCGGGTTTACGTCGGGTTGGCTGGGAGGATCGCATCAGCGCTTACTTGCCTCCTGAGTTGTGTCTGCCTGCCGTCGGACAGGGTGCGTTGTGTCTCGAGTGCCGCAGCGATGACAAGTTTGTGGTTGACCTGCTTTCCGAGTACCGTCATGAGCCTACAGCCATTGCAGTACGGGCAGAACGAAGCTTCCTGGGCCGCTTGAACGGGGGCTGCCAGGTTCCGATTGGTGCTTATGCACAGCTGGGCAGCGTCAACAACGAGGGCAAACCGGAAATCGCGCTGACCGGCATGGTTGGATCGCCTGACGGTAAACAGATGCTTAAGGAAACCATGACCGGGACTGATCCGGAAGAGCTGGGATTAGCTTTAGCCGAGGCGTTAATCGCCAAAGGTGCCGCAGAGTTGCTATTAATCGCTGGGGAATAGGGGAGAAACGGTTGTGAAAAAGGGTGTCGTTTATCTTGTCGGTGCCGGACCTGGCGATCCGAAGCTGATTACGTTAAGAGGTCTGGAGGCGATACAGCGGGCCGATGTGGTTGTTTACGACAGACTCGCCAGCCCGCGTCTCCTGAAGCATATGAAGGCCGGTGCGGAGAAAATTTTTGTGGGCAAGCTGCCTGATAAGCATATGTTGAAGCAGGAAGAAATAAACCAACTGCTGGTGGATCTTGCTCTTCAAGGGAAAACCGTGACTCGGCTCAAGGGCGGGGATCCGAGTGTGTTCGGACGCGTGGGAGAGGAAGCGGAGCTGCTGGCGGAGAACGGGATCAAGTTTGAGATCGTTCCCGGCATTACATCGGCCATTGCCGTACCCGCTTATGCAGGTATCCCGGTGACGCATCGGGATTTTACCTCCTCATTTTCCATCGTCACAGGTCATGAGTATAAGAATAAAACCTACTCCAGCGTCAATTGGGAGAACCTGGCTCAAGCATCGGGCACGCTTATTTTTTTAATGGGCGTGGCTAATCTGGAGCATATATGCACGCAGCTTATCCAAGGCGGTAAATCTCCGAAAACGCCTGTTGCAATCATCCGGTGGGGAACATGGATGGAGCAGGAGACGTTGACGGGCACGTTGATCGACATTGTGGAAAAGGTGAGAGCGGCCAATTTCCAATCGCCTGCGGTTACGATCGTTGGGGAGGTCGTCAAGTTGCGTGACAAGCTCGCTTGGTTCGAGCATAAGCCGCTCTTCGGGCGGCGCATCCTGGTGACCCGTGCGCGCAGTCAAGCCAGCGACTTGGTCAGCCAAATTGATGAGCTGGGCGGCGAAGCCGTGGAGTTTCCGGTGATTCGTACGCAGCAAACAAGCGATCCCGGCGCTCAAGTACTACGAGATGAGGCTATAGGCTCCCTCGAGCAATTCGACTGGGTCATATTTACGAGCGTAAACGGTGTGGAGTCCTTCTTCCAAAGAATGCGTGAGCTGCATAAGGATATACGCTCGCTTGCGAAAGCGCGTATTGCCGCCGTTGGTCCGAAAACGGCGGAAGCATTGGAAGAGCGAGGTTTGATGGTCGAAACGACCCCCTCCCGGTATCAAGGGGATGCGCTTCCTGACGCACTGGCAGGCAAACTGCAGCCGGGTCAGCGGGTACTTCTAGCGACAGCCAATATCGCTCGGGATGTTCTGCCGAGCAAGCTAAAGGAGCTCGGCTTACACGTAACCAAAATCGATGTTTACGAGACGGTGCTGGAAACCGATGGCGGAGAAGACATCATCGAACTGCTAAAGCAAAACAAAATTCATACCGCTACTTTTACAAGCTCATCTACGGTAACGAATCTGCTTTATGCATTAAAGGAGCTTGGTGAACAAGAGCCGGTTGAACTGCTGCGTGGCTGCAGCATTGCTTGTATCGGTCCGCTTACAGCTCAAACCGCCTCAGAGACGGGACTGCATGTGGACTATATAGCCGAAGAAGCAACGGTCTCGTCACTCGTAGCCAGCTTATATCAACAGGATGGCGGCGAATAAGCCGACAAATGGTGCAAGGAGGAGAATCTATGAGTTTCCCGCTCGTTCGAAATCGGAGACTGCGTACGTCTCATGCGCTACGTCATTTGGTGAGAGAACACGCTGTTTCCGTTCATGATCTGATTTACCCCATATTTGTGACACACGGTTCCGGGATCAAGGAAGAAATCAGCTCGATGCCAGGAGTATATCATTTATCGATGGACCGGTTGGAGGAAGAGATTCGTGAAGTGACTGCTCTTGGTATTCAAGCGATTCTCTTGTTCGGCGTACCGGAACATAAGGATGCTCACGGTAGCTCGGCTTATGACGTGAACGGTATTGTACAACAGGCAACCCGCAAAATCAAAGAGTGGAATCCTCAGCTGCTGGTTATTGCTGACACCTGCCTGTGTCAATTCACAGACCACGGCCACTGCGGTATCGTTCATTATGATGAGGCTAAAGGGCGCGCTGAGGTGTTGAACGATCCGTCATTGGAGCTGCTCGTCAAAACAGCAGTATCCCAGGCCGAAGCCGGTGCGGATATCATTGCGCCATCGAACATGATGGACGGGTTCGTGTATGCGATCCGACAAGGCTTGGACGAAGCCGGTTATGAGCATGTGCCGATCATGTCTTATTCGGTCAAATATTCTTCTTCATTCTACGGACCGTTCCGCGATGCTGCTCATTCGGCTCCGCAGTTCGGTGACCGGAAGACATACCAGATGGATCCTGCAAACTCCCGCGAGGCTCTGCGAGAAGCGGAAGCCGATATCGCGGAAGGGGCAGACTTTCTCATGGTGAAGCCGGCGCTGGCATACATGGATATGATCCGGATGCTGCGCGACCGCTACGATCTGCCGATTGTCGCTTACAACGTCAGTGCCGAATATTCCATGGTGAAAGCCGCGTCGGCACAGGGCTGGATCGATGAGAAAGCTATCGTTATGGAAACGATGGTTGGCTTTAAGAGAGCTGGTGCGGATGTGATCATCACTTATTTTGCCAAGGACATCGCCCGTTGGCTCAGAGAAGAGTAAGCTCATCACTCATAATACGACCAAACGTTTGTCTTCCAAGCTGCGCTGCGGGGGACAAACGTTTTTTCGTCTTAGCCCGAACCTAACGTTTTTGATGTTTAATGAGGTCTTCGAGTGCTTTGCGCATTTCCTTTTCTTTTTTTCGCCCAAGCGGATTTTTCCGTATTTACTGAAACCAAGATAAAGGATGAAGATTAAGAATCCGAAGGTAACCAGCAAATAAAACCATCCGAATGTTTCATGTAGTGAATTGAAGCAGGTTGTTCGCTGAGGCAGCAAGCCCTTCCGGGGGAAAGGATGCCCCAAATCACAAACGCAAAAATAATGATGCAGGACATGCCAAAAACCATCATTGTCCCTTCGTTCCTAGGATATGAAGGCTATATTTCCCATGAAACGGGTCAAGCATGCATTACGCTCTGTCATATATTTGTCGGAAAAGGGCGGCTGACACACGTTGTTACATGCTTCCAAATAGGGCATAATGGTAAGTATATAATGGGAGTACACGGAAAAGAGGAATACTAGATGAGCTACAATGATTTGTTTATTCGAGCATGCAGAAAACAGCCTGTCGACACGCTGCCCGTGTGGTATATGCGTCAAGCGGGACGGTACGATCCGGATTATCGGAAAATCAAAGAAAAATACAGTCTTCTTGAAATTTGTGAGCAGCCGGAGTTAGCAGCGGAAGTGACAATGATGCCGGTCAAAAAGCTTGGTGTGGATGCGGCGATTCTGTATTCGGATATCATGAATCCAGTGGCTTCGATTGGGATCGATTTTGATATTGTGAAAAATATAGGTCCGGTTATCCATAACCCGATTCGTACGGCTGCGGACGTGCAACGGCTGAAACCGATTCAAGTGGAGCAGGATTTATCTCACGTACTGAAGACGATTGAAATTTTGGCTGGAGAGCTTCAGGTACCGCTCATCACGTTTGCGGGCGCACCGTTTACCATTGCCAGCTATTTGATTGAAGGCAAGCCATCCAAAAGCTATATTCGCACCAAAGGCTTAATGTATGGGGAACCTAAGGTTTGGTTCGAGCTGATGGACAAATTAGGAGATATGGTGATAGCCTATCTGAAAGCCCATATCGCATCCGGCGCCAAAGCGGTCCAATTGTTCGACAGCTGGGTAGGGGCGTTATCCCCAGCCGATTTTCAGACGTATGTTCTCCCGACGATCCGGCGTATTTTTGCCGAGCTGGAGTCATATGACCAGCCGAAAATCTATTTTCCAGGCGTAAGCTCTGGAGAGCTGCTGCCTTATTTGAGCGATATCGAGGCCGATGTGATCGGACTGGATTGGCGTGTTCCCATTACGGAAGGTCGCCGGCGGGTAGGCAGCCGGTTTGCCGTGCAAGGCAACCTGGACCCTTACGTCCTGACGGCTCCTATGTCGGTCATTGAAGCGCAAGCGAAGGCGATCATTGACGAAGGTATTCAAGAGCCGGGGTATGTGTTCAACCTCGGACACGGCTTGTTCCCTGAGGCGTCCTTAGATAAGCTGAAGGAGCTTACGGACTTTATTCATACGTATTCTCGACAGGCGTTGAAAGCGCAGGGAACTTCTATACAAGAAAGCGGTGTATAACATGAGTTCAACAGAGATCAAGCGCATTGGTGTTCTCGTCATGTCTTACGGAACGCCTGAAAGTATCGATGATATTGAAGCCTATTATACGCATATCCGGAGAGGGCATCCTCCGACACCGGAGCAGCTGCAGGATTTGAAGAGCCGCTACGAAGCTATTGTTGGAGGCGTATTTCCGCTTCGAGAGAACACAGATAAACAAGTGAAGGCGCTGGAGGATCGGCTGAACGAGAAATATCCGGGCACGACGTTTATTTGTTATCAGGGATTAAAGCATGCCGCTCCTTTTATTGAAGACGGAGTGGAGCAAATCGTGCAAGACGGTCTTACGGAAGCGGTCGGGGTCGTGCTGGCTCCGCATTATTCCTCGATGAGCGTCGGCGGCTATATTAAACGGGCGCAAGCAAAGGCGGATGAGCTTGGATTAAGCATTCGCTTCGTACACAGCTATCATCTGCATCCCAAGCTGATCGAGGCCTTAGCGGTGCGTGTGGAAGAAAGCTTAGAGCGATTCGAAGGTGTGGAGAAGGACCGGGTCAAGGTCATTTTTACCGCACACAGCCTGCCGGAAAAAATACTCGAGATGAAAGACCCGTACCCGGAACAGCTGCTGGATACCTCCAAGGAGATCGCGGCCCGAGTCGGCCTGAAGAATTGGCAATTCGGCTGGCAAAGCGCAGGACAAACCGGTGTTCCATGGCTTGGCCCCGATGTTCTGGACGTGCTTCGTACCATTAAGGAAGAGAAGCAGGCGGAGCATGTGTTAGTCTGCCCGATCGGGTTTGTATCCGATCATCTTGAAATATTGTACGACCTCGATATTGAGGCGCAAAAAACGGCTCGCGAGCTCGGACTGCAGCTGGAACGCACCCGTTCCTTGAATACCGACCCGCTGTACATGGAAACGTTAAGCGAAGTCGTCTATGCACAGTTGGAGAGGAATTGATTGAATGGACGGCAGCGCCAAACACGTCGTTATTATCGGCGGAGGCATTACAGGCCTTAGCGCCGCTTATGATTTGAAGAAAAGCTCGAACACACCTTTGCGGATTACCTTGATGGAAAAAGGGGAAACGTTCGGGGGGAAAATCCACACATTAAAGCGGGACGGCTTCATCATTGAGAAGGGACCGGATTCGTTCTTGGCCCGGAAGCAGCCTATCATTGATTTAACCCGGGAGCTTGGGCTGGAGGATCAACTGACAGGCACGAATCCTAACGCGAAGAAAACCTACATTTTATCGGGGGGCAAGCTGCATCGAATGCCTCCCGGCCTGATGCTGGGGATTCCTACCCAGATGGTTCCGTTTATGCGAACGGGACTTTTATCGATGTCCGGCAAGGCTCGTGCAGCTTTGGATTTGGTACTGCCCAAACGGACGTCGCCGGAGGACGAGTCCCTCGGGCATTTTTTGGAGCGGCGTCTGGGGACTGAGGTGCTTGCGCAAATCGCAGAGCCTTTGCTGGCAGGCATTTATGCAGGCGATACGTATAACTTGAGCTTGAGAGCGACCTTTCCGCAATTTCACGCTATTGAGCAGAAGCACCGCAGTCTGATCCTGGGCATGATGCAAAACCGGAAGGCGGGCGGCGAGGAAAGCCGGACACTGCCGGAAGCTGCGCGCAATACGACGTTCCTGACTTACAAGGAAGGACTGGAAACGTTGGTTCACGGACTGCTGGATGCATTAGACGATGTACGTTTTCTTAAACAATGCGGCGTATCACGGGTGGAGAAGACGGAGCAGGGGTACAGGGTTATACGGGAAGACGGAGCGGCGGAGGAAGCCGACGGGGTCATTGTGGCGCTCCCCGCTTACGGGATTTCTGAAGTGCTTGGTACCGAGGTTCCCGAAGTACGAGAGCTGGACCGGATTGATTACGTATCCGTGGCGAACGTCATTCTGGCGTTTGATTCCAAAGACATGGTTCGTGAGCTTGACGGCTCGGGGTTTGTGGTACCTAGACGTGAAGGGCGGTTTATAACGGCTTGTACCTGGACATCGGTCAAGTGGCTCCATGCAGCTCCAACCGGTAAGGTGCTGCTTCGCTGCTATGTTGGGCGTTCGGGAGATGACCGTTGGCTGCATATGACGGAGGACGGGGTTCTCCGCGCGGTGCGGAAAGATTTGAAGGATACGATGGGGATCACAGCCGAACCGATATTTACGGAGATGACGAAGCTGATGCGCTCCATGCCCCAATATCCTGTTGGACATCTTGAACTCATCCGTCGTGTCCGCGAAGCATTGTCCGAACGCATGCCCGGAGTGCTGGTGACGGGAGGAGCATTCCAAGGGGTAGGCCTGCCGGACTGTATCCGGCAGGGGAGGGAAGCCGCACAGCAAATGGCGGCCCATCTGAAGTAGAACGAGAGAAAGCCCGATGTGATCGGGCCTTCTTTTGTCCTCTAAGCTTGGCCAGATCGAGAGTCATGTCCGAACCGGTGAAGGTAAGAATCTGTCTTTCCTGAAGGTCGCGGATGACCTGCAGCAGCACGGGCGTGTAAAGTGTAATGAGAACGCTCTCCTCCAGAGTCTGATCCGAAGCGGTGCGCGGCTTGCCGTCAATGAGCGAAAGCTTGCCGATTTTGAACATGGACAAATACTTTTTCATCGCCCGTATGGCTGTATTGGAAGACAGGGGTGTCGGTCTGCTTTGTAAGTGATATAATGACAGTGAGATTATCCGGTTAATTATATATCGGCTGAGGGATGGTTTCAAGTATAACTATAGCAAAGGTGGGACCCAAATGAACGATCAGCGCAAACGTTCCGACGCGCGTTCCGCACAAGCTTTTGCGGAAGCGAAGCAATACATACCTGGAGGTGTGAACAGTCCTGTCCGCGCCTTCAAATCGGTCGGATTGACACCGCTGTTTATGGTCAAAGGAGCCGGTTCCCGCGTCTGTGATGTGGACGGTAATGAGTTCATTGATTACATCGGATCGTGGGGGCCGCTTATTGTTGGACACGCCCATCCGGAAGTCATAGAGGCCGTGAAACGAACCGCAGAGCTCGGTACAAGCTTCGGAGCGCCGACAGAGCTGGAGACGGACATGGCCAAATTGGTTATCGAACGTATCCCTTCGATCGAGATGGTCCGAATGGTCAACTCCGGTACGGAGGCAACAATGAGCGCGCTTCGGCTCGCCAGGGGCTACACAGGCCGCAGTAAAATTCTGAAATTCGAAGGCTGTTACCACGGCCATGCGGATTCGCTGCTGATTAAGGCGGGTTCAGGAGTTGCCACGCTTGGCCTTCCGGATAGTCCGGGCGTACCGGAATCCGTAGCGGCCAATACGATTACAGTTCCTTATAATGATCTGGAGTCGGTACGGCTTGCATTCGAAAAGTTCGGTGAAGAAATCGCCGCGGTTATCGTTGAGCCGATAGCCGGAAATATGGGCGTCGTACCGCCGCAGCCTGGCTTCCTTGAAGGCTTGCGGCAAACGACCGCTTCTTACGGCAGCCTGCTGATCTTTGATGAGGTCATGACCGGCTTTCGCGTAGGTCTACACAGCGCACAAGGGCTCTACGGTATCACTCCGGACCTCACCTGTCTCGGTAAGGTGATCGGTGGAGGTCTTCCTGTAGGCGCCTACGGCGGTAAAAAGGAGATTATGGAGCATATCGCTCCAGCTGGACCGATTTATCAGGCGGGAACACTGTCGGGGAACCCGCTTGCCATGGCGGCCGGTTACACGACGCTGAAACTGCTAGGAGCGCCGGGCGTTTATGAGGAGTTGGAGCGGAAGTCCGCTAGACTGGAGCATGGCTTCCTGAAAAATGCCAGTGAGCTGGGGATTGCGTCTACCATTAATCGCGTGGGCTCGATGGTATGTCCGTTTTTCACGGACGCGAAGGTAGTTAATTATGAGACGGCGAAGCTGTCCGATCTAGACCGGTTTAACCGTTATTTCGCAGCGCTGCTTGATGATGGGGTTAGTATTGCCCCTTCGCAGTTCGAGGGGATGTTCGTTTCGGCAGCCCATACGGACGCGGATATTGACGCGACGATTGAGGCGCATTATCAGGCGCTGAAGCGTCTGTGACATAAAGCCAAATCCGCTGCTGGCCGCTTTGATACAAAAGATCGAAGCTGCAAACAAAAGGCTCCCTGTATTCCTCAATTTGAAGAATACAGGGAGCCTTTTGTTTTGTTGGGTGGCTGGAGTATATAGGAAGTTCTTTGTTCCCTCCTAATTGGATGCCGGAATCGGTCCCTGCAAAGCCCCAGCGGTATCTATCTTTGTTTGTGCCTCCACGGCACCACCGGAATGTTCCATGGGGGGGATTCCCGAATCCTTGTCGTCAACTGGCGCCAGCGACGGTGCGGAAACCGGTGGAGGCGCGGTTATTTCCGAAGGGATTTCGCTGCCGACCGAACTTCCGTTTTCTTTCTGAACCGTTGGGGCGTGGGAGTTCCCCGTCTCTGTCGCGCTGGGCTTCGTCGGAGTCGCTCCGGCGGAGGTGTCGGCTTTGTCGCTGTGACTATTTTCCTCGCCGCCTGCTGAAGGCTTCGTTTCAGTGGAAGCAGGCACGCTCTTCGGTTTCTCGACGCTTGCAGGTTTGGCCGGCACGGGTGCCGGGTTTTGCTGCTGGCGCGCTTTCTTCTCCGCTTGCTCCCGCAAAAATTCCGGGTGGTCATAGGAGCCTCCGGGATCGATTTTATCTACGCCGTCCCAGACACGGTTCGCAACCACGGCTGATGGATTGTCGTAAACGAGAAAGGCGGAAGGCAGCCTGCGCTCACCGTAACGGCTGGACGGATGGGTTACCAGCTGGTCTCCGACCACGAGCTCGGAAGAAGCCCCGCCGTCCAAATTTCCTGCATTGACGGCGCCTTCTTTCAGCAGTATATCTTGAACCTCCTTCAAGGTGGCTCCTACGCTGTTCGATTGGCGGCCGTCGATGACGATAAAAATGACGGTACCGTCGGGCTTTTGCCCAACGGCGGTTCGCGGCGCACGGCCCCAGCCGCCGTCACCGCTTGTAATAAGCGGCTTGCCGTTCGCAATCAGCCTTGGGTAGAACGATACGGCTTCGGAAATCCCCATATCCCTCAGCTCGAAAATATTATATTTACCGATCACGAGTTTACCTTCCTTGGTAAAGCCGATAATATGCTGCGGAATACTCCCATCTTGATCCGTGAAGATAATATCGCCGCCCGAGATAACGACGCCGATGGCGGCAAAGCCGTTGCCCAGACCCTCCGGATCGTCAAAGCTTCCTCCGTTGACTCCGGCCACAGCGCCGGTACGGCTAACCATGGAAGTGATTCGTTCCCCTTCACCCGACTGGAACGGTGTCATGACGCGAATCGATTTCGGATCGAACACGTACATCTTTTTACCTTTCCATAACGGGCCTGATATGTCCTCCACTTGAACCCATTCGTCTGCGGAGCGATGTTGGCTGATGCTTACCATTCCTAGATCTTGCTTTTCGCGGGCGGCGTCTTCAATAGCGTTTTGCATCTTTTGAACCAGCAAATCTCGCTGTTCCGCACCCACAAAGATCCAGGCCCAGCTCCGATGCTGAGTGGTAATGACCGTTTCTGCAAGCCACACTCTAATTTGATTTCCCGGTCCGGTCAAAAATAAAAAACTAGAGGTCAAAAAAGTGAAAAGAGCGATCCCAAAGAGTGTTCTCTTCAGCCTGCCCCAGCTTCGGATCCTTTGCAAGACAGTAACCAATCGTAGTCTCTCCCATATGAAATAATCGAAATGAACAATGGTCAAATTAAATTTGCTTTCACATTCTATCATATTGAAGTACCTATTAACAGAGTTTGCTAGAGTCAGATAGACGCTCCTCTGGCAATGTAACCGCTTTGAGAAAATACCGCGTTTTGGTAGAATGTTGTTAAGTCTATGGATGGAGGAAGTTACGTGATCTTGAAAAAATACAGTTTTTTTGGCATCACGCTGGAAATGATACTTGTAATGGGGCTGTTCTTTGTCCTGCTTTTAGTCATTTTGGCGGCGGCTAGGATCGAGTGGATGCACTATCGTAAGAAACTCACTGCCAATGGTGTCGAGGAGGATTCCTAAGATGAGCGTATGGCGCCGTAAGGGTGAATGGCTTGAATGGACGGCCGAGCAAGACGTTCATTCAATAGAAGATATCCGTCATGCATTGGCCGTAACGGTGGGAGATCGATTTCTTCAAAAGCTGTTCCGATCGAGCAATATTCAGTGGAAAGGCCGCAGGGTGATGCTTCGCTTGTTTCCTGAGGAAACCCTCCAGTATGTACCTGAATGGACAGAAGTCGAAGTGCTCTATGAGGATGATTTCAGCCTAGTGGCGAACAAGCCTGCAGGTATGAAGGTGCATCCAACACGTGATGGGGAAACGGGTACGCTGCTGCATGCGCTGGGCTCGTATCTGGAATCGACCGGACAACGCTGTCGCCCGCGTCACATTCACCGGTTGGACGAGGACACGACTGGGCCGGTGCTGCTGGCTAAGAATGAGTGGGCGCAATCTCGTTTGGATGAAGCGATGCGGGACAAGCGAGTAGAGCGGATTTATGTTGCTTTGGTACAAGGACATCCGCCTGAAAGCAGGGGGCGCATCGATGCGCCGATCGGCAGGGACCGACATCACGCGACGCGCAGGCGCGTATCCCGCACGGGGGATCCCGCTGTAACCCATTACGAGGTTCTGGAAAGGCTCGATTCGGCATCACTTGTAAGGTTAAGACTGGAGACGGGGAGAACACACCAAATCCGCGTTCACATGAGCCATCTGGGGCATCCTCTGCTAGGTGACTCGCTCTACGGTGGCCGCACGGCGGGCATGGGTATGGCTAGGCAAGCGCTCCACGGGGAGCAGTTGGTGTTCTCTGAACCATTCACGGGAGAACGAATGGAAGTGCGAGCCACTTGGCCTGATGACTTTGCGGTTCTTTACGAGCAATTGAAAAAATAGTAGTCATGCTCCTCCATCAGCAGCCATATAAATTGTAAAGACCAATGCGCTGACGATCTTTCTTTTTCTGGAAAGGTGAAATGTGGAAGGGAGGATGTTACATTGACGAAGCAGCATAACGGGCTTAGGTTTGATATTTACGAACGTGTGCATTTATCCGAAGGTGTGCTTGGCATTAAGGAGCTGGAAGGGGTGGAACTGATTCCCCACATTCAGGTGCTTCCGCAAGGAGAACAAGCCGTGCTTCGCGGCAATCTGCTATTGACGGGGACTTATGTCGATGAACTGGAGCGTACGGATCAGACATTGCAGCATTTGATTCCGGTAGAAATCACGCTGCCGATGAATCGCGTGCAGCGTGTGGAAGATATCGCCGTTGAGATCGAAAATTTCGACGTGGATCTGCTGTCTGCTCGAAGCTTGAATGTGACGGGAGTGCTGTCGCTCGGAGGCGTCGAGAATGTTTCAAGCTCGGAGTCCGATCAATGGAGGGAAACCGAGGAAGAGGTCGTGTTTGTCCATGAGGTGCCGGAGCGGCGTTCCGAGATACAGGAGGAATCGTCGTCGTTAAGTGAGTCCGCTGGGGAGGAAATCCCTCGTTCGGAACAAGCTCCCGCAGAGGTCTTGCCGCAGGAGAAGGCTGAGCCAAGCAGTCAGCAAGAACCTACTGCTCCGCCAAGCGAGCCGGCAAAGAAAGAGGAGAAGGAGTCGGAGCCCGAAGCTTCGGGGGCCGTGAAGGAAGAAGAACCAGCCGCGGAAGCCGCGGCGAATACGACGGAGAAGAAGGAAATGAAAGTCGGCCTGGGCTCTAAAAAAACGACTGACGCAGCCGAATCCGCTGCGGAGCCGATATACAAGTCGTTCGGTCTGGCTTCGCTGCTGAAGCATGGTTCCTCCAAATCGGACACACGGCCTCCGGAAGATGGACAGTCTACGGCACAAAAGCTGCCTTCGGAGAAGGTGGAATGGAAAAACCTGCTCCTGAGTGCCAATAGAGAACAGCAGGAGTTTAAGAAGCTCCGGATGTGCATTGTGCAAAAGGAAGAAACCCTTGAAACGATTGCCAAACGCTATGATTTAAATCCAAGAGAAATCGCGCTTTACAACCGGCTTGGAGAGGGCGAATTAATGGAAGGACAAATTGTCTACATACCGAAATAAGCTGCAGAGCTAATAAAAAATGCCCGATCAGCCTTCATACAGGCTTGTTCGGGGATTTTTTTGTCTATACTTGTCGTAAAGGAAGTCTTAAAATAGACGGGTGAAAATGGTTCTTGTATTGACTCTCACCTTATGATTGTTTATCATAATACGCATAGATGCAGTAAAAACATTGAAAGGGAATAGTAGACAGCGAACCCTTCAGAGAGTGGAGCCAGCAAGAGGCTGGAAGGTTCCGCAGGAATGTACCTGTCGAAGTCGCCCCGGAGTTGCCGAATTGAAAGTGAAGCTTAGATTCGGCCGGTTGCAGCCGTTACCTGTTTGAGCGCCGTATTTTGACCGGAGGAGACTCCGCTTAATTCATGCAAAAGTACGGAATAAAGGTGGTACCACGGAAGCGAGAGCCTTTCGTCCTTTGCGGCGAAAGGCTTTTTTGGTATTATGCAGCGATGCGGATCTTGGAGGCTGCGCCCCTGCGACATATATCCCTACTGAATTAGAATGCAGATGGAGGTTTGCCAGTTATGGAAGAAACAAAACAAGCGGCCACGCCGGATACGTCGATGCCGACGACTTATGACCCGAAGGAAGCCGAGAAGAAATGGTATGAATACTGGCTGAAGGGCCAATATTTTCAAGCGGGTCAGCGTCAAGACGCGAAACCCTACACGATTGTCATTCCGCCGCCGAACGTGACTGGTATGCTGCACATCGGCCATGCGCTCGATTTTACGCTGCAGGATATCATGGTCCGCACGAAGCGGATGCAGGGTTATGATGCACTGTGGCTGCCGGGTTCCGACCATGCGGGTATCGCTACCCAAACGAAGGTAGAGCAGAAGCTACGTGAGGAAGGCGTGACCCGTTATGACCTGGGTCGGGAGAAATTCCTTGAGAAAGTATGGGAGTGGAAGGAACATTATGCGGGTACAATCCACGAACAGTGGGCCAAAATGGGCTTCTCTCTCGATTATTCCCGTGAACGCTTCACACTGGATGCAGGACTATCGAAGGCGGTGCGCGAGGTATTCGTCCGTCTCTATGAAAAGGGTTTGATCTATCGCGGTAAATATATCATCAACTGGGATCCGGCTGCCCGTACGGCGCTTTCCGACATTGAGGTAGAGTACAAAGAAGTGCAAGGTGCTCTCTACCATTTGAAATATCCCGTCAAAGACAGTGAGGAGTTTATCATTGTTGCGACGACCCGTCCGGAGACGATGCTCGGGGATACAGCGGTGGCTGTACATCCGAAAGACGAGCGATACAAGCATCTGATTGGAAAGACGCTTATCCTGCCGATCATCGGAAGAGAAATTCCGATTATTGCCGATGAGTATGTTGAGAAAGAGTTCGGAAGCGGCGCGGTTAAGATTACGCCGGCGCATGATCCGAACGATTTTGAGGTAGGCAAGCGCCATGATCTGCCTCAGGTGCTCGTGATGGACGAGTCCGGTACCATGAACGGGAATGCGGGTAAATACCAAGGGCTCGACCGCTTCGATTGCCGTAAGCAAATCGTTGCAGACATGAAAGAGCTGGGCGTGCTGATCAAAATCGAAGAGCATGTGCATCAGGTCGGACACAGCGAACGCAGCGGTGCCGTCGTAGAGCCGTATTTGTCGACTCAGTGGTTTGTGAAGATGAAGCCGCTGGCAGACCGCGCGATAGAAGCGCAGAAATCCGCTCAAGGCGTTAACTTTGTGCCAGACCGGTTTGAAAAAATATATTTGCATTGGATCGAGAATGTGCGCGATTGGTGCATTTCGCGTCAGCTTTGGTGGGGCCACCGAATTCCTGCATGGTACTGTGGCGACTGCAGCGAAGTCATCGTAACCCGCGAAGATGCGACGGTATGTCCGCACTGCAGCGGTACACACTTGAAGCAGGATGAGGATGTGCTGGATACTTGGTTCAGCTCTGCGCTGTGGCCGTTCTCCACGCTCGGCTGGCCCGAGCAAACGGAAGATATGAAGCGCTACTACCCGACCGACCTGCTGGTTACGGGATACGATATTATTTATTTCTGGGTCGCTCGAATGATTTTCAGCGGGCTTGAGTTTACGGATAGCATCCCGTTCAAGGATGTTCTCATTCACGGCCTGGTGCGCGATTCGGAAGGACGGAAAATGTCCAAGTCGCTTGGTAACGGTGTCGACCCTCTCGAGGTGATCGAGAAATACGGCGCCGATGCGATGCGCTTTATGATTTCAACGAGCTCCACACCTGGGCAGGATCTTCGTTTCCGTTGGGAAAAGGTAGAGCAGGTCCGCAACTTTGCGAACAAAATATGGAATGCGTCGCGTTTTGCGCTCATGAATCTCGGTGACTTCAAGGCCTCCGATATCGATCTGAATGGAGAGCTGGGAACGGCCGACCGGTGGATATTGCACAGGTTGAATGAAACCGTACGCGATGTTACCAGACTGATCGATTCGTACGAGTTCGGCGAAACGGGACGACTGCTCTACAACTTCATTTGGGACGATCTGTGCGACTGGTATATCGAATTCAGTAAGCTGTCCTTGTACGGAAATGATGAGGCCGCCAAGAAGACGACAAAATCCGTGCTCGCGTATGTGCTGGATCGGACACAGCGGTTGATTCATCCGTTCATGCCATTCATCAGCGAAGAAATATGGCAGCATTTGCCGCATGAAGGAGAAACGATCACGCTTGCCGCTTGGCCGACATTCGAAGCGCGTTTTGAGGCCCCGGAGGCCGTACGCGAAATGGAGCTGTTGATGGACATCATCCGTTCCGTCCGCAACATTCGCGCGGAAGTGAACGTTCCGATGAGCAAGAAAGTCGACCTGCTTGTGAAGCCGGCCGGCAGCGAAACGTTTGCCATCCTGCAGCGCAACGAAGAATACGTACGCCGTTTCTGCAATACATCTTCTCTGGAAATCAATTCGGAGTTAGCGTCGCCTGACAAAGCGATGACAGGGATCGTAACCGGGGCGGAGCTGTATTTGCCGCTGGCTGGATTGATCGACATCGCTCA